>JAJDYL010000155.1 GCA_022825195.1 Alphaproteobacteria bacterium
GTCTCCTTTTGGTTGGAGACATGACCTTGGCAAACGGTAGCGCGTCAGGAAATTATGTTGCGGTCAGATTGAAGGTTCTGAGCGTGGGCGGTTCGATGCGACCGCTCCGCAACATATCCTTGGCCGCAACATATGCCGAGATGACGGGACCGAATGCGGTGGCGCTGCCGGGTTCGGGCATGGTCGGACTCCTGTGCGGGAAAGAGCAGGAGGCGGTCGGTCCGCCCGGTCAGATCAGGCCGGCTTGGGCGAAGCTCAGGTGGCCGGAGCTGGTGATGATGATGTGGTCGAGGAGCTTGATGCCGAGGCAGGCGGCGCCGGTCTTGATCTCCTTGGTGAGAGCGACGTCGTCGCGGGAAGGCTCTGCGACCTGGCTCGGGTGGTTGTGTACGAGAACCAGGGCCGTGGCGTTGAGCTCCAGCGTGCGTATGACGATGTCGCGGGGATGCGCCCGGACATTGTTGACGGTGCCCATGCGGTGAAGTTCGAAGGCGATAGGCCGGTTGCGGATGTCGAGGTAGAGGATGTGCAGTTCCTCGTGCGGCTTGTGCGCGATGAGAGACCGGCAGTGCTCGACCATGTCCTTGTAGTTGTTGAGCATCGGGTTGACGGTGTCGGGAAGGCGCGCGGCCGAATGCCGGATGGCGAGGGATTCGGCGACCTTGATGGCGACGATGGCGTTATTGTCGATGCCGGGGATCGAGCGGAGCCGCCCGGGGCTGGCGGCAAGGATCCGGGACGGGTCGCGGAAGACGGCCAGCAGGGTGTCGGCCAGCGCCTCGGCCTCGTCAATCGGCCGGGAGCCGGAAAGAAGGAGGGTGACGAGCTCGCGTTCGTCCAGGATGTCGGCCTGTTCGCCTATGAGCCTGAGAGCGGGAGATGTGAGCTTGGCGGTCGGTGTCGCGCCGGGGTCGGCGTGCGGGGACGGTGCGAAGAGGGGCAGGGCGGGCTTGGGTGGCGCGGTGCAGTCGTCGAGCGGGGGCATGGGCAGGGTCCCGTGGCATCGGTGAGCGATGGGGGACCGGAGCGGTCCGGTCCGGCCGGAACGTGCTTTCCTTGGCTTCGAACCGTGGCGGTCAGAGGCGGAGCCGCATGGGGAACAGGAACTTGTGGTGGGCGAGGCGCTGCTTGAAGCGTTCGACCGTCTCGTGTTTCGCGATATGCGCGGGGTAGCGGCCGGGAAACGTGTCGTGGACGGTGACGAGGGGTTCGGCGGCGTCGGCCGTGATCTTGATGTCGACGAGAGTGCGCGGGGTGAAGCCGTTGGCTTCGTTGTCGTGAAGCGCGATGAAGACGAAATAGGCCGGGCGCCCGGGGATGGGGGAGGGTTCGCGGTTGATGGTGGTGGTGAAGGTGTAGCCGGCCGCGGTGAGGGCGGCGATGACGCCGGAGGCGGAGAGGATCAGGCGCTCGTAGGAGATGGCCGGGGGCGGAGGGAATTCGATGGATATTGTGTTCATGGGTCGAGCTTCCCTGGAAGGCGGGGCATGGGAGGCGGAGAGGTCAGAGGTTGAGGCGCATGGCGAAGCCGGCGCGGCAGTGCTGCAGGCGCTGGCCGAAGGCGTTGGCGGTGGCATGCCTGGCGGATGCGAGGGTCTCGTCGCATCCGTTCCTGGGGAGGACATGCACGACCGGCCTGCCATGCCGGGGATCGACGTCGATCTGGATGGAGGTCCCGAACTCGCAGGGATTGTCCGCATGTGCGGGGAGGTGGATGCGGACGAAAGGACCTTGCCTGGTCGGAAGCGTATGGGTGTCGCTGGACGGAGGCGAAGCAGTAGAGGCCGGCCTTCTCCAGCTTGCGGATGATGCGGGCTGCGGCCACGATCTGGTCCTTCATGCGCCTGGATCCGCGTCGGGCGCCGGCACGGGCTTGGCGTCGGACGGAATGTCGACCTGCATCTGGCCGCGTTCGGTCAGGATGAACGGTACCTCGATGCGGTCGGTGGACTCAGTGGGGTCGGCGCTGTGTCCGTTGCAGGCCGCGACGATGAAGATCGGGCCTTCGTAGTCGAGGCGCTTCCAGCCCTGATCGAAGTTTGCTGTTTCGATGGCGCTGTTGAGGGCGGTTTCGATGTCCTCGCCGTCCGGGACCTCGATCTGGACGGTATTGGACATGTAGAGCGCGAAGCAGCACTGGACGGAGAGGGTCCCGGGCATCACGCCGCCTCCTTGGGCTCGGGATCGGCGAGGGATACCCGGACCCTGCCGCCCTCGATCGAAATCGTGACGGTGCGTTTGTGCGGAGCGAGCCAGAGGAGGTGGCGGCAGGCTTCGTTGCGGATCGCGTCGATGGTGGCTTCGTCTTCGGAGCAGAGAAGCTCGGTGGCGATACGGTTGGCGATGAGTTCGAAGTCCTCGCGCTGGGTTTCCCAGGAGTTGGACTCGGCGTCGTCCGAATAGCAGAAGTAGGCTTCGCGAATCAGGTGGGCCAGGTCGTGGGGCTGCATGTCGCTCGAGGCGGTGACGAGCGACGCGATATCGTCGACGTAGCAGTCCTCGTTGCCGGCGAAGGCAAGGTCGGCGTCGATGACAAGCGCGGAATTGGAGCCGTCGGCGTGGTTGATCCCGAGGTGCGCGGTGATGGCGTCGGGACGACTACCCGGTGAGGTGTCGTCCGTCGGGAAATCGTCGAGGGACCAGGCGAGAGAGCCGGCAATGACCTCGATGTCGACGGCGGTGAGTCTCGGGAGAGCGTCGTACCAGTCGTAGCCGGCGAGGTCGGTATCCTGGCAATACAGGCGGTCGTGGATGCCGGCTCGCTGGGCCGCGCGCCAGAAGGCCTGCGAGAGAGGTGGGGTTTCCTGGAAGTCGACGAGGAGGGGATCGGGGGAGAGCGGTTCGCGGGGCGGACATTCGCGATTGCCGCACGAGTCGGCGTCGGCTGGGCGCCAGGGACGCAGGTGTGGTGGGGGTGGCGCGATATGGATGCCGGCGTCCCGGGCTGCGGTCCATGTCTTGTATTTGGGGCGGGGATCGGGATGTGCGGCCATGGCGCGGTAGATGGTGTGCCTGCAGGCCTCCTTCATGCGCGGCACGAACGGTGTCGCGACGAGTTCCTTGCGGGCCGGGAGGACGAGTTCCAGCTCGGGGCAGTTCTCGATGTCGATACGGACGGACCAGTCCGGGCCGTCGATGGACGATTCATGCGGCAGGCCGGTTTCGATTGTGTGGCCGTGAAAGTTGATGGTGGGCTCGCGGTAGCGATGGCGGCTGTCCGTGAGGATGCCGATCCGGATGCCTTCCCAGGATTCCTCGTGGATTGCGTACTGGAGGAAGTCCTTGCGGGGAAGAGGTTCTCCCGGGGGCGGTGAATCGGGGAGTCCGGAGAGGGTGACCGGGAGCGGGTAGTAGAGGCAGGCGTTTGCGATCGCGTTGCGGATGTTCATGACGTGATCGAGGATCAGGAACGCAATTGAAGTGCCGTGAGGCCACGGGGCCTGCTCGCACCGGGATACGGCGGCGGGAACCTTGCCGGTGAAGTGCTCGGTTTCGAGCTGGACACTCCAGCCGTCATGGGCCCGGCCGTTGAGGGACTGGGGGCGCGACGCGACGGTGCAGCCGATGCGCGCAAGGCTGAGGAAGCCCATGCCGGCGGCATCTTCGCGTTCGACGAGGTCGCGGTTCCAGCCGTTCTGTCCGTAGGAAAGCAGGACACTGGGGTCCGCGATGCCGGCGCCGTCGTCGCAGATGGTGATGTGGTGCGATTGCTCGGCCGAGGGGATGGGGCGTTCGATCTTGATATCGACTTTGGTGGCGCCGGCGCGGCGGGCGTTCTGGAGGGTTTCGGCGACGATGTCCTCGATGCTGGCCGAGAACATCCTCGGCACGCGGTCGAGCGTGGATTCGTCGATGCGCGCCCGGATCGAGCGCGGGAAGGCGGATGCGTTCATTGGCGGGTTTCCTGGTGCAGGCGCGAAAAAGAAAAGCCCCGCCAGAGCGGATCTGGCGGGGCGTCGGGAGGATGTTGGCCGAACGGTCAGGAGACGTTGCGGAGGAACTCCGGAACTTCCGGGGCCGGCGCGGTCTCGGCATCGTCGTTGGCCGGCTCGGGAATGTCGGCGGCTTCGGAGGCGGTGGAGGCCTCGGAGACGTCGTCGTTGTCCGGCTGCCCGGCCGGCAGATCGACCAAGTTGTTGAAGGCTGCGAAGCCGGGAGGCGCCCAGGCAAGCGCGGCGGCGTGCCCGGCGGCGGTGACACCGAGCGGGACGTCGCCGGCGGCGAAGGCCCTCTCCATGGCGGAGGCCAGATCGGTCTTCTTCTGCTTCGAGTGCGAGACGACCCAGTCGGCGCCGAGTGTCTCGCCGGCGATGTCGAGGAGCTGGCTCTTGTTGATCCGCGACCAGAACATATCGGCGGTCGGGCGGATCTGCGAAGCGAAGTCGATATCGAGCCGGGCGACGGTCGATTCGAACTCCGGCAGGGCAGCGTGCTCGAAGGCGAGCTGGCCCTTCAGCGTTCGGGCGACGGCAGCCGCGAACAGCTTCTGCTTGTCGTCCATGGACAGCGCGCGGAAGGCCTCGAAGCATCCGGGGGCGAAGGGGTCTTCCAGCCAGTCGAAAGGCAGATCCGAGAGGTCCTCGAGCTCGCTCTCGTTCGGGTTCCAGGCATCGAAGTCCGCGTCGTTGACCCGGTTGACCGGCCGGGTCTGGGTTCGGGTGAACGAGATGTCGAGACTGGTGGGCCGGTAGTTGTAACCCTCCGCGAAGACGGCGCGCGACATCTGGAACGCCAGAAGGTCGAAAGCCGCGTCGAAGTCCTTCTGCAGGTGGGTCTTGACCGTCGTGGTCCGAATGGCCCGCATGTCGTCGGCGAGGCCGATGCCGATGCCCGCGGCCTTGCGCGCGGCGGCGTGGGGGTCCGGGCTGCGGTCGGCGGGAGCGCGGTAGCGGTCCGGGTCATGGGCCGACGGTTTGGCTGTCGGGGAGGCGTCGTCTTCGGGCTCGTCGGGCATGTCGTCCGGGTGGACAAGGCCGGTGAGGGTCCTCGGCTTGCCGTCGCGGTCGATCGTGACGATGCAGCCGGCGATGGCCCTGTCCTCGTCGGTGTAGGCCGCGCGAGAGGTAACCTCGCCATCGATGCGGGCGATCTCGCTGTAGGCGACGGCATGTTCCTGGCCGAGCTCCTCGGTCCAGTCCGCTTCGGCCGTGTTCTCGAGCTGGGCGATGCGTTCGCGGTGGAGGTCGATCGCCTTCTGCTCGTCTTCGGTCGGCTCGGCCGGAACGGGATAGACGCGGCCCAGCTGGGCGGTGGTTGCCCACTCGACCTCGATCATGGGGACCGCCCATTTCCAGTCGCCGGAGATCTTCTCTGCCTCGTCGGTGAGCTTGGCCATGGCAAGGTCGGTCAGAAGGTCGGGATCGTCGAGCCAGGTGGTGGAGCGGGTGGAGAACAGGTCGCGCAGGAACGTGCCGCCGGCGGCCTTGTAGGCGTTGATGCCGACGAACTGTGCGATGGCGGCTCCTGAAGGCACGCGCTCGGAGGTCAGCATGCGCGAGACTTGGTAGGCGTTGGGCCGGTAGGACAGGCCGGAGAGCTGCTCCCAGACGGCCATCTGCCGGGTATGGTCGGTGGTCAGGCTGAAGGCCTGGAGCGTGTCCATGTCGATGCGGTCGTCGCGGAACGCCTGGATGATCTCGGGCGCGGCGTTGCCGAGACGCATGCGCTGTTTGACCAAGCGCTGCGAGACTCCGAACCGGGCGGCGACCTCGGCGACGCTGGCGCCGGCGTCGAGAAGCCGGGAGAACGCCGAGACCTGGTCTGCCGGGTGCATGGCCAGCCGGACGACGTTCTCGGCGAGCGAGATTTCCTCGGCCGGGGTGTCGGCCGTGGAAACGATGCAGGGGATCGGGTGGTCGGCGGGGATCTCGCCCTCGGAGGCGAGTTCCTGGAGCACGGTCAGGCGCCGGCCGCCGGCGAGGACGGCGAAACGGGGGTCGCCGTTCCTGGCGGGATCGCTCGCGCGCACGACCAGGTTCTCGAGGAGGCCGTGATTGCGGATGGAGGCCTTCAGCTCGGCTTGGGCATTCTTGGCCGGAGGCGTCGTGCGGACGTTCTCGGGCGCGATGAACAGATGGGCAAGGGATACGGTCTGGATGACCGCGGCGGAAGCGGGTGTCGCCATTGGGCACTGCCTTGTTGTTTGCAGGAAGAGGCAAGCGGGGCAACCCGGGGAGAGCCCGGACCGCCTCAACGCTTACGGAACACGCCCTTCCCTTGACTGGCGGTTGCGTATTGATGGCGTGCTTGGGCCGAAAGCCGGGAGTGGGTTTCTGGAGCCGAAACCGGGATCGGGCGGAGGCAATGATGGCAAAAGGGGGGAGCCGGGAACCGGTGCATGGGAAGGCCCCACCGACAGGCGCTTTCCTGCACTTGCATACGCGCCGGGATGCTAGGCGCCGGTGAGTTTGTGGGTAGTCGGGAGTAGAGGCGAGGGTTCGTGGAGGCCGAGCTGGCGGAGCAGGGAAAGTGCCTGAGAGATGCGGTCCGCGGTGGCGGTCAGTGCCCGGCGGCAGGCGATCTCGTCGACAGGGCTGATTTCACCCTTGCCGTAATAGTCCCAGTCGTCGCGCAGGAAAAGGATGGAGGTTGCGAGCTCGAACGCGAACTGCGGAGTGTCCTGCGCCTGCTGCAGGATGGCAGCGGCCCTCGCGGCGCTCAGGTCGCCGAGCATGTCGGGTTTCGGGTAGAGGCCGGTAAACAGGCTGTAGCCGTGGCCGTGCCGGGTTCTGCGTTGTCCGGCGCGAATGAGCCGGTCGGCGCGGGCGTCCTCGATACCGATGGCGAGCTGGTCGGAGCGCGGCCCATGGACGTAATGGAAGCGGATGTCGAGCGCGGCGCCGCAGCGATGGAGGAGATAGGCGAGTTCGTGAATGTGATGGATGCCGTCGACGGGATGTGGCGAAAGGGTCACGATGCTGGCCACGATTCTGGCGGCGCAGGAGATGTCGTCCGGAAACGTCTGGTGAAATGGACTTTCGGCGATGAGTTGCTTTGCGTTGGTGTCGAGCAGATCTGCATAGAGAGGATCGCCGGCGTCATACGCTTGTGTAGCCAGGGTTTGGAGCCGATCTGCGAGGAGCTCGATTGTAGGGGCATCGAAGGCGTCGGGCATCTTGCTTGTCTCCAAAGCTCGGGTGTGTTTGGGCCGCGATGGGGAAGCTGCCCTGCTTGCGCTTTTCTCGGCTCAGGGCTTGGGAAAGCGCCGGAACGCTGGGAGCCTGGGAATTGCCCAAGGGAACGGGCCACCGACGGAGGCTTTCCTTGGCTGGCGTTCGTGGTGAAGGGCTGGCCGTTGCAGTCAGGTGACGTCAGGCGAGGGCGCGGTTGAATGAGTGTTCGTTCTGTAGGGCGTAGGAAAGGGAAGAGACCGGCGGCTTTGCAAGGACGAGGAGACAGCGCAATTGTTGTCGAACGGGTAGGGTTGGAAAGGGAAGTTGCTTCCAGTCGTGGACCTCGACGCGGCAGGCTTCGACGACGTGAGACTGGACAGCCCCGCAGTGACGGCACTGGTATATCTGGATGTGGGTCTGTCTGGTTTGGGAATCCTCGAAGATTAGGGTGGAGGATGGGTGCTTGCAACGAGCCATGTAAATGCTCCCGGAGGGCCGTTCATAGGGGGTTGGAGTATATCCCGAAGGGAAAAATTCGTCGAGAGTCGTACGAGGAAATCATGAGGGTTATTGCAGGATTTTACGCAGTTTGGTTGTCAGAAAAAACCGGTGTAGGCCATGGATAGAGGGTGTTCGGTTGGACATAGAAGCTCGGCGGCATCATTGACTGCGAAGCGTATTGGAAGGGGAGCGGATGATGGATGACGCTTGGGAAGACGGAAGTTGCCGTGAAAGTAGCAGAAAGGCTCAGGGTTAACCAGAAGGCGGTGATGCAGTTCTTCTCGGTGGTTCTGGATGCGCAGATGAGGGCGCTCGCCGAGCGTAGAAAGTTGACCATGCGGGGGTTCGGGACTTTCCGTGTGAGGGAGATAGCGAAGAGCCGCGCGAGAAACCCGGCAACGGGTGATACCATGGTGATGCCGCCACACAAGCACGTTCGGTTCAGGGCGAGCATGATCTTTCGCCACATTGTTGACCGACGTCGCTGAAAAGCCTGGGTCAGGTCTCGGCCATTGCGTGGGTGGCGGAGCGAATGAGGGAGATCACGTTCGGCTGAATTCGAAGATGGGCTTTGCCGGGTCCCGGTCCGGGGGACATGTCGACATGGTCGAGGAACTCGGCAAGTTCGATGGTTGCCGGTATTCGGATTTCGGGGGCGCCGGTTTCTATGGCGGACTGGATCCGACGGGCGCTTTCAATGAGGACAGGACGGATGTCGCGGCTTTCAGACTGCAGTGGGGAGCGGTCTGCGTTGCGGGCGAGTTCGGCTTTCAGTTCGGCGATTTCCTGGGTTAGTAGCATGATTCGTTCCCGCATTTCCGGGATGTCGGTCCCGGTTTCCACGGCCGTTATGAGGCGGCGTTGGCGAAGGCTGCGGTCGGTAATTTCGGCTTCAAGATGCGCGCGGGCTTCCACGATGCGGTTTTGCGCTTCCTGAACGATGCGATCCCATTGCTTGCGGCGGCGGATCCAGGAGACGAGCTGGCGGGCGCACAGAAGGTCGACGTTGCGCAGGACGAAGGTGCTGGCGGAGCATGCGCTGCTGGTTTTGCTCGACTGGCAGGCCCATCGATTGTGGGCGATGGTGCGAACGGGACCTTTGCAGATTGAACATCGCAGCAACGGTGTAAGGGGCATGGCGCCCCTAGCGAGGGCCGGGACGCCGGGCAGGCGCGTGCGGGGACGGGACCGGGCATGGAGCCGTTCCTGGGCGGCTTCCCAGGTTTCGTCGTCTATGATCCGGAGATGGGGAGCGGGCACAACGGTCCAACGCTTGCGCGGGGTCGTGCGGGTGGTTCGTCTGGCGGTAGCTGGATTGATGGCGGACTCCGTCAGGCCGAATATGACTTGGCCCCTGTAAAGGGGGTTGGAAAGAATCCCGGTGCTGCGATGGATACCGGTCAGTCTGGAGTGGTGCCAGGCTTTGGCGCTGCGGGGCGGTGGGAGGTTTTCGTCATTCAGGAGTCTGGCGATGGCCCGCGCGGAGGCTCCCTCGTTATAGAGGCGGTAAATTCTCCGGACGATCGGAGATGTGTGCGGATCGACCTCGCGGAGGCCGCGAACCACCGTTGAGCCTTCGATACGGTTGATTGAGCGGTAGCCGTAGGCGGGTGGACCGACCTGGCGACCGGACTCTATGACGCCGATCAGTCCGCGCCGGGTCTTGGCGGACAGGTCTTTCAGGAATACCGCGTTCATGGTGCCCTTGAAGCCCACGAGGAATTGATCGACGACGCGCTCTTGAATGGTGAGGATGGAAATCTGGAGATAGTCGAGCTGCTCGTAGATATATGTGATGTCGTGCTGGCCCCGGCTGAGGCGGTCCATCGATTCAGCGCAGATTGCGGTGATGGAGTAGCGTTGGCAATCGTTGAGCATGGACTGGAGGCCGGGCCGCACTTTCGCCGTCGCTCCGGTCAACTTGGCGTCGGCATATTCAGCAAAGACAGTGCCTCCGAGATCGGCGACCAGGCGTCGACATTCGCGAAGCTGGTCGTCGATGGATTTCGGGTTCTGGTGATGGGAGGAATAGCGTGCGTAGAGAGCTACTCGGGACAGGTCGGGGACGTTATCGAGCATAAATCAGTCCATGGTATCGCAAGCGGCGCGGGTGATGCCGCGACCCGGCCGTATATCGAAGCCTACCGAATTGAGTATTATGTGCAAAAGCGTGAAGGCTTTTGGTTGAATTTCGTCGAAGAGCGGGGGAGGGACGCTAGCGCGTTTGGCGTTCATCGTTGCCAGTTCTGAAGGGTGGGAATGGATCGGTCTCGCCCGTCATTTCCGTGATGTCGTCAGGAGTTCTGCGGTCTTGCGGATGGGGGCGTCGAGGTTGCGGTTGATCCGTTCGGTGGGGACGGCCCGATGGAAGAGGTCAGCGTGCGCGCACACGAATATGTGCTTGTGGTTTCGCCGGCGGAGCGGCTCTATCGGCCACTGTTTGTTGAAGCGGACCTCGCCGGTCTAGGTTCGGCCGATTCTGGTCTGGCGCGTCAGGCCTCGCCGGGGAGCGTGGTTCTTCGGTCGGTTTGCGGCGCTGCGGACAGCGTAGCAGAGTCGGCAGCCTGGGGTTGCGGCGCTGCAGCCGGTGATGGGGTTCCAGATCTCGCCCGTCCGCTCGATGAGGATGTGCATAGCCATGATGGCCGCGGGACAGCAGGCGTGCGCTAAAGCCGGCGCCGTTCTGCAGATCGATGATCTCGTCGGCGACTTTCTGGGGGGTCGTTTGGCGAATACGCGTTCCCATTCATCATCGAAGGCGTAGCCGCCCCAGTCGTCGATATCGCCGGTGTCTCGCGTCGAAGACCGACCGCCATGACTTGCGCGGCGCGGCGAGACCGGCAACCGTTGCGGGGAGCGTGGCGATGGCCGCCGGAACTGCCGACAACAAGCCGAGGAAGCGCCGGCGCTTCACGCGGCTTCCTTTTGCGGCGCCGGGCGATCGATGTCGGGCGGCCAGTCCACGCCGGCGGGCCAGTGGTCCGAGAACCACTGCACGACCCGCGCGGCGCGGCGGGTGGTGATGTCGTGGCCGCGGGCGAGGCGGGCGTGCGTATCGCCATGCGCCGTCGCGTAGGTCGACACGGTTGACACCGTAAGGCCTCGCGCCGATGCGTAGAGCTCGATCAATCGCAGCAGGGAATCGGTAGTCATACCGATACAATCGGCGGATTTCCCGGTAAAGTCAATTATTTTCGGCGCATATGCCGAAAATATATCGCTATATTTACCGAATGGACCAAATCGAGATTGTCACAGCCGTCCAGCAGGCGGTGGATCGCGCTGGCGGCAAACCTTACACAATAGAGCGGCGCTTCCGGTTGCCAGAGGATTCTATTCGGAACATCCTGAAGGGGGTTGAGCCGGGTACATTTAGGATGGCCAATATCTGCGCCGCCCTCGGCTTGGAGTTCTACATCGGCCCGCCGCGAGAAGCGCTGGCTCCACTCGCGGTTGAGGAGGACTCGGCGAGAGCGCAGCTACAAAAGCGTCTCCATGACGATCCCACGCCAGTGCGATCCGCCCAGGAGTACGGCATCGCGTCGCCGGTTGTTGACCGGGAGATCGCCGCGGTGATCGCCGTGCTGGCCGACGAGTACGAGGAGCTCGACACCGTGCGTCGCGCCGGCTTGCTCACTCGGTTCCGATCGTTCTTTCCAGACCTGAGAGAGAAAGAGCGGTCGCTCGCGAGGATCGTCGCATGGCTCGGCTGGCGCGATGTTGAGGGGCGCACCTCGGGCGGTGCGCGGGTGAGGGGGGAACGATAAAACAGCTGGCGTTGATGATCGGCTTGCTTGCGATGTTGGCAGTCGCGCAGCTCGCGGCTGCTGAATCCAGGAACTGCTCCAGTCTTCAGAAATGCGCCATGCTCACCGACGATAAGAACCGCCTGGCCTGCTACGACGGGTTGTTTCGCGCCGCCACGGAAGAGGCTGGCAAGCCGACTGGAGGTGTCTGGGGCAGCGATACGGAATCCGAAGAGGCCGCTGCGCAGAAGAGAGTCCTAGCGATCGTAATGCGGCGATGCCGACGAGAAATGCAGGCTTACGGTAGCGTCATGGTCAAGGCTTGCGTCGATCAGGACATGGCTGCTTACCGCGCATTGCTGGACTATCCGCCCGAGCATCTGTCGATCCAGGCGAGATGCACCGGCCAGATGGCCCAGTACGGCTGGGCGATGGTGAAGGCCTGCGTCGATCAGGACGTCGAAGCCGAGCGTGCGCTGAGAGGCATGCGCCAGTAGGACAGGGTCCCGGTTTGCCCAATCATGACTCCAGTGAAACGGGTTGGGTCCCGGTTTCCATTTCTGCCCGTCGCCGCTGCGCGCTTTCACATGAGCATTGCGTGGCCTGCGATCCCGCCACTGTCCCTGTAGTCCCGCATCATCCCACCAAACCGGGAGCCTGACTCCAAACATTCCACTTGGTTACAGTCAGGATCGGCGTTCGGGAGCAGGGTGGTGGTGATTTCGGTTCCGTCCAATCCTGGGTCTATATGGGCTCGTCCGTCACGAGGTGGGAGATTTCAATGCGGACGGGAAGCCTTGCGCCGGGCATGTGCGGTTCTCCGTTGGAGGTCTCGGAGGGATGGAAGTTATCGGCAGGCGCGCCGCCAACAGTCAGCCCGGGCTTCGGCCTCGCTGCAGAATCAGCGCTCGCCTTTCAAAGTGTTTATGCGGCTCTGGTCGCAATAGTACCCGCGGGGGACGTGGTAGATGCGTCCGGAGTCGCTGATATTCCCCTTGATGCGGCATAAGGAGCTTGCCTGGGGGGAGGGTGTGGCTTGTTAGCACCGGTGTAATTCTCAAATGGTCTCTCAGAACCGCATGTTGAGGGTGAGG
Organism: Alphaproteobacteria bacterium; assembly: GCA_022825195.1. GTDB lineage: Bacteria > Pseudomonadota > Alphaproteobacteria > Bin95 > Bin95 > Bin95. Next base: position 12,454 of record JAJDYL010000155.1, read on the forward strand.
AAGAAGGTGCGGCCCCAGCCGGCGGCGGTGGGCCCGTCGGTCGAGGAGGGGTTGGCGGTGTCCGTCGTGAGCAGCTCGTCGGTGAGGTTGAACACGCCCGCGGAGACCCGGGCGCCGTCCAGTCCCAGCGGGTCGGCCCAGTCCACCGACAGGTCGTGGCCGGTCCAGGACTTGAACTCCCCGGTGGCGGTCTGGTTCTTGAAGCCGGCGCGGTAATTGGCGGTCCAGATGGCGGTCAGACTGCCGCGCCGCGCCAGGAACCCGAGCCTGACGGCGTTCCGGACAATGGGATTTCGAACCTTCGCGCCCGCGACCCGCAGCTCGGTGCCGAGGACATGGCGCCAGGCGCCGCGCATGCCGACAACGCCCCAGCCCGTTCTCATGCCGCCGCCGAACCGGGTATTGATGCCCGAGATTTCGCCCTCGACGACATTCTCGTAGCCCCGGTGGATGGTGATGTCGCCGCCATTGCGCTCGATGCAGTTCTCCCTGGCGTCGCCCTCGCATTCGGGCAGGGTCAGCATGGCGTGGGTGGCGGTGTTGGTCCCCACTCCCTTGGAGTTCGAGAGCCGGTACCATTCCGCGGCCAGGAAGAACGGCCCCCGGCGCGCCTCGGCGCCGAAGGCGAGCCTCTCCGCCTTCACGGGATCGAGGTTCGGGTTGCCTGTCAGCTCCTGCGTCACCTGCCGGACGTTGGGCGCCGGGCATGTGCGCGGCGGAGGGCCGGCGCCCGGGTCGCACAGGATGTAGGGATGGCCCTGGGCCTCGGTAGCGTAGAGATCCGACATGGAGGGCGACCTCTCCGCCGCGCTGAAGGAGCCGCGCAAGGTGAAGATGCCGGTCGGGCGGTATTCGGCCCCGGCGCGCCAGGAGCCCAGCCCCCCCACATCGTCGAGTTCCGTTGCGCGGCCCGCGACCCTGAGGTCCACCTTCTCGGCCACCGGCAGCGACATGTCCGCGAAGGCCGCGGCGGTTTCGCGCTCGCCGGCATAGCTGACCCCGCCGGACCCGAGCACCTCGGTCACCCTGTGGGTCCCGCCGTCCTTGTCGCGATAGCGCAGGAGGTCATGCGCTTCGAACCCGCCCAGTTCGACCCCAGCCGTCCATGCCGCATCGCGGCCGCCCATCGCGAAGCCGGATCCCTCAAGCGCGAACCGGGCCGACAGGCTCTCGACGCCGGCATCCCTTTCCTGCGTCAGGCTGCTATCCCTTATGGCCTCCCAATGTCCTGCCCTTTCGTCGTCAGTCCCATCGGGAAACGGGTTTAGCGGATTCACGAGGTCGTACCTTCCGGTCCGAACGGCGTCCTGGATTGTCGGGCCGTGCACGAGGGTGTTGCCGATCGTGGAACTGTCGAACCGGTAGGCATCGACGCGCGCATCGTAGCCGAGGTCTTCCGCCAGGCGGCCCTCGACGCCCAGGGAGATGTCGTATTCCTCGCTTTCCGTCACCCAGTCCCGGTTGCCGTGGCCCACGAAACGGTGCCCGATGGAGAACGCATCTTCATCGTCGTCAGCAACATCACTTTCACCAGGAAATGCGTCGTTGATCGCATCCAGCAGATCCTGGTTCGTGACGCCGTCTGCGTCTTTGATGGAAATGGAAAACACATCGACCGAAGGCGCGTAGCGAAACGCCGAATCGCTCTGCGTGATGTTCAGGTCCAGATGCAGTTCGGCGTCGTCGCCGAGGGGATGGTCGAGGTCCAGAATGGCGCTCTGCTGCTCATAGCTGGCGGCATCCCACCAGATGTCGCCGAAGGCGAAGCCGCAGCCCTTGTCGCCCGAGGTGATGCCGGCCGGGTTCGTGCCCGGGACATAGCCGTGCGCCGGGTCGCAGTCCCCCAGCGCTGCCGACCTTGTCGGTAGAGGGTCGCCGTCCTCGTCCCTCTCCCGCTGGATGACTGTTTCGCCAGCTGTGTTCGTCACCTCCTCCAGCGGGACGACGAAGACCGTGTTGCCGCTGATGCTGACATTCTTCATCTGGCTGAACTCGCCGTCCTCGACCCATTCGGAGCGGCTGTGAACCCGCTCGCTGCCGGGGGTTTCCTGACGGTCGAGGATATCCACGCCAAGCGTCATGCGCCCCTTGCCGAACGCGCCGCCCCAGAAGGCGCTGCCCTGCCAGGCTTCGCCACCCTCCCGGCTCGGCGCCCGCGCGACCGCGCGGGTCTCGAAGCCGTCCAGGTCCTTCCTGAGCACGATATTGAGCGCGCCGCGCACCGTGCCGCCGACAGAGCCCAGGCTGTCTCCGCCGAGAACCTCGATGCGCTCGATGGCCGAGAGCGGCAGACTTTCCAGATTGCCGCCGGTCGAGGAGTACGGCCTGCCATCGACCAGCACCAGCAGGTTCTGCCCGCCGGTCAGGAAGTAGCGGGTTATGCCCGTGTCCAGCAGTTCCTGCAGCGTCTGGGAGCCCGACCGCTCGATGAAGTCGCGGTTGTATGTGGCGACGACGCGCGGCACCGGCGCAAGCGGGCCGGCATGGGCGCTATGGACCGCCAGCGCGGCGAGAACGGCAAGCGACACCAGAAAGGTCTTCATGGCAACTCCTATCCGTCTGTCGGCCGATACTGTCGGACTCTCCGGAATTATCGCCACTCGATCCCGGTATGTCAAAACGGCCGGCGGCCTCATACCAAGATGTTCGATACAAAACTCATGCTCCGGCGCGCTGCCGCCCGCACCCGCCCCACCCCGGTTCGCGTCCGGTATGCCTGCGGCGGCCTCCGCCAATGTCGGGGCGGCCGCCGGGAGACCGGCGGAAGTGTCAGGTGGAATGAGCCCCTCCGTCCAGACAACCAGAGGCGCAAAATCCACGCCCTCGTCCAACGCAGGCAAAACCGGGCGACCTTCCCGAGCCTTGCGACGCCAGTCCGACAGATGGCTCGGACGCAGATCGTAACGCTGAGCCACCGATCTCACCGGCGCACCCGGCTCCAGCGTCTCCGCAACAATCCGCGCCTTCAACTCATCCGGCCAGCGCCGCCGACCCTTCACTCCTCCTATCACCTTGATATTGCTGACGAACTCCGCAGTGCGCTCCATGGAGAAACTCCCAAACCTTCTCTTGCGCGTAACGGAGTCTCAAATCAAATGGCCAACCGGAAGGTGCCTCAGCCGCATCGCTTACGGTGAAGCTGCAGCGGTAGGGCGTGGAATGGTCGGGCCGACAGTCCATTTGCTCATAAAGCGCACGGACGGCAGCGGACCGGCGGTCTCCGCCGTGGGCGGCTTTCTCATATCTGCGTTCGTGACGGTGTTTACCGCGGGCAAGCGCCTGCGCCTGCAGCAGGGCGCCGGAAGCGCGACGGGAAGTCGGCGCATTCCGGAACGGGAAAACTGCCGGACATCCGGTTTACCTGTGCGAAGCGCGTTGGAGCGGTGACGGACAGGACTGCCTGCCGGTCTCCGTCGTTATGGGTGCCTGTTCGCTAACCCCGGGCCCGTTGGCGCGTCGGTCGGCGTCCCCTGCCGGCCGAGAGCGGGAACCCTGGCGAGGATATCGAATGACCCGGCTTGGAGAGGTTTGCGGAAGCGATGCCCAAGGGCGGCGGGCTATATCACACAAGCGGAACAAGTGCGTCAGGAAAGCCAAAACGCCTGCGCGATCCGCACAGGAAAAACCAAAGTGCGGGTTGCACCAACTTCGGTCGGGCGCGGGCCTGACAATCAAAGTGAGGATTGTACCAACTTTGATTTTTCCGGTACCCGAGGCCACCTCAGCCGGTAACAGAGCGTAGCGCGCTGCGGCGGCGGTTGCAAGGGGTGAATACATCGGGTCTGCCTGGTCTTGGTGCGCTTGTCAGGAGCCGGCGGCCTGTCCGGAGTCGGTCTGGCCCTTCACGAGTTCGAGCCAGGCGACGATGTCTTGCCGTTCTTCTGCCGTGGCCGAGAACCAGAGAATCTGGACACGTTCGAGAACGGTCTTTTCGGGCGCGCCTTCCAACCTCGGTTCGGGCGCTCCGGGTGGCTCCTCCGGAGATTCCCCCTCTTCCAGTTCCCGGCGCGGGTGGATGTCGGAGAGCTTTCGGACTTCGTACTCGGCCCTCTGGAGGCCCTCCAGCAGGATCTCCTGTTCGGCGTCGTCCAAGCCGGAAACGGTGAAGAGGTCGCCTTCCCGATACGCCACGGCGGTGACGGCGAGCTCTTCGCGCAGCTCGGGAATGATCTTTTCTCCAATGCGCAGCGCACGGCGGATCGTCCAGGGAGAAAACGGCGTGAAGGACGAGGTCTCAGCGACGAAACCGCGGTGCGAGGCACCGTCGTTTTGACCCTGGTAATTGGAGCTCCGCCGGTCGCCCCCGCGCTTGGTTTCTGGATAGAGCCGCTCGTAGATCTCCTTGCGGCGCGCGAGGAATACGCCGCGGTCGAGCGGGTTGAGCTCGGCGCGCATCAGGTTCTCGTCAATCTCCAGCAGCGCCAGCGTGTCCTCGTCGAGCAGGTCGAGGACAAAAGCCTCGATATGCGTCCAGCCTAGGTGGCGCGCCGCCTGAAGCCGATGGGCACCAGAGACCAGCGTGTACCGGTCGCCCTCCATGCGCACCTGGATCGGATACTGGAGGCCGTGAATCTTCACGCTCTCGGCAAGGTGCTGGACGGTTCCGTTGTTTATCGTCCGCAGACGCTGGCCGAGATCGATCCGGTTCAGCTCCAGAAGGACCGTCTGGCGGGGTTCCTCCCGCATGACGACGGGGGTGGCGGCTGGAGCGTCCATTATTCCTCGCCTTTTGCGTCGGAGCCGTTCGTGGGGTTATGTGGGTCAACTGGATGGCAGCGTTCGACAATCTGCTGGCGTCGCGCCAGAAGGAGGGTGCGCTCGGTGCGGGTAGGTCCGGGCAGGCAAAGGCCTGTGTCGATTTCGGTAAGGATGGTAATGATGTCATCCGGGTCTGGGGGGAACTGGCGTTCGAAAACGCAGCAACGCTGTGTCAGCAGTCGGGCGCGGTCCAGCACGGCCAGGTCGGGCTGGCGAAGACCCGCGTCGATTTCGTCAAGGGTGGTCATGAGAAGTCTTCTTGGTTGGTGAGCCAGTCGCGGAATTCGTCGCGCTCGACTTCGGAAGCTTCGTTCCAGAGGTATTCGAGGAATTGGCGCCGGTGGCCCGCGGAGGTTCTCGACCAGAGGGCGGTCAGCCGGTCCAGGTTCGTCTTTCGGGGAGAGGACGGCCGATTGGGATCCGTCATGAGAGCCGACAGGGATGGAGGTGGCTGCTGTTTGGTTTGCAGCCGCTGCAGCAGGTCCTTTTGCTTGTCCGGCTTCATGTCGGCGATGGTCTAGAGGTCTTTCGTGCGGCGGGCTATAGGAGTGTCCGCGAGAGCCTCGCGAAGGGCGGGATCCAGACGCTCCCCGATGCGGGTGTAAAGGCGAATGGTACGGGGAGACCATGGGGTCGAGGCTGCGGTATCGTCGACGAATGAAGGTTGGCGGGTCTTTGGGGAGTGACTGTTCTCTCGATCAGATGGCAACGGGTGCCATCTGATATTGTTACGGTAGTCCAAGCTCTTACGGTCTCCGCCGTTCCGGGTTTCCGGGTACAGGCGCAGATAGATTTCCTTGCGTTTGGCGAAGAAGTGGGCCTTGTCTATTGGATTGAGCTCGGCCCGGCATAGGTTCTCGTCGATCTCAAGGAGCGTCGCCTCTTCCTCCTCCAGGCCATCGACCAGAAACGCCTCGATATGCGTCCAGCCGAGCTTCCGGGCCGCGGCAGTGCGGTGGGCGCCGTTGACCAGGCGGAACCGGCCGGGCTCGATTGTGGTGACCTGGATCGGGTAGATCTGGCCCCGCTGCTCCATGGATTCCGCGATATGCTCGACGGCCGCCTCGTCAACGGCCCGAAGTCGGTCCTCGGCGACGATCATGTCGAGCGGCGTGGGCAAGGATCGGCGGTGTTGAACGGCGTTCGGGATTTCGACTTCTGCCAAGGCCATGGGGCGGGTGGACATGGCCTTGCCGATTTTCTTCTCGAGCTTGGTGAGACCGGTCATGGAAACTCTCCGTTTGGTCAGGATGCGTCCGGGACGACGGTGAGCGCGGGTTCCGGCCAGGCGAAGACGGCGCCGGCCAGCGCTCGTGTCTCGACTGCTGCGGGGCTGCGGGCGGCGAACTCGCTCGCTCCCAGGCCGTAGGAGGATGCATGGGCGAAGGCGGTCCGCTGACGGAGCATTACCGGCAGGATCGGAACGTCCTCGTGGGCCAGCAGGTTCCTGGCGGCGCCAATCGGCCGGTGTCCGCGCGTCGGAGCTGCCGAGAAGACGATGACCGCGGGCGTCTGCGCCATGCGGCAGACGTCGAGGCTCATCCGGATCGATGCGAGGTCGAACACCTGGGGGCGGCACGGGATGATGACCAGGCGGGCCAGTTGCGCGGCGGTGAGCATCGACATGTCGGTGTGCCCTGCCGTGTCGAGGACGATGACCTCGAAGCCGCTCTGTGCAGCTCGGCCGATCTCTCTGGGCAGGCGACTGGGCTGTGTCGTGATGACCTCTGGAAACGGCTTGTCGCGAATATCGCTCCAGGTCCCGGAGGAGCCTTGGGGGTCCGTGTCCACGATCATCGTTTTCTTGCCGGCCAAGGAGGCCTCGACGGCGAGGTTCGTGGAAATCGTGGTTTTGCCGGAGCCGCCCTTCTGGCTGATGACGGCGTAGATGTCGGGTTCGGTCATGGTCAGCTTCCGTTGTGCGTTCTGGGGGTACCGGTGAGGAGAAGCTCCGCGGTTGCGACGTCGAGGCGCAGGGCGGAAGCCATGTGAAGGTCGAGCAGCTGTCGAAAGACGGCTTCGCAGTCCGGGCTTTGCCCGGCAGAGACGCGGACCGCGGCAATGATGACAGCGACAGCGGCTCCATGGTGGCCTAACGCGTCGCGTAGCCTCGTCCAGGTATCGCTGGAGAGGCCGTGGTCGATGCTGATGTCATGGCGCGCGTCGTAGTAGACGCCGACCCATCCGGCGTCTTCGGAGAGCGGTGACCATTCCGGGTCTATCAGGGTCAGCGCGGAATGGACGGCCTTGAGCGACGGAAGATGGTCCGGCGCCCTTGGCGGGGCAGGGTGGCGCAGCCAACGAAGCTCGCTGAGCAGCGCGGAGCAGGCACCGTCAAGACTAAACCGGTTGGGGTCCACAGCGTCCTCGGCCGCCTGCAGGAACAAGCGCTGGGGATCGATGTCGAAGGCGCGGATGAGATCCAGGGAGGCGGCGAAGATGCTCGCGGTTGCAGCGCCTCGCTCGCCAAGCTTGTTCGAAACGAGAGACCAGGCGCGTGGCGGAGGATGCTGGATGCCGATGAAGGGCTCGTTGATCACCGTGTTCAACTGCCTGGCCGCGGAAATGAGTTCGTGCCAGGTTCTGGGTGAAGGACCCGGGTTCTTGTAGTGCGCGAGGGAGATGACCGAGAGCGATTCCCGCAGGACCGCGAATGGCGGTAGCTGCAGGCTCTCGGGCTCTGGCGATGTATGATTGTCGTTCATGTCCGGATTCCTTCATGTTCGCCGGAGAAGGGAGATCGCAGGGCGGCGTAGTGCTGCTCGACTTCGTCCACGTACGGCCAGCAGCGATACCGGGCGACTAGGTCGCGCCAAGCGCGGTTCATGCCCTTTGGGTCGGCGGCTGTACGACAGATGGCAGTCATGGTTGCCAGGTCCGCGCGTTGCCTCTCGGCCCGCTGCGTCGGCGGTGGTTGCCCTGAGTCCGGAGGGGAAACGGAGTGTTTTTCTTCTGTCGGCGCCGTGATACGGGCTACATGAAGCTGCTCGCTGCGTTCGATGACGCCCCATAAAGAGCGGGCGAGCTTGCCGATTTCTTTGCGGGTTTGTTCCGTCAGCTTCCTGAAATAGCCTCCGGCGCTCGTGTGGATCTCACCGACGTCGTCCCTCGAGGCGACGACAACAACGGCCAGAGAGGCCCAGACCGGGGACAGGGCGGTGCAGGCCTCGCGCCAGGCTCCGGGCGATATCCCGAGCTCGCTGCGGCCCAGGTTGGCAGCCCGGACGAATTCATCGGCGGTGGGAGACCGGCTGGCCGGCAGAAAGCGGGTGAGCCGCGGACTGAGAGACTCCAGGATCAGCCATGCTGGCGGCCCTCCTGGGACCGGCGCGCCGCCCGGCCTGCCTCGACTATCATGCTCCCTTTCCGGCCATTGGCGGGCGCCGGGCGGTATGGTCGGCTCAGGGGAGGCGTCGTCCGGGGAGTCTGGCGCTACAAGAGTATTCTCTTGGAATTGGTGTGTAATTGAATTGGGCCCGGCCGCCGGAAGGTACCCCAGGGTACAAATTTTGGTACCCTGGTCGGCTTGGGGTGAGCCGGAATCAGAGGCTTCTTCTCGTTCCGGTGTCGGTTCTTCTGGTGCAGCCCGGCGCGGTTTGGTGAGGGCGAGAGCTTGCTCCCGGATGAGGCGCGCGTCTTCGGCCAGAGAGCGAAGAACTCGAACGCCGGAGTTCTCCATTCCCTTGGCGGACGGTAGCGACAGGGCCCGCGTGAGAAGCGCGCTGAGGTCCGATGCCGGAGCTCGTCCGATGCGAAGGGCTGCCTGGAGAAGAATGCGGGTGTCGCAGCGAATGGTGGAGATTTCGTGGACGAGGCCGTCGCGCTCGATCTCTTCGTCCCTGGCCAGGCGAGCCGCGCCCTCGATGTCCCGGGCCATGGCAGCAAAGGGCGAGAAGTCCACGCCATAGGCCCAGAGGATGCGACCATCGTGCTTGCTACGCTTGCCGTTCCGGCGCCGGCTGGCCGTATCGCTCCAGTAGATGAAGCCGGCACGGGCCAGGTCGCGTTCTATGTTCGATATGGCGCGAGGCTTGACCCCGACCTTTCTTGCGAGCTTGGCCTTGGTCATCCAGACGACAGGCGGCCAGTCGCCTTCCTCGAAATCGCCGGAGCGAAGCTTCTTGAAGGCCTTGCGAAGGTAGGTGATGTGCCGTTCGCGGAGGCCGAAGCGCTCCGGGACGCCTGCGGACTCCAGGAGGTCGAGAAGAGCCCAATGGTCGAGCCCTCCCTCCTGGCCGGACCAGGTCTCGGCGGCCTCGCGGGCGCGGTCGTATTCGGGTTTGTGGATGCGGCAACCGGTGGGTTCGCGCAGGATGTAGCCACCTCTGAGGTGGCCCGAAGTGCCTTGATCTTGCATGTTTTTCGACGCTCGGCGTCGTCCATGCCTCAATCCCCAATTTTTTTGTTTCCCCGGCTTGACCGGGCGGACCGGGGAGGTTACCTTCCTCGTCTGAAACGGCTTCGGAAGGTTCCTGACGCGCTTGTGGGGACTGAAGCAACAGTCCGGTTTTCGGGCTAAGATCGGGGAGCGATTTCACAGGGTCGCTCCCCGCTTTTTTAAGCCGTTGACTGTATAGAACTTGCCAAGCACAATTCTCCGGCTCCAAAGGCTGAATGCCTGCCGGTGTGGTGGCTAGGACTGGAGCGGGAACATGCCGGCGAAATGGTTGAAGACATAGCTGTCGAACTTGCCCTGCCGGATGGAGTCCTCGGCGAGCAGCCGCGCGCGCACCTCCGGGTCGGAGAGGCGGGCGACGCGCGCCGCCAGCGGCAGGTGCGCGAGCTCCATGTAGCTCGGGTGGCCCATGAAGGGATGCATGCTGCTCTCGAACCCCATCAGCATCCCGGCCGGGCGGGCGCTCACCTGCATCCGGAGCCTTGCGCCCTCCGCAACGGCAGCCTCGGTCCAGTCGAGGATGCGCCGCCAGTCGCCGGGGCTCCGGTCGGACTGGGCGAGGATGAAGGACACCGGAAGCCCGGTTTCGCGCGAGAGGTCGCGCATCCAGACCACATCGTCGCGGAACCGCCCGTCCATGCCGCCGATGCCGAAATCGGTTGCGATCTCGAACACGCCGTGGCCGGCCCGTCCGCAGGCACGCCCGATGCCCATCAGCTCGTCATGGCCGGCGAAGGTGCCGGGCACCGGCTCGCCGTCGATGGAGCGGTGCAGCATGGTGCGCGAGGAGGAGAAGCCGAGCGCGCCGGCGCGGAGCCCCTCCTCGACGATGCCGGCCATGGCGGCGATGTCGCCTTCGGTCGGGTCCTCGTTGGCCGCGCCCCGCTCGCCCATCGCGTAGGCCCGGACCGCGCCGTGGGGCACCTGCGTGCCGATGTCGAGCGCGTGCGGCATCGCCTCCAGCGCGTCGAGATATTCCGGGAAGGTCTCCCAGTTCCAGCTCATGCCCTCGGAAAGCGCCGTGCCGGGAATGTCCTCGACGCCCTCCATCAGGCCGATCAGCCAATCGTGGCGGTCGGGCGCGGCGGGCGCGAAGCCGACGCCGCAATTGCCCATCACCGCGGTGGTGACGCCGTGCCAGCCGGAGGGCGAGAGCCACGGGTCCCAGGTCGCCTGCCCGTCATAGTGCGTGTGGACATCGACGAAGCCGGGCGTGGCCAGCAGGCCGTCCGCGTCGATCTCGCGCCGGCCGGGACCCGCCTTGCCTCCCGCCTGGACGAAGCGCCCGTCCTCGATGGCGATGTCGCCCGTGAACGCCGGGCCGCCCGAGCCGTTGACGATGCGCGCGCCGCGAATGACCGTGTCGTGCATGGCTCAGAAGGTGCCCGGATACAGGCCGCCGTCCATCAGCACGCTGTTGGCGGTCATGAAGCCGACATGCTCGCTGCAGAGGAAGGCGCAGACCTTGCCGAATTCCTCCGCCGTGCCGAAGCGCCCGGCCGGCGTGGCGGCCATGCGCTGCTCGCGCGCCGCCGCGATGTCGATGCCGGCCTGTTGCGCTGCATGGACGATGCCGCTCTGCAGCCGGTCGGTGTCGAACGGCCCCGGCAGCAGGTTGTTGATGACCACATTGCGGTCGACCACCTCCCGGCAGATGGTGTTGCAGAAGCCCTGGAGCGCAAGGCGCGCCGAGGTCGAGAGGCCGAGATTGGGCACCGGCATCTTTGTGGATTGCGAAGTGATGTTGACGATCCGCCCGAAGCCGCGCTCCGCCATGCCGTCCACCACGGCGGTAATCATCTCGGCATGGCCGAGAAGCTGGGCTTCCAGCGCCGCGAGCCAGCGCTCGCGCGTGTCGGTGCGGAAATTGCCGGGCGCCGGCCCGCCGGCATTGGTCACCAGGATGTCGGGCGCGGGGCAGGCGGCGAGAATGGCCTGGCGCGTCTCGGGGACCGTGATGTCGCCGGCGACGGCATTCACCTCGACGCCGGTGGCCGAGCGGATCTCCGCGGCCGTCGCCTCCAGTTCCGAAGCCGTGCGGGCATTGATCGTCAGATGCACGCCTTCCTCGGCGAGCGCCATGGCGCAGCCCTTGCCGAGCCCCTTGCTGGCGGCGCCGACGATGGCCCGCTTACCCGCGATTCCGAGATCCATGAGTATCTTCTCCCTGTTCGAACGCGCCTTCGGCAACCATCTCCCGCACCAGGCCGGCGGTGATCCGGCGCCGGCCCGCAAGCGCCGCGCTGTCCAGAATATCTACCGCACGCCGCGCCGAGGCGAAACTGCGCTCGATCCGGCGGAGCAGCAGGTCCAGCACATCCTGGCCGATCTCGATCTGCCGGTCGGCGAATTGCTTGGCGAGCACGGCTTCGAGCAGGCGGTCGTCGGGTGCGCGGATGGCGACGGCAGGGCCGGCGGCCAGGCGCGAGGCGAGGTCGGCCGTCCGGAGCCGCCAGCGCGCGGGCGGCGCGGCCGCGGTCAGCAGCAGAGAGCCGCCCCGGCCCGCCAGCAGGTTGTAGAGGTGCAGCAGGGCGAGCTCGTCCACGGCCCCGTCCGCCCCGTCGACGACGAGATGGCTGCGCCCGCCGAGCAGGTTGACGGGGTTGGCCTCCGCCAGCGCCGCCGGCGGGACCTGCACGGCGCCGCTCCTTGCGCGCCAGACATGGGCAAGATGCGTCTTGCCCGACCCCGCCGGCCCCCAGACCGTCAGCGCCGGGGCCGGCCAGTCCGGCCAGCGGTCGATCCACGCCACCGCCTCGGCATTGCTGTCGGCGACCAGGAAGTCCTCGGCGCCCATGGCCGCCCGGTGGCCGAGATGCAGGACGAGTTGCCGGTTACGGGGGGTCGTCGGAGCCATAAAGCCGGCTCTCCCGGTATTGCTCGATGGCGAAGCGCGCCAGCACTCCGATCGCCGCTGCCGCCGGCAGGGCGACAAGCATGCCGACGAAGCCGAGCAGCGAGCCGCCGGCGAACAGCGCGAAGATCACCCAGACCGGATGCAGGCCCACCCGGTTCCCCACCAGCTTCGGGGTGAGGTAGTTGCCCTCGACGGCCTGCCCGGCGACGAAGATCGCGGCGACCAGGCCAACCCGCCAGAGGGAGTCGAACTGGTCCAGCGCGAGCCCGATGGAGATCAGCCCGCCCAGCACGCTGCCGACATAGGGGATGAAGGAGACCAGGCCCGAGAAGATGCCGACGATGAAGCCGAAATCGAGCCCGGCGAGCATCAGCAGGCAGCCGTAGCCGAGGCCGAGCACGATGCAGACGGTCGCCTGGCCGCGCACGAAGCCGGCGAGCGTGGCGTCGATGCGCGCGGCCTGCTCGCGGACGACCGGGGCGCTGCGGCGCGGCAGCAGACCGTCCACGGCGGTGACGATCCGGTCCCAGTCGCGCAGCAGGTAGAAGGCGACCACGGGCGTGACGATCAGGAGGCCGAGCAGGTTGACGAGCGCGAGCCCGCTGCCCAGCACGCGCCCGGCGATCTCGCCCGCCCATCCCGCGGCCGCGGCCAGATGGCCGGCCAGCGCGCGGCGGATGCCCTCCATGTCCTCGGGCGAGAATTCCGACTGCAAGCGCGCCGAAATCCGCGAGACGGCCTGCTCCAGGGTCTCGATATAGCCGGGCAGGGCGGCGGCGAGGCCGCCGATCTGGGCGTTCACCACCGGCACGAGCAGCAGCAGCAGCCCGAAGCTCGCCACCGCGAATCCGGCGAGCACGAGCAGGGCGCCCACGGTCCGCCCGACACCCTTCCGCTCCAGCCGGTCCACCAGCGGATCGAGGAAATAGGCGATCGCGATACCGGCGAGGAAGGGCAGCAGGATGTCCTGGAAGAGCGCGAGGAAGAGCGCCGCAGCCAGTGCCACGGCGAACCAGATTCCGGTTTGCCTTGCCGGTGTCATGGCGCTTCGCCTCCCGGTTCCAGCCGCATCATGCTGCGCATCCAGACGACGACATACACCCCGCCCGACACGGCGGTCGTCGCGGCGACGACGGCGTAGGCGACGGCCTCCAGCGCCGGAACATGGAACCGCCAGGCCAGCATCGCCAGGACCGCCGCCGCGAACGCGAGCTGTACGCAGGTGTTCAGCTTGCTGGTCCAGTGCGGGCGGACCGGCTTGGCCGACGGCATGAGTATCTGGCCGAGCAGCCAGCCGGAGACGATCAGCGCATCGCGGAACACGACAAGGATCACCAGCCAGGCAGGCAGCAGGTCGCGGGCGCCGAGCGAGACGAAGACTGAAACCAGGAGCGCCTTGTCGGCGACGGGGTCGAGCAGGCTGCCGAGGCGCGACACCTGTCCGAGCCGCCGGGCGAGCCAGCCGTCGACCGCATCGGACATGCCGGCGAGCAGGAACAGCCAGAGCGCCGCCTCGTACCAGCCCTGCACCACCAGCCAGACGGCCGCGGGCACCGCCAGAAGGCGGGCGAGCGTGATCGCATTGGGCAGGGTCATCGCCCGGCCGCGCCGGCCTCAGCGGTCCAGCGGGCGGAGCGTCCAGCCGCTGCTGTCCGCCCGTTCGAGTGCGAGGCCCTGCCGCTCCAGCACGCCCCGCAGGCGTTCCGCGCCGCCCGCGAACCGGAACCGGAAGACCGCCCGGCCGCGCGCCAGCTCCGCCAGTCGTATCCCGCGCACGCCGCCGGCCGAGGCGAGCGCGTGCCTGACCGCGATGAGGTCGCCGAGCCCTCCGAGCGGCGCTGTTGCCACAAACGGCTCCGCCGGCGCGTCGGCCGCCACCAGGTTTGCCCGTTTCCAGCGTTCCTGGACCCGCGCCGCTGCCGCTGCGGCGGCCCGCGCGCAGAGGCTCCCGATCGTTTCCCCGGCCCGGCCCGCGACGCGCAGCGTCTCGGCCGAAGCCGCCTCGCCCGCGCCGAAGCGCCGGAGCGTCACCTCCAGCACGGGGCGGGTGCGCTGCGCCTCCAGGCGATAGACGGCATGGGCGACCAGCGCGCGCCGGGCGCCGATGCGGGCCGCGGCCTGCAGCAGGCGGGCGCGGTCGCCCTCGGCCGCGCTGTTCGCCGCGGGCATGGCGGCGTCACCGGCCGGCGGCACCACGAGCGGCACCGGGTCGTTGGCTGCCGGCCGGCCGGCCCAGGCCGCGCGCCCGGGGTTGGCGTCCTCGAACAGCAGGCGGAGCGCGCCCCAGTCATAAACGGGAAAGACCGCCACGCGACCGCTCACGGCCTCCGAGAACGGGATGCCCGCCTCGTGAAGCAGCGCGCGCACCGGCTCGGGATGGAAGCCGACCGAGACCCGTGCCAGATAGCGCACCGGCGACTGGCGCTCCTCCAGCACCTGCACCTGGCGCATGGCCGCTTCCAGCACGGCCGGTTCCGGCTCCGGCAGCCGCCCGTGGTCCCGGCGAAGCGTCAGGCGGCGCAGCAGCGCATCGAACGCGGTTGCGAGCGCATCGGCCATGGCGGCCTGCTTGGCCTCGGCGGCCGACGGCGCCGATTCGTCAACGGAAACGCCCTGCACCGTGTAAAGGTCGACCTTCGCGGCGGCCGGCTCCCCTGGCAACAGGACCGCAAGCGCCGCGAGGAACACCGCCGCCGCGCGCAACGCGGCGTATCGCAGGGATGGCGGCGCTGGCGCCGCCGCCGGCCCGAACAACGCTCGCATTGCGCCTCTTCGCCCGATGGATATTGTCGCGCGGGACTATACCGCCCCCGGGGTGACATGGCGAGCGCGGAAGGGACGACCTACAAGGCGGCCGGCGTCGATATCGAGGCCGGAGAGGCGCTGGTGCGCCGCATTGCGCCCGCAGCGGCGCGCACGGCGCGGCCGGGCGCGGATGCGCGGCTCGGCGGCTTCGGGGGCCTCTTCGACCTCGCCGCGGCCGGGTTCCGCGACCCGGTTCTGGTGGCCGCCACGGACGGCGTGGGCACCAAGCTGGAAATCGCCCAGGCGCTCGGGCGCCATCGCGGCGCCGGCATCGACCTCGTGGCGATGTGCGTCAACGACCTGGCCGCGCAGGGCGCGGAGCCGCTGTTCTTCCTCGACTATTTCGCGACCGGGGCGCTGGACGCGGATGCGGCCGCCGCGGTCGTGGAGGGGATCGCGGAGGGCTGCGTCGCCGCCGGCTGCGCGCTCATCGGCGGCGAGACGGCGGAAATGCCGGGCTTCTACCCGCCGGGCCGCTACGACCTCGCGGGCTTCGCCGTCGGCGCGGTCGAGCGCGCGCGGCTGGAGGCGCCCGCCGCGCAGCCGGGCGACATCGTGCTGGGCCTCGCCTCGGACGGCCTGCACGCCAACGGCTTCTCCCTCGTCCGCCGGGTCGTGGAACGGGAGGGCCTCGACCTCGGCGGTCCCTCGCCCTTCTCGGGGGGCGCGCTCGGCGAAGCCCTGCTCGCGCCGACGCGCATCTATGTCCGGCCGGTGCTTGCGGCGCTGGCCGCGGGCGGCGTGCGGGCGCTCGCGCACATCACCGGCGGCGGCCTCGTCGAGAACCCGCCGCGCGGCCTGCCGCCGGGCCTCGGCATGCGGATCGACGGCGCCGCCTGGCCCCTGCCGCCGGTTTTCGCGTGGCTTGCGGGCCATGTCGCGCCGGAGGAGCTTGCGCGCGCCTTCAACTGCGGCATCGGCATGACCGCCGCCGTCGCGCCCCGCCGCGCCGACGCGCTGGCGGCCGGCCTCGAAGCCGCCGGCGAGACGGTCTTCCGCGTGGGGGAGGTGGTGGAAGGCGAGGGGGTCGCGCTCGACGGCCTCGAAGGCTGGCGGCGGTGAGGGTCGGCGTGCTGCTGTCCGGCCGGGGCAGCAACCTCCAGGCGCTGCTGGACGCCGGCGCCGCCTCGTGGCGGGTCGCGCTCGCGGTCTCGAACGTGGCCGGCGCGGCCGGCCTGGCGCGCGCCGAGGCGGCGGGCGTGCCCGTGCGCACCCTGCCGCACGGGGACTTCGCCGGCAGAGCGGCCTTCGAGGAGGCGCTCGATGCGGCGCTCCGGGCGGCGGATATCGAGCTCGTGGTGCTGGCGGGCTTCATGCGCGTTCTGGGGCCGGATTTCGTGGCGCGCTGGCGGGACCGGTCGGTCAATATCCACCCGTCGCTGCTGCCGGCCTTCCGCGGCCTCGACACGCACCGGCGCGCGCTGGAAGCCGGCGTCGGCTGGCACGGCTGCACGGTGCATTTCGTCCGCGCCGAACTCGATGCCGGGCCGATCGTCGTCCAGGCGGCGGTGCCCGTGCGCCCGGACGACACGGTGGAGGCGCTGGCGGCCCGCGTACTGGCGCGCGAGCATGACGTGCTGCCGCTGGCGGTCGGCTGGATCGCCGAAGGCCGCGTGAAGGTCGAGAACGAGCGCGTCGTGGCGGTCGATCCGGGCGACCCGGCGGTCAATCCGTCGCAGTAGGGGCCGCAGGGGCCGGGCTATAGTGCCGCCGGCTTGTCTCTTTTGGGGAGGTTGGCGTCCGATGGCGGAATACAATGCGGCGGCCGAAGAGGCGCGCCACCAGCACATCTGGGGCGGTTTCTGCAGGTTCCTCGGCTGGTCCACCGGCGGGGTGATCCTCCTGCTGGTCATCCTGGCGGCGACGCTGCTGTAACGGGGAGGCAAGGGAATGGCCGGTGACAAGGTGACGGTCGAGGTCGAGTTGAACCCCGACATGCTGACCCTGCTGGACGACGCGGTGAAGGATTACCGGCTGGCGGACCGCGGCAAGGCGCTGCGCTGCCTGCTGGACTGGCTGGCCGTGGACGGCGACCGCGACCAGGTGTTCAAGAAGATCCGCTGCCGGCGCTGCTGAGCGCCCCCGAAAGCGTCCACGCGACCGCTTTTTCGACGCTGGAAACGCGCGGGCCGGGCTCCGGCGGCGGGCGCCGGATCATCACCACGGGCATGTCGCGTTCGCGTGCGGCTAGGATTTTCGCTTCGGTCGCGGCCCCTCCGGAAGCGCGCGTCACCAGCGTCCCGATCCCGCAATCGTCGAACAGCCTGCGTTCGCCCGCGAGGTCGAAGGGGCCGCGCGCCAGCACCACCGTTGCGTCCGGCAAGGGCGACGGGCCGGGGTCGATGCGCCGCAGCACGAAGCGCCGGCCGGTGAGCCCTGCAAAGGCGTCGAGATCGCCGGGGCCGAGCGTCAGGAACACCGCGTCCGGCAGGCCGGCAAGCGCCCTGGCGGCCGCCGCAGCGTCGGCCACGCAGATCCAGCGGTCTCCCGGCTGCCGCCGCCACATCGGCCGCTCGACCGCAAGCCGGGGCACGTCCGCCCGCTCCGCCGCCTCGCGCGCATGGGCGGAGATGCGCGCGGCAAAAGGATGCGTGGCGTCGATGAGCTTGTCGATACGCTGCTCGCGAAGGTAGCGCGCAAGACCCGCCGCGCCGCCGAAACCGCCCGTCCTGACCTCGCCCGCGAGCGCCGCCGGCCGCCGGGTCCGGCCGGCCAGCGAACTCGTAACCCGGGCGCGGCCGTCGAGGGCGCGCGCAAGCGCCGCCCCCTCGCCTGTGCCTCCCAGGATCAGCACGCGGGGACCGGGGGAAAACACATGAGGAATGTCACCCCCGCCGAGGCAGGCGTCAAGGCGTTCGGAACCGGCTATGCGACTGCGCGACAGTAAGGTAATGTATCCGACATTGAACGACTTCGCCCGGAATCGGCCATGAGCCAGGTCTCAGCGCGGCTTCCCGATGAACTGGTCAGGGCCCTCGACGCCGCCGCCCGGGACCTCAAGCGTTCTCGCGCGGAGGTGATTCGCCAGGCCATCGAGCGCTACGTTGAGGATTTCGACGACCTGAGTGTCGCGATAGACCGACTCCGCGATCCGGGCGACCCGGTGCTCGACTGGGATGACGTCAGGCGTGACCTGCTCGGTCAGGATTAAGCGGAGCGCGGCCAGGGAGCTGGCCCGGATCGCCAGGCCGGCGCGCGAGCGGATCGCCGGGGCGATCGACGACCTTGCCGGAAATCCGTTTACGGGGACCGCCCTCAAGGGTGAGTTGCGCGGATTGCGGCGAATCCGGGTCGGCGAGTATCGGATCGTGTACGAGGTTCAGGACGCGGAACTCGTCGTGCTGGTGATCCGGGTGCGCCATCGCGGAGACGTGTATCGCTGAGACGCGATATCGGTTCCGTCGGTGAAACGGTGCGCCGATGGACGGTCGGAGGCCGCCGCGCCTACCCCGAACCCCTTCTTCGACCCACACCCGCCTCCCCGATCACCCGGCCGCTGCGGTCGATCACGCGGACATCGACTTCGGTGCCGCCGGCCAGGGCCGCCAGCGCCGTCTCGCGCGCCTGCTCGGCGATGCGCCGGGCGAGCGGCAGGCCGCCGGCCAGCGCCAGCACCGCGCCGGCGCTCGCCGCGTCGCCCGCATCCGGCCCGCCGAGCGCCTTCAGCTCGGCGGCGAGGCGCGGAATATCGACGGCGGAGCGGTCGGAGTGGAGGTCGAGATGACCCGCCGCCAGCTTGGAAAGCTTGCCGAAGCCGCCCGCCAGGCTGAGCCGCGCCACCGGCCGCCGGCGGAGATATTTCAGCAGCGCGCCCGCGAAGTCGCCCATGTCGATCATGGCGTGCGCCGGCAGGCCGAGCAGCGCCTGCAGCGCCGCCTCCGAACCGCGCCCGGTGGCCGCCCCGACATGCTCCAGCCCGGCGGCCCGCGCCACGTCCACGCCGCGATGGACCGCATGGATCCAGGCCGCGCAGGAATAGGGGATGACGACCCCGGTGGTGCCCAGCACCGAAAGCCCGCCCGCGATGCCGAGCCGGGCGTTGGCGGTCTTCAGCGCCAGCGCCTCGCCGTCCGCGATGCCGATTTCGACCTCGAGGTCGGCGGCGAGCCCGTATTCGTCGGCGACGGTATTGAGATTGGCGGCGACGATGGTGCGCGGGCCCGGATTGATGGCGGGCTCGCCGACCGCGAGCGGTAGGCCCGGCAGGGTGACGGTGCCGACGCCGGGCCCCGCGCGGAACCGTACGCCCGCACCCGCCGGCGCGGGGTGCAGCCGGACGCGCACGATGGCGCCGTGGGTCGCGTCCGGGTCGTCGCCCGCATCCTTCTCCACGCCGACCCATTCCCCGGTCTCGGCGAGCGCAAAGGAAGCCTTGAGGCCGCGCGGCAGGTCGATGGTGACGGGGTCCGGCAGGCGCCCGGTGAACAGGCGCTCGCAGGCGGCCCGCGCTGCCGCCGCCGCGCAGGCCCCGGTCGTCCAGCCCCGTCTCAGCTCCGCCATGGCGGCGATTGTAGGGCCTTGCGGCTGGCAGGGAAGCGGACATAAACAGGAGGCCATGACCGATACCATGCCAACCTTGCCCGAGAGCGAGGCGACCGGCCCGGCCGCCGCCCTCTACGCCGACATCAGGGAGGTGCTGGGCGTGCCGGTGGTGAACCTGATCTGGCGCCGGCTCGCCTTTTTTCCCGGCGCGCTGGAGTGGACCTGGGCTGCCGTGCGGCCCCTCTATGCGGACGGTCTGGCCGACGCGGCGGCGGCGCGGATTCGCGAGAGCACGCCGTTGCCGGACCTGCCGCCCTGGCCCCGCGACATGCTGCCGGCCATGGGCCTCGGCGGGGCGGAGACCGAGGCGATCCTGCGCATGCTGGCGAGCTATGACCGCGGCAACCGGCTGAACCTCGCCGCCCTCGGCGCGCTGCTGCAGGCGCTGGAGGGTGCGCCCGGCGGCGGTTCCGCTCCGGCAGTCGGGGGCGCTCCGCGCGCGGCGGTCGAGGGCGAACTGCCGCCGATCCCGGCGATGGAGGCGCTTTCGCCCGAGGAACGCGCACTGGTGCTCGCCCTGAACGGGCTCGGCAACAGCGGCGATACGGTGGTGGCGAGCCTCTACCGCCACCTCGCCTGGTGGCCGGGCTACCTGGCGCTCGCCTGGGTGCAGCTTGCCGCGCTCGACCGGGACGGACGGCTTGCGGCCACGATCGCCGCCGGGGCGGAGGCCGCGCGGGAGGCGTCCGCCGGCATCGCCGGGGGCCTCGACCTGCCGGCGAAGCCGCCGCCGTCTGCGGTCGGCGAGGCGGTCGGGCAGTTCGTGCGCGGCCCCATCGCCCGGATGACGCCGGTCTCCCTGCTGCTGCTGCGCCTTCTGGGGAAATGACGCCGGACCTGCCGCGGCTGGCGTCGGGCGAGGTCTGGCTCGTGGGCGCGGGGCCCGGAGACCCCGGCCTGCTGACCCTGCTGGCGGCCCGCGCGCTCGAGGACGCCGATGTGGTGGTCCACGACGCGCTCGTCGATCCGGGCGTGCTGGCGATGGCGCGGGCAGGCGCGCGGATCCACCATGCCGGCAAGCGCGGCGGCCGGCCCTCGCCCTGCCAGCCCGACATTTCCGCGCGCCTCGTGGCCGAAGCGAAGGCGGGCGCCCGCGTGCTGCGCCTCAAGGGCGGCGACCCGTTCGTCTTCGGGCGCGGCGGCGAGGAGGCGCTGGCGCTGGCGGCGGCCCGCGTGCCGTTCCGCATCGTGCCGGGCGTGACGGCCGGCATCGGCGGGCTCGCCTATGCCGGCATCCCGGCGACGCACCGTGACGCCAACTCCGCCGTCACCTTCGTCTCCGGCCATGCCGCGCCGGAGGCAAGCGGCCTCGACTGGGAGGCGCTGGCCAGAGGGTCGCCGGCGCTGGTCTTCTACATGGCGCTGAGACGGATCGGCGCGATCGCCGAGCGCCTGATGGCGCATGGCCGCCCGCCCGGGGAGCCGGCCGTCATCGTCAGCCACGCCGCCACCCCCCGCCAGCATGTCATCGAAACCACGCTCGCCGGCCTCGGCCGCGCCGCCCGCGAAGCCGAGCCGCCGGCCGTCATAGCGCTCGGCCCGATAACCGCCTACCGCGCCCGGCTCGACTGGCTAGACCGGCTGGGGGCGGGGTGAGGCGGGAGCGCCCGTAAAGAGCGGCCGCACCGGGTCGGCTCTTCCTTGTCTCACGGTCCGGTAGCGGCCCGACCCGGCGACATGGCGCCAGACGAGAGGGTTGACCCGGTTGAAACCCGGAAACCGCGCGATGTCCGCGCCGGTTGAGTGAAGTTCGGCCCGGTGCTCGATCGCCAGGGCGGCGAGGTGGGCGTCGGTGGTCAGGTTGCCGGCGGTGCCCGCCGCCTCGTGCCGGGGCGACCGGGAATCGTGAGTGTGAAGGAGCGGATCAACGTCGGGAACGATCAACGGCCGAGCCGTCGGGCGGTTTCTTCGGCTTCCAATTCGTCGACAAGCCGGTTGAAGCGGTCCCTGTCGATGCCCGGTCCGATGCCGAAATCATGAGGTTTCACCCTGTAGCGGGGCAGCTTGGCCGCTTTGCCGCGCACCCCGAGCCCGAGGCGCAACGCATCGTTGACAACCGCCTTCATGCTGCGGCCGGTGCGCCGGACTTCCCGCGGCAGGAGCTGCTCGACATCCGGGTCGAGGGTCAGTGTGGTCCGCATCGATGGCATCTTGATGCACAATATGGTTGATATAAAGGTGTTTATGGCAAGTTGCGCAATGCAGGACTGATGTCATCTTCTTGTCATGCCCTGAGCCTGTCGAAGGGGCGACCGGGTCGGGGGGACATGCGCGGTCTCGCAGCCGGTCGGCGACGAGCGGTAACCGGAGCGGCGACATGCCCGATTCAGCGGACCTGATTGCCCGCAGACTGGCGGCGGCCGGCTGCCGGCATGCCTTCGGAATTCCGGGCGGCGAAGTGCTGGCCATCATGGACGCGCTCGACCGGGCCGGCATCCGGGTCGTGCTCGCCAGGCACGAGAATTGCGCCGGCTTCATGGGCGAGGGCGTTCACCATCGCGACGGGGCGCCCGCGGTCCTGGTCGCCACCATAGGCCCCGGCCTCGCCAATGCGGTGAATGTCATCGCCAACGCCTTTCAGGACCGCGTGCCGATGGTGGTGCTGACGGGCTGCGTCTCCACATCCGAGCAGCACAGCTACACCCACCAGGCGTTCGACCATGTCCGGCTCGTGGACGCCGTCGCCAAGGCGGCGTTTCGCGTCGAGGACGGCATGGCCGCCATCCTCGCGGACAAGGCGGTCGCCATCGCGACCGAGGGCCGGCCGGGTCCGGTGCTGCTCGACATTCCCATCGACGTGCAGACCCGGCAGCAGCCCGGCCCGGCGCCGATGCCCGACACGGGCGCCCGGCCGGTCGCGCCGGCCGAGGGCCCCGCGCTGGATGAGGCCCGGTCGTGGCTTGCCGAAGCGCGCCGCCCGCTGATGATCGCCGGGCTCGACGTCCTGACCCGGAATGCGGAACCGGCCGTGGCGGCCTTCTGCCGCCGGTTCCGCGTGCCCCTGATAACCACCTACAAGGCGAAGGGGGTGCTGCCGGAGGACGACCCGCTTGCGCTCGGAGGCGCCGGGCTCAGCCCCCGCGCGGACCGGCATCTGCTGCCGCTGGCGGCGGCATCGGACTGCATCCTGCTTGCCGGCTACGACCCGATCGAGATGCGCATCGGGTGGCGCGACCCCTGGCCGGAAGGAGCCCGCGTGATCGACCTGCCGGCCGTCGCCGACCGCCATGGAATGCACCGGGCCCCCCTGGTGTTTCCGGGCGATGTCGGCGCCGGCCTCGAGGCGCTGGGCCGGGGTGTGGCGCCGCGCGGGACCTGGCCGTCGGGAGAGCCGGCCTCGGCCAGGGCGGCGCTGCGCGCCGGAAGCCGCCTCGACGAGGAGTGGGGTCCGGCGGCCGTGGTCGACGTGCTCCGCCGGTCGCTCCCCCGCGACGCCGTGGTCACCACGGACAGCGGCGCCCACAGGATCGTGCTGAGCCAGCTGTACGAATGCTACCGGCCGCGAAGCCTGCTCCAGTCTTCCGCGCTCTGCACCATGGGGTGCGCGGTTCCGCTTGCCATCGGGCGCAAGCTGGCCGAGCCGGAACGCGCGGTCGTCGCGACCGTGGGCGATGCCGGCCTCGAAATGTTCCTGGGCGAACTCGCCACCGCTCGCGACCTGAAGCTCGCCATTCCCATCCTCGTCTTCGTCGACACGCAGCTCGGACTGATCGAACTGAAGCAACGGGGCTCGCAACTTCCCAACCTGGCGGTGGACTTCGGCGCCACCGACTTTCCCGCCGTCGCGAAAGCGCTCGGCGGCGAGGGGGTCCGGGTTCGCGACCGGGGCGCCCTTGCCCGGGAGATGGAGGCGGCGCTCTCGCGGGACCGCTTCACGATCCTCGCCGCCGAGATCGGCCGGCGGGCCTATGACGGGAGAATCTGATCCTCCCGGAAGCTCGCGCGATCCGGCATCCGCCTGTCCCTGCCTCGCCGGATTCACGCATTTGCCCCGGTTGAAAGACACGATTCGTTCGGAAAAACAGAACTAATTCTCGAAAGACTTGATTACACAGAAATTGTGCTATATTGGAGGGGTGGAAAGGAACGGCGGCCGCGGAGTCGGGTCCTTTAACCTTTCGCGCCGGCGCGATGCGCCCGCCCGCCCGCGCACGCAGGGGCGCGCGTTACGCGCGAAACTAGGGACCCGCCGCCGGAGGCCCCCGGCGGCGCGGACGGAACGAAACGGGACGGAGAAACGATATGCAGGAATGGAACGGCAAGACTTCGATGAAGGCATGGCGGTCATGACATCGCATGACAAAACATGACACTTCGAGCGCCAGGCTAACTGGTGTGGGGGTAGCGGGTGAAAGTCCTGCGGAACGAAGGAGTAGCCGACCGCGTTTCCACCGCGAGCCGTGCGTTACCGGTCGTGAGGCCGGTGACGAAGCGTC
>JAJDYL010000169.1 GCA_022825195.1 Alphaproteobacteria bacterium
CATGGCCCGGAACGGCGCGCATCTCGTGATGCAGGGCGGCGGCGTCCGCCCGGCCGATATCGGCCACCCGACGCTTGCCGAACCGGGGCAGGATGCGCTTGTCGACGATCTCCCGATAAAGCCTGGCGGTGCTGGGCTTGAGATGGTCGGGGGCATAGTCGTCCATGAAACGCTTTGCGAGATCGGCCATGGTGGGACCGCCCGTCCTGCGGGGCATCTTCCCTTCGAGATCGCGCCCGGTCTTCGCGAGGGTGACGATCTCGGCGGCGCGCGCCCTGGCGGCGGCCGGGGTGATGGGGCCGTGCGGACCGATGGTGGTCTTGATGGCGCGTCCCTCATGGCGGTACTTGACGATGTAGACCTTGCGGCCCGAGGGATGGACGCGAACGCCGAAGCCCTTGATGTCGTCGTCCCAGACGACTTTCTCGCGTTCGGCGGGGACGAGGGCGTCGACCGTTCTCTTGGTGATTTTGGGCATGCTGGAGGTTTCCTAGCGTTTCGTTACAGGGACCGGTTAGGTACCCACAGGGAGCGTACTGGAGTGTATTCTAGAGTATGTGTGGCAGGGTGAAAACCCTATAAGCCATTGTGATATAGTAGATAAGTGGGTGCCAGTCGCCCTCAGTCGCACATATAGAAATAGTATGTCGGCATACTTGGCGCGGGCCTGGTCGAGCTTCGCGATCACCGCCGCCGGGTTGGCGATGTCCTTGCCGCCGGCGATGGCCACCAGGGTTCCCTGCGGAAGGTGCGCGGCGGTCTTGCGGTGCTGCCGGGCGCGCTGGTAGTCGCGGGCGTCGATGGCGGCGCTGGTCAGCCTGCCGGTCTGGCTCGCGTGCGATCCGCGCCGGGGCCGCCACATGCCGCCGGTCTCGTCGCGGTAGGCTTCGGCGGCTGCGTCGCGCATGATCTCGAAGGCGTCGCGCCGGGCGGTGAGGTTCTGCGCGCGGTCGGTGACAAGCTCCAGCTCACGGGACTTGATCTCGGTTCCGTCCTGGGCGCGTTGCAGGTCGCGGAGGTCGGGCATGAGCTTGTCGGCGGCGCGGTCGAGGCGGTTGGTCTGGCTGTCGAGCATGTTGACGAAGCCCCAGAGCAGGCTCTCGCGCTCGTCGGCGAGCTGGAACCCGTCCGGCGCGACGCCCTGCACGAGGATGCGGAAGGCTTCGTCCACGGCGTCGAGCGCGTCGTCGCGGTCCCAGACGTCGCGGCTGTCGAACTCGTCGCGCTCGGGGGTTGCGCCGAAGAGGGCGGCGTGTTCGCAGACGGTCGCGGTGACGGACTGTCCGGCGTTCTCGATGGTGTCGATATCGAAGGTCATGACGATTTCCTTTCGGTTTCACGTTCGGGGCCGATCCCCGATGTGATGTCCTGTTGGGTCACGCGCGCGCAGCAGAAGCACCTGGGCCTAGAAGCTCTTGGGGCGGAGTGGTGCGGAAAGTCGGCGATGGTGCGGAAGATCGCGTTGGCACTGCCTTGCGCGCCGGGCACGGTCTCCGGCACGCGATCTTCACGGTCGTCGACTTTCACGGTCCGCCCCTAGAGCTTCTTGCCCAGGCCGCAGGGAGCGCAGCGACCGGAGGACCCTTCAGGGTTGCTGGCGCGAGCACGTGTGGCACGATTGGACAGCACAGCGGGGTGGCGTAATTCTCTCCACCTGCACGGACCCCATGGGCGGTTCCGCGCGGCACGGTGTCGCAAACGAGCCCCGGACCTGTCCGCCAGCTTGCAAGCGAAGCGCCCAACACCGCCTGTTCAAGGGGAACGGAGCAACGCATCACGCACCCTCCCGATCGGCCAACACCCCCGACGCCCATTCCGCCGCACGGGCCAGCACATCGCCATGACAGGGCAGCGGCTCGCACCAGCACGCCAGCCAGCAGCCGTCGAGTTCGGCCAGCTCCTCCAGCGAAACGTCGCCCGCCTGGATGTGGCGCCAGAGATGCGCGCGGTAGCGGGCGATGACCTCATCCCTGGAACCGTCCTCGCCGATTCTGAACGGATTGCCCCACTTCGTGCGGCGGTCGATCAGCACGGTGTTGTCGACGACGTGCGCGTATTCGAATTCATCGCGCAGCCTGGGCTCGCGCTTCAGATTGACTACGGCTCTCATGGACTCCCTCCACTCCTCGGGTCGGCTTGCCCGACCCTCCGCTCTCCTCTTCCTCCACCGGCGCGCGCGCCGGGGCAGACGCCCCGATCCGAAGGCTGGATCATTCCGCGCGGCGGAACAGCGGCGCGAAGCGGGCGCGGAGCGCCGCAGAGCCGAGCGCGACCAGGTCGTCGTTGAAGTCGTTGCCGACGGGTACGATCACCGTGGCGGCGACGCCCGCCCGCGCGCAGCGCCGGGCGAGGCGCTCGGCCGCGAGCGCGCCGTCCTCGTCGTTGTCCCGCGCGATCACCAGCCGCGCGAGGCCGGGCGGCGGCGCGAACGCGCCGAGGCTGCCGGCCGAGAGCGCGGCGGCAGCCGTGATCTCCGGCACGGCGGTGACCAGCGAGAGCACGGTCTCGATGCCCTCGCCGACGACGAGCGGAGCGTTGTCGGAGGGCGCGCCGAAGCGCACCGCGAGGCCGTGGATGCGGCCGAGCGCCTTGCGCGGCGCGGCGACGCCCGCCTTGGCGGGCCGGCGCGGATCGAGCCAGGTGCGCTGCACGCCGAGGATGGCGCCGTCGCCGGAGGTGACGGCGGCGACCAGCGCCGGGAAGCGGCGCACCGACGAGCCTTCGCGATAGCGAAGCTCCGGGTGATAGCGCAGCGCCGCGAAGCGGCAGCGCGCGAGACCCCGGGCGTGGAGATAACGCTCCGCATGGCTGCCGTCGATCGCACGGCAGCGCCGCCACAGGCGGCGCGCCGCTTGCGCTCCGTCGTAAGGCGTGTCCGATCCGCCTGTCGGCAGGTCCCCCGGATCGCGTCCAGGGCAGGCTGGGGCGGGCGGCAAGGCGAGGAACCGCCGCGCCTCGTCGAGCGCCGCGCGCAGCGTCGGCGCTCCCGAGCGGTAGCGGATCAGGTCGAGCAGGTCACCGTGCTGCCCGGTTGCCGCGTCCGTCCAGCCGCCGGGCTTTCCGGAGCCGGACAGGCGGACAAAGAGCGAGCGCCCGCGGGCGCCGTCGAGGTCGCCGCAGATCCAGTAGCGGCCCTGCCGGCGGCCATTGGGGAGATAGCGCCGGCAGACGTCCTCGGCGCGCGCGCCGAGCGCGGCGGCGATGGCGGCGGCGGGAGACGGGCCGTGGTGCATGAGGGACCTCCTTCCGGAACATGCGGGACGCCCGATACCGGCCGGCCTCCGCCTCCGGCCGGCGCCCCCGGAACGGGTCCGGGGCAGGCTGCGGGCCGGCGGCCCGCGCGACGCGCGGTCGCGAGGCCCGGACGGGTCGCCTCCGGATCGGCTGCAAAAGAAAAGGGCCGACGCGCGAGGCGCCGGCCCGGTTGGGGAGGGAGGAGACAGGACGGCTTCAGAAGGGAATCTGGTCGCCATCCATCGGATCGCCGCCGGCCGGCGCGGCGCCGGTGTCGCCCGCCATGTCGGGGTCGGGCCGGGCGCCGCCCGCCGCGTCGCGCTTGTCGAGGAACTGCACGCGCCCGCCGGGGACGAGCAGGATCTCGGTCGAGAAGCGGTCGGAGTCCTCGCCCGGCTTCTTCCACCGCCGGGTCTGGAGCTTGCCCGCGACATAGACCAGCCGGCCCTTCACCGCGTGCTTGACCAGCATGTCGATCAGCCCGTCCTGGAA
>JAJDYL010000119.1 GCA_022825195.1 Alphaproteobacteria bacterium
GCAAAATCCTCGTCGCAACTCGTCATGCGCGGAAGCTAGCGCATGTCGAATCGCGTTACCAGTCCCAAATCACTACATGTGGTGGTTCAGATGATGGCAGCCCCAGCATCTGCGCCATCACCCGATGAACGAACAATTACCGATGCCCAGACGAAGCACCCTCAGGCTGACCAAGCGGATCGTGGAGCGGCTGAAGGCCGAAGGCAAGGACGCGATCTTCTGGGACCGCGACCTGGCCGGCTTCGGCGTCCGGGTCCATGCGACCGGGCGCAAGCTCTACATCGTCCAGTCCCGGGGGCCGGCCGGCCTGAAGCGGGTCACCCTGGGGCCGGTCGACGGCGAGACCATCGACCGGCGCCGGCGCGAGGCGGCTATCGTCATCGACCACATCAAGCGGGGCGAGGAGCCGTTCCCGCCGGAACCGGCGCCGGAGCCCACCGTCGCCGACCTGGCCGAGCGCTGCCTCGAGGACTATGTGGCGGTACGGTGCCGGCCCAAGACCGCGAAGAACTACCGGCTGGCCATCCGGCACCACATCCTTCCCGCACTGGGAACGAAGGCCCTGAGGAAGGTCGGGCCCGAGGACGTGGCGGCGCTGCACCACGCGTTGCGCGACAGGCCGGCGGCGGCCAACCAGGCCCTCCGGGTCCTGTCCAGGATGTTCGCGCTTGCCGAGAACTGGGGGATGATGCCGCCCGGCCGCAGGCCGACCCGCCATGTCCGCCGGTACCGCGAGACCTCCCGTGAGCGCTTCCTGACGCCGGAGGAATACCGGCGGCTGGGTGCGGCGCTGAAGAAGCTGGAGGCCTCGGGCTCGACGATGCCGTCGGCGGTCGCGGCGGTGCGCCTGCTGATGCTGACCGGCTGCCGGTCGGACGAGATCCTCACCCTGACCTGGGACGACGTCGACCGCACCGCGCGGGTGCTGCGGTTGCGCGATTCGAAGACGGGACCGCGCATGGTGCCCCTGACCCGGCCGGTCCTGCAGGTGCTCGACGGAATCGAGCGCGAAGACGGCGTTCCCTGGGTCCTCCGAGGTGCCAGGCCGGGTTCCCGGCTGGCCTGCCTGTCCTGGCACTGGCGGCGGATCAGGCAGGAGAGCGGGCTCCACAACGTGCGGGTGCATGACCTGAGACACAGCTATGCCTCCCGGGCGCTGGCCCTGGGCGAGGGCCTGCCGGCGATCGGAAGACTGCTCGGCCATGCCAAGGTCTCCACCACCGCCAGATACGCCCATCTGGTGCGCGACGCGGAGAAGGCGGCCGCCGTCCGCACCGGAAACAGCATCGCCGCCCAGATCGTTCCGGGCCGCGCCAAGGCGGCGTAGGGATACACAGTCATGGCCGTGCACAAGAGGACGCTTACCAACCGCGCCGTCGCTGCGCTCAAGGTCGAGCGCGACACGGTCTTCTGGGACCGCGACCTGCCCGGCTTCGGCATCCGGGTCTATCCTTCGGGCGGCAAGGTCTACATCGCCCAGGCGCGCGAGCCTGACCGGACGGTCCGGCGGGTGACGGTCGGACGCCACGACGTGCTCCATGCCGACCGGGCCCGCCGGCGGGCGGCGCTCATCATCGCGCGCATCCGGGCGGGCGAGGATCCCGTGCCCCTGCCGCTCGCCGCCAGGCACAACGGTGGCCCCACCGTGGCCGACCTTGCCGAGCGCTATCTCGAAGAGCATGCCGCGGTGCGGCTCAAGCCCAGGACGCAGCGACGGGTCCGCGGCATGCTGGACAACCACATCCTGCCGGCCCTCGGCAGGCTGCCGCTCGAGGCGGTGGAGCGGCGCGACATCGTCGAGTTCCACCGCAAGCTCTCCGGCCGGCCGGTCACCGCCAACAAGTGCGTCAAGCTCCTGTCGCACATGTACCGGCTGGGCGCGGGCTGGGGCCTGGCGCCGGAGGGCTTCAATCCGTGCCGGTCGGTCGAGAAATACCCCGAGCGGACCCGGGAGCGGTTCCTCACCGATGCCGAGTTCGCCCGGCTCGGACGGGTGCTGGACGAGGCGGTCGACAGAGGCTCGCTTCCGCTGACGGCCGCGACGGCGATCCGCCTGCTGATGCTGACCGGCTGCCGCAAGAGCGAGATCCTGACCCTGCGCTGGACGGAGGTCGATCTCGACGCCGGCGAGCTCCATCTCCGCGACAGCAAGACCGGTCCCCGCGCGGTCCAGCTGCCGCCGACGGCGGTCCGGCTACTCGAAGCCCTGCCGCGGCGGGAGGGCTGCCCCTGGGTGTTTCCCGGAAACGACCGGGACGGGCGCTACAGCGGCAGCGGCCTCGACCATGCCTGGCGGACCGTGCGGGCCGCCGCCGGGCTGAAGGATGTCCGGCTGCACGACCTCAGACACTCCTTCGCGTCCCGCGCCCTGGCGCTCGGCGAGACCCTGCCGCTGATCGGCAAGCTGCTCGGCCACAGCGACATCGAGACCACGGCGCGTTACGCCCATCTGGCGCAGGACTCGATCCACGGGACGGCGGAGCGGATCGCAGAGAGCATTGCGGCCGATATTCGATGAGGACACTGTGCGGCTCCGCCCGCCAACCAAACTGGGGCTGAACGATCTTTGCCACTCTCGTGCATCATCAAATCTCTCTAACCTACCAATACTATTGATATTTTTCTTTCTCGCTCGTTTTCCGTCACCAAATAGTCATCGGATTAGACCGTATTCCTGACGGCGCATGCCGCGCCAGCTGCACTCCCCCGCCATTTTCGCGAATCGCGCGCGACTCCCGCGATCCGCCATTTTCGTTGCCGGTCTCCGCTACCCCGGCGGCTCCGTCAGCACGATGTCGTAGTCGTCGAGGGCATCCAGAAATCCCGCGTGTCGGACAAGCTCGTCGACACCGAGCGCCCTCAGCCTGCCGAAGGCCCGGTCGAACACGGCCACGCAGGCATCCCCGGTGAACCGTGACGCGAACAGAAATCCGTCCGCCTCCGCCACGCCGGCATGGACGGACGCGGACAGTGCGCGGCCCGCCGCATGGTTGCCGTCGTGCGCCACCGCGCTCGGCGCGCCGATGCGCACCGGCCCGTCGCCGCGCAGGTCGATCAGGGCAAGCGGTCCGGTGGAGCCGATCGACACCACCAGCCGGGCTTCGACTTCGCTTCGCGGCAGCTCGCGCCGCCGCCGGCGCGCGAAGCGGTTGCGCGCCAGGGTTTCCCAGAATGCGCAGCGTACCGTGTCCGACGCATACAGCACCGAATAGCGCTATTGCGGATCGCTGAACCGGCTCGGCGTCGGCGAAGCCCCCAGCGGGGTTGCGCGGAGGTCCCGGTGGATCACGCGGAAGACGTGACCGAGACGGACGCTGTGCAGCCGCGAGCGCAGGCGGTCTGGGTCGTAGCCCCCGGTCACGCAAAGTCGCCCTGCCGGTCTCCCACCGCGGCCTTCGCCACGCGGTCGATTTCGCCCCCGGCCAGCAGCCTCAGCGGCGTCGCCCCGTCAAGCGAGGCCAGCTCGGTCGTCAGCCAGGCCCAGGCGGCGTAGCCATCCCCGAACAGGCCGACCACGCGGTCGAGGCCTTCGAGTGGTCTGCCGCGCTCATCGAACTGGTCGGCCGGGAAAACGTAGCCGCGCTTGGCACCCCTCCAGCCCACGATGCGGCCCCTCTTCAGCCAATCGTGCACCGACTGGCGAGTCTTGAGCCCGACCCGCGTCGCCAGCTCGTCCGAGGTCAGCAGCGTCTCGGGCACGCCCTCGCGCGTGCGCGCCGCCAGCCGCCGGGCCGCCTCATCGCGGTCCACTAGGCGCGGCTCGGCGCTCGCGATCGTTCCGATCCCCGCTCGTCGCGCGTCGTCCATCGTCAGCACGTCGGCCGCCACCGCCAGCGCCGAGCGCACGGCGTCCGGATGGGCGATCAACGCCGCCACATGCGAATGGCTCAGGCAACCGGCGGCCTCGTGAAGCACGCCCTCCAGCTCGCGCACCTTCTCCGTGCTGGCTTGGGCCATGGCAGGTTCCCGGCATAATGACAATTGGGTTAGAAATTGGTCTATACTGTCTGTTTCGTCAATGGGCCGTTCCGAACAGCCGATCCCCGATCGCACCTACTCGCCGAGCGCACCGCCCTTGGACGAGCCGGCTGTGAGAGGGGCCTGTCGGCGTCCAGTCCCCGGCGGGTGTGCGACGCGCCGGCCGACCATACGGCTCTTGCATTGCCGACGACGACCAATCGCATTAGCTGGCGATACAAGTCATCTGAAGCTACTCAGTCAGGCCGGCCTTATTTACGATGTCGCGCCCTAGATTCTGAGCGTTTCCGACACCGCTTGACACCAGCCGGTCGAAAAGTGTGGCTTTCTTCTACCGCAGCAACCGGATTGGGATCACACCTGCGCAATGAGCAACGGAAGTCCAGAAGAGTCGGATAATCCCCGAGCGACCGGCCGTTTCGAGCGGCCACCGCAAAATGGCGTTAGCCCCGCCGCAACGGGCGGTGCCGGCGTGACGTTCGAGCGGAAGGTGGCGGTTCAATACCTCGCTCATTTGCTCACGGGAAACGCTGCGCCCGAACTCGGGGACGGTCGGCGCGTCACGAGCGTTGCCTTCCAACAAGCTCCAGAGCACGCGGTTGACGACCTTGTGGTGCATGCCGTTCACCCGGACGGATTGAAGCCCCCGCTCGTTCTGGCCCTCAGTGTTCGGCGCTCACCCAAGATCGTCCAAAGCGACGAGTCATCCCAAGAGCTCTTCCTTCAGTTTGTCCGAGCTGTGATCGAAGAACCATCGGATGAAACAGAGTACCGTTTCGGACTCGTCGTCTCCGGCCGGTCGAAACAGGCCACGCAACTCGCGCAACTCGCCAACATAGCTATAGGCCACAAGGACGCGCTTGGCTTCTTCCGTCTCATCAAGACGCCCGGCAAGTACAGTTCGGGCATTCGTCAAAGGCTCGAGCACGTGGCAATGCTCGTCGACGGGTCACTACGGCATATTGGCCCGTCGGAACATGACACGAGCGCCGTTCAGGAACGCACGTGGCAATTGCTGTCAAGACTTGAGGTGATCATGCCTCTGCTCGAGCTGCCCGGCGCGACCGATTGGGCAGCCATAGCGAACGGCCTCAAAGGGGTGGCCAGAGACCCCGATAACGAGGCAACGTCGTCGTTACGGGACCATCTTCTAGTCCTCGCAGGCGAATATGCATCGAAGGCCGCCCGCGTGGATCTGGCGATCCTGCGCCGAGACTCTCATGCATTTCTCGACGCTGCGACAACACTGCATCGGCCTGGCTGGCAGACACTCATGCGCATCGACCGATTTGCGCGCGAAGCCGTCCGTAACGAAATTACAGGGCACGATGGCAGCCGTGCAATGCGACTGGAACGCAATGATGTAGCCGAGACTCTGGTCAATATGGTGTCCGAGGCCGAAGCCGTCATCGTGAGTGGCGATTCGGGCGTCGGCAAGAGCGCGCTCGCGGTAATCGGTCTCACCGCCAGAGCTGACGCGGAAAAGGAACGCTTACAGGCCGCGTGCATCAATCTACGCCATATCCCCGAGCTTCCGCTCGAGTTCGAGAAGACCTTGGGGCACCCTCTCTCGACAATTCTCTGTGAGATGAGCGCGCCACAACGTTTGCTCGTAATCGACGGCGCGGATGCCGCCACCGAAAACAAGTACGAGGCGTTGCGCTATCTGATTGGGGCCGCCCGGGACAGCGGTATCAGAGTGGTGGCCGTGACCTCCATCGAAAACAAACAGGTTGTCCTTGATGCTCTCCATGAACGTTTCGACGCGAATGATGTCAACGACTGTGTAGTCCCCCCACTTAGCGACGCGGAGATAGACGAGGTAGTTGAGACCTTTTCGGACTTACGTCGCATCAGTACAAATCCACGGTCACGAGAACTCCTGCGTCGGCTTGTCGTCGTTCAACTGCTCGTACGAGGGCGAGTCTCCGGAACTCCACTCACCGACGCCGATGCGATGAACGAGGTCTGGTCAGGGCTGGTTCGTCGACGAGGGATGTCAGATAGAGGATCGCCAGACGCCCGTGAGACAGTGCTTCTACGACTGGCTGATTTGGACCTTGGCAGAGGTGAACGACTCGACGTTCTCAGCAGCCTCGACTCCATTGCCATGGACGGACTCCGCCGCGACGGATTGCTCCGAGATGCCGTTGGGGACCCTACCAGGATAGGCCCCGATTTCGGCCACGACGAGGTGCGCCGATATGCGGTCGCGCGGCTTCTCTTGGCCAGTGGCGAGCCGGGGTCGCGGCTACTGTCGGCTGAAGCGCCTCGCTGGTCGCTCTCGGCCGCGCGACTGGCTTGCCAAGCGCGGCTCGCTCTACCCGACACTTCTGCGGTGCCCCTGAAGGGCCGACTCGCCGCGGCGCAGGCATCGTTCGACCGGCTGGTCGCTGCGGGCCACGGAAGTCGGTGGGGTGACGTGCCCGGCGAAGCCTTGCTCACGCTCGTCGATCCGAGCCCGGTCCTTCGGGACGCGCAACCGACATTGCTTGCCGATGACGCATACGGTCTACGTCGGCTTGTCCGCCTTGTCGATCAGCGACACCGTGACGAAAACGGCGTCGTTGACATCACCGTGGTGGAGCCGCTCGTTCGCCTATTGCTCGAAGCACCGGCTCCGTGGCGTTCAGGTGCGTATGCGGAAACACTCCTGCGGGCTTGGCTGCGCGCCGAGGTTATTGCCAATTCTGCCAAAGACAACCCCCTGCGCATCCTGCTCCGCCAGCGTCTCATTGAGGCCTCCGACGAAGCGGACCGTCACCTCGCTGCGCAACGAGAAGCCCAAACGGGGGAATCCCAAGGGGCGAATTCGGCTAGAGCGTCGGTCCGAAGAGAGCTTGTCGGACTTGGTCGTCGGACCCGGCGGCAGCCATCCGAGCTTCCAAGCGAGATCAAGAGCCCGCTTTTTCTCGAGTTGTTGGCGCTACTAGGCCCCGACCTTGGCGAAGAAGGCGAGGCGATCTTGCGTCGTGTTGCCCATGATGCACCGGCGTGGCTGGGCCCTGCCGTTGACGAGTTTTTCACGGGCGAGGCGCTCGCAAGTGCGGCTGGAGGGCTTCTCGCCGAACTCACCGAAGCGTACTACCTGGATGACGAACCCGGCGGGCACCGGCTCATGGACAACGGAGTGCGCCACCATCATCCGAAGGGCCTCGGTGTCCCGCCCGCTGGACGACATCGCGGCCCGTTTCTCGCCCTGTTTCGCGCCGACTTTCGCAGTGGAGTAGCGGTCCTAAACCGCTTGTTGAATCATGCGGCGCGCATTCGGGTGGGGGTTCTTGCCGATCTCGACAAGCCCAACCCGATCGGCACCGAGCTCGTTGGCCGATGCGAGAGCGAATTGTCCGTAGATGGCCAGGCCAAATCCTACCTTGGCGATGACCATGTCTGGCGATGGTATCGTGGCAACGCGGTCGGTCCCTATCCGTGTGTCAGTGCGCTACAGGCGCTGGAGGCGGAGTCCGATCGACTGATCCAAAGTGGCATCTCCATCGCGACTCTCATCCCGATACTGTTGGACGGTTGTGAGAACCTGGCCATGGTGGGCCTCATCGTCGGACTGCTCGTGCGGCACCTGGAGGACTCAGGCGATCTCTTGGACGCCTACATTGCTGAGCCGACCATCTGGCTTCACGAGTTTGCGCGGGCCGCCGAAGAGTCGAGTCCCCTCACGGCCAACTCCGACCACGTTGCATCAGCTGATCGGCGCAATTGGACACTCCAAAACGCGGCTATGCTCCTGGTTCTGCGCGCCGACAGCGACCGTGCCGAAGAGTTGCGCGGTCTCGGGGAAACTCTCGTTGGCAACGCACGCCGCCTCGTGGAATCAGCACCGCGCGCCCATGCGGAAGCAGGTCCTCCTGCGGAGATGACCCAAGACGCACTGGTGGTCGAAGCGCGGGCCTGGGCCAGCAGCCTGGATCGGGACAGCTTTAGCGTCGAGAGGACGCAAGACGGCTTCACGGTGGAAGCGAACCCTCCAGACGATGTTGTGCAGGAGCTTCAGGAAAGCAGCGAGGATCTGGAACGCTCCCAAGACACCATTCGCCTATTCGTTCGCTACCACATCAATCCCGGAAAGGAGGTGCCCGAGGCCGTCGGCGCCGATGATCTCGTCGCCGACCTCGCGACCGTGCGACACCTGCTGGAAAATCCGCCGCCTGCTGCACTGCACCAACCCTGGGATGTAGCCGCTCTGGTCGCAGCGGCTGCGCTTGAAGCATTCCTTGAGGACGGCATTGACGTGCCGGACGAAACACTGCGCTTGGCCGCAGAGATCATTCTCACGATTGGCGATGCATCGCCGAGGCGGAACGAATTCGAGGAAATGCTCTATGAATATGGAGCCGACCGCAGCGCCGCACGGGTTATCCCCTTGGTTCTCCTGCCCATTGCCTCGCAACTCCGGGCCTTGTGCGACGAGGACGGCGGATCGACAACCTTCGACCGCGCCGCCAGTGGTGCCATGAACCTTGCGAAATCCTCGTCGTACGAAGTACCGCTCTACCTTGCCCGTGGATTGGATCGGTTATGGAGGGTGCCGTGTGCCGAATATGGTCGGTGTCATCACGAGTTGGGCTGGCAGATCGCCACCGAGACCATGCGCCGATGCGTGCACGCCCCCTGGGATCCGGAAACGGGTCAACGCGATATCCTCGTATTGAACGGTCCCCTCACCGAATCACTTGACGACGCAACGGCGAACTCGATCATCGTGCCCCGCTTGGACGGCGCTATTCGGGCCTTGGCGCCGGCAGCGATGGCTGCCACCTGCATCTCTGCCCGCGCGCGTGACTTGGTGCCCATTCTCTTGGCGGCGCAGCGACGCGCGCTTCTCGAATACGAGCATGGCGATCCGGATGACCGAGCGACCCACGCTCTCGTAAGCGCACGCGCGCTCCTGACACTGGCAGAAAATGGCGACGACGACGCACTCTTCGAGCACATCGATGCCTTTGCCGAAGACTCGAACTTGCTGGGAAAGTCTCTCAGTGCGCTGTCCGCCGCGGCCGAGGAAACACCAGCCAGGGCGTCTACGGCAAGGCGGATTTGGCCGGATGTTATCCGGCACGTGCTCAGTCTGCGCGACCACACACGAGTTCGCAGCTCATACTACGGCGGTACGGGCTTTGCCGACCTCATCCCGAACCCCGTCGGAGAGTTGCCGTACCCTTATCGTGAGCTCGACGGTAACCCGATCATGTGGTGGAATCCACTCGAACTACGAGCCGGCGTGGAAGCATGGCTGACGCCGGCAAAGGGAAACGCCGAGTGTGTCGATCGGCTGATCGGCTTCATCGGTATACTTGAAACCGAGGATCAGGTTCGTGTCGGATTGCCGTGGGTCGCGGCGATCGTGCTAGGCGACCCCGTCCCGATCGCTCGCGGCGCGTACACGCTGTCGACCTGGCTTGTCGAAGTTCGCCCAACTGCGGTCGACATGGAACTATTGAGCGCATGGCAGGAGGTCGTGGATGCTCTGGTCGTCGCGGGGGACGCGCGCCTCGCCGCATACTCCGACTAAGGTTAATGATCGGTTTTCCGTGCTATCGATCCCAGTCCAGATCGGTCTCGAAGAAGCGTTCGTCGCCTTGTAGCCAGTGTTCGAGTCGCAAGGAAGTCCACTTCGCCCGATCGGCACGCAATGCACATTCCCAGACGATTGCAACACGCCAACCCGAATCCAGCAATTGTTCCCTTGCCCGACGATCCCGCTCGACGTTGCCTCTGAACTTTGCTTGCCAGAAGTCCGGCCGTGTGGCGGGGTTGGTCGCGAATGGGCATTCTTCATGACGATGCCAGAAGCAGCCATGCACGAAACAGACAGCCCCGAAGCGGCGGAAGACCAGATCCGGCGTACCCGGGAGCTTCCGATCATGAAGGCGATACCTGAAACCACGCGCATGCAGCGCCCGCCGAAGTATCATCTCCGGTTTCGTGTCCTTTCCACCGATTCCGGCCATCATTCGCGACCGAACGGTCGGATCGACTACATCGATCATGGGGTGTCCTGCATCGCATGGGAGAATCGGCACCGTGTGCGCATTCCACAGAACATGGTCGAGGAGTTCAAGGAGGATCCTGTTACCGTGCAATCTACAGCCCGGGCCAGGGTTTCGAAGGTGCCGAACACGCATCCTGACACGAGCTTCTTGGAGCACCTGCAGACACCCGCCTCGATTTCGCATCTCGCCACACGCGGATCACGCCTCGCCTCTGACTACCGGCCGAATTAACCCAGCATGCCGATCTGCAGCCTCGCTGACATGACCGACCGGGTACCCGTCGTCGACCTCTTCTCCGGTCCCGGCGGTCTCGCCGAGGGCTTTGCGTCATTCAAGGATCCCCGTGGTCGCCCGCGCTTCAATGTCGTTCTCTCGGTCGAAATGGAGCCGACCGCCCATCGCACGCTGCTGTTGCGCGGCTTCCTCCGAAAGTTCCCGTCAGGATTTCCAGCGGAATACTATGATTTCCTCAACGGGCACGTGTCTCGCGAACCGGAATGGGCGAGCCGCTACCCCAGCGAATGGCAGGAGGCCTGCGACGAGACACAGCGCCTGACACTGGGCACGTCAGACGCGAATACCTTCCTCCGACAGCGAATTGCGAAGATCCGCGCTCTGCATGGTGGCAGGACCGTGCTCCTCGGAGGCCCTCCCTGTCAGTCCTATTCGGTGGCCGGGAGGGCCCGGAATGCCGGCAACACCCTCTACGACCCGGCGAACGACAAGCGGCAATCGCTTTATCTGGAATACGCCAAGGTGCTGCGGCAGCTCCAGCCGGCTGTCGCGGTCATGGAAAATGTCAGAGGCATGCTCTCCGCCAGGCACGGCGGGAGACCGATATTCTCCGACGTCATGGACTCCCTCGCGAATGCAGGGGGAACGGACCGATACCGTCTCCATTCCCTTGCTGCTCCCCATGCAGGCCGTTCATGGAAGGACGGGCTGAGCCCCAGGGACTTCCTCGTCCGCGCGGAGGAGCACGGCATACCGCAGAGACGCCACCGCGTATTCGTCGTCTGCATTCGCCGCGACATTGCAGCCACCTTGCGAAGTGACCACATGCCGACGCTCGATCAAGACGAATCGACGGCCTCAGTTCATGACATTATCGGCGCAATGCCGAAGCTTCGCAGCCGACTCAGCTGGGACGACGACGATGGCTCGTGGCAGCAGGCCCTGAAAAAGGCGCACGCGCTGGCTCTTCGGCACATGCCCTCCATGGCGTCAGAAACGGAGCAGAAATTCCGCCTGGCGCTGGATCGTGCCCTGGCCTCGACGTCGGGCGCAGCACTGCCTTATCGTGAGGTGCAAGGGGACACCGGCTTCCCCGATACGTGCCCTTCCGCCCTGCGCGACTGGATCATCGACCCCAACCTCGCTCGGCTGCCCAACAACGAGACGCGGGGGCACATCGACGAGGATCTTGCCCGATACCTCTATGCCGCCGTCTACGCATTTGCATCCGGCAGGTCGCCAAGGGCCCGAGATTTCCCGCGGGAGCTGGCTGCCAGACACAGAAGCTGGAACACGGGCAACTTCGCCGACCGTTTTCGGGTGCAGTTGCCCGACCAGCCCTCTACCACGATCACGAGTCACATTTCGAAGGACGGGCACTACTTCATTCATCCCGACCCGGCCCAGTCCCGAAGTCTCACGGTCCGCGAGGCTGCCCGCCTTCAGACGTTTCCGGACAATTACTTCTTTCACGGCAGTCGCACGCAGCAGTATGTCCAGGTCGGCAATGCCGTCCCACCCTATCTCGCGAGGCAGATCGCGCGAGAAGTCAACGTGGTGCTGGATCATCGGGATTCCACTGTCGATCAGGATCTGGCCGGCCTGTCGGAGAATACCGTCCGGCCGCCCGGCATCGAGCCGATCCCTGTCCCGCTCGTGAGCACAGGCGGCTCATGACCGAAGATCCTCGACAACGGGAAATGGAGCTCCCACCACGTGCGTCTTCCCTGGTGGAGAGCCTCCGCGACATGGGGTATTCGCTGCGGACCGCCCTCGCCGATGTCATCGACAATTCGATAACCGCGGGAGCCCGCAACATCCACCTCCTCGCGGATACGCATCATGCGGCGCCGGCAATCGGCATACTCGACGACGGGGTCGGCATGACCGAGGAGGAACTCTTCGAGGCGATGCGGCCCGGCACGCGAAACCCTCTCGAGACCCGCTCCGCCGACGACCTCGGCCGCTTCGGCCTCGGCCTGAAGACCGCGTCCTTCTCGCAATGCCGGCGACTTACGGTGATAACGCGGAAGGCCTCGGCCGTTTCCTGCGCAACATGGGATCTCGACAAGGTTGCTGAGCGAGACCGATGGGTCGTCGAAATCCCGGACAATGCCGACCATGTCCGCTGGTCAGGGCGACTGCAGGATAACGGTACGCTGGTTGTCTGGGAAAAACTCGATCGTCTCGTCAGTCCTGACCGACAGGATGGCAGGCACGATCTCGTGCGACAGCTTGACGAAGCGGCAACCCACGTCGAGTTCGTCTTCCACCGCTTCCTCTCAGGTCGGGTAGGCGGGCGTCTGGCGATTTCGATGAATGACCGTGAACTGCGGCCATTCGATCCCTTTCATTCGAACCATCCGGCAACCCAGCACCACCCAGAGGAGACGATCCGCCTCGACAGCGGCGAGATCAGGATATGGCCGGTTACCCTGCCACACCACGACAAGGTCACGGCCGAAGAATGGAAGAGGTTCGCCGGTCCCGAGGGCTACGTCAGCAATCAGGGGTTTTATCTTTATCGCAATCGGCGCCTGATCGTTCACGGCACCTGGTTCCGCCTCGCCCGCCAGCTAGAGCTGACGAAGCTCGCCCGTGTCGGCATCGACATTCCCAACACCCTCGATGCCGACTGGAAGATCGACGTCAGAAAGGCCTCCGCCCAGCCGCCAGCGCCCGTCCGCGAGCGCCTTCGCAGGATCATTGAACGCATCGGTGTCCCATCCCGTCGAGCCTATACGGGTCGAGGCGCCAGGCTGACCGAAGCCAGCCGACTTCCGGTCTGGCGACGGGTGCAGGACAAGAACCACATCTTCTACCGGATTGACGAGCAAAATCCTGTACTTGCCGCCTTCAGGGACGATCTCGACCCCGCACGGGCGCGCGACTTCGAGCGAATTCTCCGCCTGCTCGCCTCGACCTTTCCGCTGGAGGCGTTGCATGTGGATGTCAGTGCCATTCCCGAAGAAGTCAGGCTTTCCCAGATCGGTTCGGAAGACCTGCGAGTGATCGCTTCATCGATGTGGCACATCCTCCGAAGTCGAGGGCAATCGCCGACCGAGATCGAGGAATGGATGCGTTCCGCTGAACCTTTCCGCGCCCGGTGGGCGGAGACCTCCAGGGTCTTGACTGAGATCTGCAAGAGCGCAGGGAGCACTGAAAATCGATGAACGACATCGACCGACTGAGGGTAATGGTCGAGGGTCTCTTGGCTCGGGAGTTGCCCACGCAGTCCCGCATCCGGGAGGTCATCTCCGAAGTTCGTCCCGCTTGTCCCGGCGTGACCGATGCCGAGGCCGAAGATCTCGCACTCGAGTTCGAGACCGTTCATGGCGTCAGGATGACCGACGGAGCAGCGCTCCAGGATCCTGAGTTCGAGCCCTGGCTCGATGGCGCGCGCTCCGACATCGACTTCTACTACTGGACCCGCTACCGCCGTCTCATGGCGGAAAGGTGATTGTCCGGTCAGGTCCTCGGCGGACTGGGCAACGTGACGGACAGGATCCTCGGGCTCCTCGAAAACCCCGAAAAGCCCGGGAGATGGGATCGACGGGGCATGGTCATGGGCCATGTCCAGTCCGGGAAGACGGCGAACTACATCGGCGTCGTCACCAAGGCAGCCGATGCCGGCTACCGGGTGATCATCATAATCGCCGGATTACAGAACAAGCTTCGCAACCAGACCCAGAGGCGCGTGGACGAAGGTTTCATCGGATTCAGCAGCACGGCTGGGCCGCGCCGCCAGCTCCTCAAGCACACCGTCCTGGGCGTAGGCCGGTACGACTCCCGTTACCGGCCCAGCGCCTTCACCACTTCCCACAGGGACTTTCACAAGGGTATCGCGGAAAGCCTGAATGTCCCCCTGCAGAACCTCCGCCAGCCCGCCGTCTTCGTGATCAAGAAGAATCCGAGCACGCTCCGAAATCTGATCGACTGGCTGAAGACTCACAATGCACAGCTTGGCACCGACACGATCCGGGAGCCCATGCTTCTGATCGATGACGAGGCGGACAACGCGTCGATCA
The DNA here is from genome assembly GCA_022825195.1 of Alphaproteobacteria bacterium. Lineage (GTDB taxonomy): Bacteria > Pseudomonadota > Alphaproteobacteria > Bin95 > Bin95 > Bin95. The sequence continues at coordinate 14,249 of JAJDYL010000119.1, forward strand.
ACATCAAGCACCGAATGGACGAAATTTCCCGGATCAACGGCCAGATCCGGGAGCTTCTCGACCTCTTCGAGCGAAGCAACTACGTCGGCTACACGGCCACTCCCTTCGCAAACATCTTCATCGATCCGGACTCCGAGGATCTGATGGCGGGGCACGACCTGTTCCCCCGAGACTTCATCGTAAGTCTCGATCCGCCCACCAACTATTTCGGTGCTGCTCGAGTATTCAGGGACTCCGCGGACACGGTTCTCCGTGATGTCGACGACCACGAGGACCTGATGCCGACGTCACACAAGATCGATCACGTCGTGGCCGGCCTGCCCGAAAGCCTGGAGGAAGCGGTCCGGGTCTTCGTTCTGGCACGGGCCATCAGGCTGGCGCGCGGACATGACCGCTCCCACAACTCGATGCTCGTGAACGTATCGCGATTCGTGGCTGTACAGCAGCAGGTCCGAAACGAGATACAAGCCTTTGTCGATCGGATCGCGTCGAGTGTCAGGATCAACGGTGCCAGACCGGCCGGCGAAGCTCTCGAGGATCCGGAGATTGCGGAACTGCATCGCGTCTACCTAGAGCATCACGACGGCGTTTGCGGCAAGTCCTGGTCTCAGGTTCAGGCGCTACTGCACGCAAGCGTCAGTGCCATCAACATTGTCGAGATAAACAGCCGGGCCTCGGGATCGCTCGACTACTCCGAGTACGAGGCCACGGGCCTCAACGTCATCGCGGTCGGCGGGCTCTCCCTCTCACGCGGTCTCACGCTCGAGGGATTGACCGTCAGCTACTTCCTGCGACGGTCGATGATGTACGACACGCTGTTCCAGATGGGGCGGTGGTTCGGGTATCGAGACGGATACGACGATCTCTGCCGGGTCTGGATGCCCGAAGAGGCCCAGGGCTGGTACGACCACATCGCCGAATCCATCGATGAACTTCGCGATGAACTGGCGCGCATGCAGAGCGCCAACGCGACACCCAGGGATTTTGGTCTCAAGGTACGCAGTCATCCCGACACACTCGTGGTCACTGCTCGCAACAAGATGGGTTCCGGCCAACGCCACACAGTCCTGATCGGCCTTGCAAACCATTTCGTGGAAACCGCGATCCTTCATCGAGATGAACTAACGCTCGACGCGAACCTTCGGGCCGCCGTCCGCCTAGCCGAAGCCATGCGCAACGAAGGTCACGCCCCAGAGGACGGAGAGGCTGTCAACGGTGGACGCCTAGTGCGAGACGTGCCGGTAAATCTGGTCGACGCGTTTCTGGGTGCCTTCAGGAATCACCCCGGTTCCCCTGCCACCGAGAGCGATCCGGTCCGCCGCTATATCGATCTCAGGGCCGAAAACGAACTGAGCAGGTGGGATGTCCTGTTTGCCGGTGTCCAGCGACGCAACGAGCGGTCCCTCCTCGATCGCCGTCTGGGATTCCCGCTCACTTGTCAGCGCCGTACCCCCGGCAAGCGCAGCGACAGATCGATGCTGATGATAACCAACAAGCAGAGGGTGAGTTCGCGCGGGATAACCAAGGTGGGCCTGACTGAATCGCAAGTACAGGCGGCCGAGAGTGAATACGATGCCAACAGGTCGCCATCTCCCGGCGGCATCACGAACTATCCTGACCGGATCTACACGAGGATCCGCACCAAGCCCCTGCTCGTGATCCATCTACTCGCGATCGGCGAGGAAAATGACGACCTGAGCAATGATACCCCGGTCGCTGCCTGGAGCATCAGCTTCCCCGAAACAGGACTCGCTGAAAGAACGGTCGAATACGTCGTCAACACGACCTGGTTCCACGAACATTACGGCGACGATGATTCGGACGACGATGAGAACGGCGACGATGACTACCGATGACCCGTGGACGGATATCGATCCGCCAACCGGGGATACAGCGATCAGCGCACGGCGCATACCTGAAACGGGAACACATGCCTGGGGCCTCTACTGGGCCTTGGACAGCCAGCGCCACTGCCTCCTCATTCTCCAGCATCAGTCCGGACATCTTCCTTCGCGACGTCTGCCCAGACTACGGGGCCTTCGCGTAGAAACCCAGCCGACCGAGGAACAATCGGGAGAACGCCTCATCATTCGTCTCACGGACGGCGAGCAGAGGGAGGTGTTTCACCGTTTCTGTGTGGATGTTGTTGACGCCACGCGACCCTCGCGCACCGAGGAAGAAGCAATCGAACGCTTTCTCGTCCGAACCTGGCGCTGGCACCGCCTGCTGAGAGGAGGTGGGGATGCCCGACTGAGCCAGGAGGAACAGAAAGGCCTCATCGGCGAACTCTGCGTGCTGGAGCGTCAGCTAATTCCCACTATCGGACCTGCTGAAGCCGTGCGGGCATGGACCGGTCCCGTCGGCGCACCGAAGGACTTTCAGGTGGGCAGAATCGGCATCGAAGCCAAGACCTGCTCGCCCCATGTACCCGTCGTGAGGATTTCCTCGGCAGAGCAGCTCGACACCTCGGGGACCGCACGCCTGTTCCTTCACGTCGTCGAGGTATCCGGTGCACCCGGCGATTCAGCGTCAGTGACGATCACGGATGTCGCCTCCCGCGTTCGTGGCACAATCGCTTCTTTGGACATGTCCGCTGCCATCCAGTTCGAGGAGCGCCTGAGTGCGACCGGGTTCGACTGGAACGACGACTATTCCGACAACCCATTGCTGATCGGAAACGTCTCCCTGTACGAAGTCTTGGAAGGGTTTCCGCGAATTGCGCCGCCGATGTTTCGGCCGGGAGTGGAAGATGTGCAATATTCGGTCGTGCTGTCCCGCTGCGAGAGCTTTTGCGTCGACATGACGGTTCTCGCTCAGGCCTTATCCGGAGAAGCCGATGGATGTTGAGGAGTTTGCGCGCGACTTTCTTCAGGATGTGCTTGCGGAATCCGATGCGGATGGTCAGTTCGTGGAGGACGTGTTCTTCCAGAAGTCGTGCGAACAGCTCATGGAGGCCGGAGAACTCGATGCTGCCGACAGGGTTCCCTATCGTGCCCCGGCCAGGGGAATTCGTGTCGACGGCTACGGGGGCGACCCTGTCGAGGCGGCAGGAACACTGAACCTGATCGTTCTCGACTTTCAACCTGCCCAGGAGATCGGTCGTCTCACCGGTACCGAGATGGACGCCGCCTTCCGGCGCCTGTCCAACTATCTGCGCCAAGCGCTGGACGAGCGGTGGCGGGATGCACTGGAAGAGACCAGTCCGGCATTCGGGCTGGCCGATCTAATCGGACAACGCTGGCAAAGCATTGCCAAGATTCGCTTCCTGCTAGTCAGCAACCGGGAACTCAGCGAACGCGTGGACGGCCGATCCGCCGCTGACATCGAGGGTAGAACGGTCACTTACAGCGTCTGGGACATCCGACGCCTCCATGCCCAAGCCACAGAGGGCTACGGCCGCGAAGACATCGAAATCGATCTGGAGGAGGACTTCGGAGGAGCGCTCCCAATTCTGCCGGCCCAGCAGTCGGAGGTCGACCATCAGTCATACCTCGCCATCGTTCCCGGAGAGGTCCTCGCCGAAATCTACGACCGATGGGGAGCTCGTCTTCTCGAGCAGAACGTGCGGGTATTTCTGCAGGCGCGTGGAAAGGTCAACCGTGGCATCAGGATAACGCTCGAGAACGAGCCATCGATGTTCTTCGCCTACAACAACGGCATTACGGCCACTGCCGAAGAGGTTGATATTGCAAACGACGGGGGACAGCTCCTGCTCCGCGGCCTCCGCAACTTCCAGATCGTCAATGGCGGACAGACGACCGCCTCCATTCACGTCGCCAAGCTCCGCAAGCTCGATCTCTCCAGGACATTCGTCCAGATGAAGCTCTCCGTCGTTACGCCCGACAAGGCGACAGAGCTGGTGCCACGAATCTCCGAATATGCGAACAGCCAGAACCGGGTCAGTGCGGCGGACTTCTTCGCCAACCATCCATTCCACGTGCGCATCGAAGGTTTTTCCCGCCGAATTCACGCCCCCTCCCCGGATGGCACCTTTCGACAAAGCAAGTGGTTCTACGAACGGGCGCGCGGTCAGTATGCAGATGCGCGCGCCAACCTCACAGACGCTCAGCGCAAGAAATTCGATCTGGAAAATCCCAGGAAACAGCTCTTTACCAAGACTGACCTTGCCAAGTTCCTGAATGTCTGGGAACAACGTCCGCACGAGGTGAGCCTGGGTGCACAGAAAAACTTCGCGGCCTTCGCGCGACGTATCGGTCAGGCCTGGAGAAAGTCCCCGGACGACTTCAACGAGGCCTGGTATCGCGTGGCCGTCGCAAAGGCGATCGTCTTCAAGTCCACCGAACGTATCGTGTCAGACCAGCCTTGGTACCAAGGTGGATATCGTGCGAACATCGTCGCCTACACGATCGCGAAACTGGCCCACGACGTCTCTGACTTGAATCGCGCTGTGGACTTCGAAGCCATCTGGAGACAGCAGTTACCGGGCAGCACCCTGGACGACGCCGTCGCCATCGCCGCCGCAAGAGTCCATGGGGTTCTTGTGGAACCACCAGCCGGCATCAGCAACGTGACCGAATGGGCCAAGAAGCAGGCCTGCTGGGAAAGAGTTCGAAATCTTGACATCGCCTGGCCCGATGCCTTCATCGCAGGGCTGATTTCTGCCGAGGAACAGCGTAACACCGCTCGAACCGCTCGACGTGATCAGCGCGAACTCAACGGGATCGAAGCACAGATTGCCGTCGTCAACGCCGGTGCACAATTCTGGCTGGATGCGCTTGAGTGGGGCAAGGCGAGACGCCTGCTCACGCCCACGGAAGCCGGAATTCTCAATGCCGCTACCCGCGTACCGGCTCGGACGCCCTCCGACAAGCAGTCCTCAAAGGCCATCGAAATCCTGGCCAAATTGCACTCGGAGGGCTATCCGAAAGAACTGACCGCATCGTCTTGATCCGATGTCCGCCTGAAGAAGCTGCCTAACTGTCAGTGCATGTTTGTCGGCAGGGTCCTCGGATCCGGACAACCGACAACAGCCAATAAGGTCTTGTGAAATTCAACTAAGCAATACAATGGTGGATCAGAACCCATCCATCCCCTTGCAAAAAGATATGAAAAAACCCCAGCTTGCACGACTTCCCATTTCTTCCTACGAATTCCCGGCCAATAGTACATTGCTGCAATCAATGGCTGCGGCATCGGATCGTTTTGATGGTAAATTCCAATGGGGTAAAATAACTCCTGACTTGTACACTGCCGATAACGCCTGATAAACAAACCATACGCTATTTTTCTGACAATCTTCGCCATTCGTTCAAGTTCCGGACGAAGCGTCACTGAGCCTCCCTCTTCAACTACCAACTGCCCTGCTATTCTATCGTCGAGCGCGGCTGATCTGTTAAGAGCACGGTCGACAACACCGCCTTCTTCCACTTTAGACAAGAGGGTTGGACAAAATCCGACCTGCGCCAACGCGACGAGGAAATATTCTTCATCCAGCGAGAAATTCGCATTGCATCGTCGGCAGCTCGGTACGGTCAACAGGTTTTTCGGATATGGCTTTTCCAACAGGCATTTGGGAGGTACGTGGTCCCTGGCTTCCGCCCGGCTTCTACAATACACGCACTGAGTATCATGGGCTAAGCGGTCGGGCCGCTTCTTTCCTTTGCTAAGCTTCCCGAAGGGAAATTCTTGTTGATACGATTTGTTCATCGCATGGTCTGCTTGAAAGATGTCGCCACGAACAACAGCAAAGAAATTTCCCGCCTCGTGCCAAATGCTCATGCCATCAAACTGAGTCGTCTGCCACCCGATGAACTAGCTGCAGCTTCTTCCCCTAGCGCAATGTTTCTGCCAGTCACGCTCCCTGGCGCGCGCCGTTGTCGGCGTTTCGCCGCCAGCGCCATATTCCACCGTGATTTCCCCCGACCGCCTTGAGGCGGTCGACGCAGCCCCGTCATCGTACCGCAGACCGGGCGGGGTCAATCTTCCGGGCGCCGCTGTCCGCCTGTGGCGTCTAACCGTCCATCACTCCGTCTTGGGCCGGCCGCGCTGCGTGGCGGTGATAACATGTTGGACGGCCTGCCGCGAGAGCCGGAATTCCCGCGCGATGACCGCCGGCTTGAGGTCGGCCTCCCAGGCGGCCAGGATCGGCCGTTCCTGCCCCGGCGTGACGGCGCTGGCCCGGTCCGACGCCCCGGCCGTCTTCGAGCGGCCTTTTGCGGCGCCGGACGGTTCCGCCTGCCGGTTTGCTCCCGGGGAATCTTGCGGCACATCGCGTCCGCGCCGCCGGGCTTCCCCGATCGCCGCCTCCAACAGCCTGTCCAGGCTGTCGTCGTCCAGCAGGCGGAGCGACCGGCCGAGGTCAGCAGGCAGGGCGAAGTCCGACTTCGTGGCGGGTTGAGCGGAAACCCCAGAACCAATCCATGGGTTCCCGAGACCATCTCCGCCAACTACACACTACGCCCGAGCGAACTCGCCGAGGTTCTCGCCCTGCTGGTCGAGGCCCGCCAGCCGATCATGGTCTGGGGGCCGCCCGACGCCGCCAAATCGATGATTGCCCGGCAGGTCGCCGCGCGACCGCCAGCTGGCGGTATGTCGACGTCCGCGCGCTGCTGCTCGATCCCGTCGACCTGCGCGGCATATTCCACCGGCCGATGATCTGGAGAGTGGGAATTTGACAGGCGAGTCAATTTCGGAATAGTTTCATTGCCAATTTTTTCATTGCCAAATCTGCCATTGTCGTGTCTAAGGGAGTCGAGCTTATCAAGGTGCACATATGCGGAACATAATCGGCCAAGCCGTTGTTGGCGATGATCTATACGGTCGCGAATACGAACTCACTCGTCTTCGTGAAATGCTTCTGCACGGGGAGCATATTCTGATGCTTGCTCCTAGGAGGGTGGGCAAGTCGAGCCTGATGCGCGAACTTGAGCGCGAGCCCCCGAAAGACTGGACTGTGATCTACGTCAATGTCGAAGGAGGTAATAGCCCTACCGACTGCATTGCTGCGATTCTCGCCGAGTTCGCATCAATTCCTCAATACAGGACCCTCTTCGATGCGGCTCCCTTCTCCGGTGCAGTCAGGGACGTCTTCGAACGCTTTCGGTCCACTACAATCGACATTGACGTGCTCCGTATAGAACTGCGAAGTGCAATCGGGCGAGACTGGGATTCCGCGGCAGCCCGCCTCCAATCACGTCTCATGAAGGTACCCACCGCACAAAATCGTCTTCTTGTAATCATCGATGAGTTGCCCCTCCTCATCTCCCGAATGCTGCATACCGCTCCTGGCAAGAACGACGCTGATCTATTTCTGTCGCGCCTCCGGCAATGGCGCCAAACCCCTGAACTCCACGGCATGTTTTGCATGCTCGTAGGCGGATCCATAGGTCTTGAAGCCGTTTTGCGGAAGGTCGGGTTATCGGGATCTATCAATGACTTGGCTCCATTCCGAGTAGACTCCTGGCATACGGATACGGCGACTACGTTCCTGACTGAGCTCGGATCCCACTATGGATTCCATCTGGATGACACCACCATTTCCCAGATACTGACGCTGCTCCGGGATCCTGTTCCCTATCATGTGCAACTATTCTTCGCAGCTCTTCGTGACTACTGTAAAGGCGATGCATCTTTGGCAACCGAAGACGCTGTTTACCATTGTTTCACCGAGCGACTAGCGGGTCCCAGCGGTACTCCGCATCTCGACCACTATGCGACTCGTCTGGAAACCGCACTTACCGAACGGGAATACACGATAGCGAAGTCCATCTTGGATCAGGTATCAAAGTTCAAACACGGAGTTCCCTTAGAACGGTCTGTCCTATCGTCGCAATATACTGTGGGTGAGAGAAATTCTGTTCTCAGAGATTTGGAGGGAGACGGCTACCTAACTCGGGACAGCAATAATTTACTATTTCGATCTAATCTTCTGAGGACTTGGTGGAAGACTCGCCAATCGACGGGAACATAGCATGACACGTCGGCGTCTATATAACCCCGCACAGCTGACCTTAGGGGAATTGAAGGAATCATTCATCGCAAGGTATGATACTCTTAACGAAATGCTGCGAGTGATGAATGAACAAGAAGACGGACTTCCCTGCCAGCACATGCTACTTATTGGACCCAGAGGCATGGGAAAAACGACTCTAGGCTTGCGTTTCCTGTGTGCTGTTGGAGAAACCCCGGGGCTTTTCGAAAAATGGCAAGCGGTTTCCTTTCATGAAGAGAGTTATGGAATAGGCGGCTTGGCAGATTTTTGGACTGCAGCACTGCACCACTTGGCACGTGCTACAGATGATAGGCAATGGGCTCAGAAAGCCGACGCTCTAGTCGAGGATGAACAAGATTCTCGGCGTCTTGCAGCATATGCACGGTCCGCTCTCATGGACTATTGCCGAACTAATGGAAAGCGGTTGGTGCTATTCGTAGAGAACATTGACATAATTTTCGACCAATTCCATGACGAAAGGGACATTCACGCCCTGCGCGCCAGCTTGATGGAGCGTTCTGAGATCGTCCTGGTTGGATCAGCAAACACCGTTTTTGGCGGCATCCGGAGTCACGGAGAACCGTTCTATGAGTTTTTTCGCCTCTTTATTCTCCAAGGGCTTTCTGCCGAAGAAACCTCCAAATTGCTGACTGCGTTGGCCGGGAGTGAAGACAAAGCGCATCTACCTCGAACACTAGGGGACGCGCATGGACGTCTAGAGGCGATACGGCGAATGACTGGAGGAAACCCGCGGTTGTTGGTACTGGCATGTCAAATATTGAATGAGTCTCCACTCGGTGAAGCGTTCGAGGTCCTGGAGCGGCTTGTCGACGAACAGACGCCTTACTTCAAGGCTAGAATCGAAGAGCTCCCTCACCAAGCACGTAGAGTATTCCATTGCCTAGCTGAGGGATGGCAGCCGATGTTGGCAAGAGAGGTCGCTCAAAAGGCCAAGTTGGCTTCGTCGCATGCAAGTGCACAGCTCCGGCAATTGGAGGCGAGGGGTTACATAAGGTCTCTAAGGAGCGTTGAGAATAGGAAGAATCGTTACGAAGTCGCGGATCGCTTTTACAATATGTACTTTCTTCTTCGTTTTTCCCGGGGCGGTAGGAGAAGGCTTGAGCGCCTAATGTCCTTTCTTCAAGACCTATTTGGCCGAGAAGCTATGCGGACGGTGTATCGCATGACACTGACGGCGCTGAGTGACCGCCAGCTGCCTGCGGAGGAGGCGAGTGACTGGCTGAGCGTTCTCACCAGCCGCATTGCCGAGGACGATGAATTTGATCAGCGGGAGCAGTGGAGACATAGTGCTATTGAACTAGCGGAGCGACTGATTGGGCCTGATGCAGAAGTTATTCGGGAAATTTACAATATCGGATGGGTTCAGCACGGCCACGCTCTGTATGTAAGCAAACAATTCGATGGGGCAGTAGCGGCATACCGGAAGGCCACTGAGGAGTTTCGGCAAAATCCTGTGGCTTGGACGGGATTGGGCAAGGCGCTTGTAAAGATTCAGGAATACGAAGAGGCTATTAGCGCGCTGGAGCGAGTTCCGGAGATAGTAAGTTTTAGCGAAACAGCCGAGGCACGCTACATTGTAGCTTTGGCACTATCAAGTCAAGCAGATGCGCTGCTACAATTGGAGCGCCGGGAAGAAGCTATTGCTGTATTTGGCAAGGTGGAAGGATATGTTTCCACGGATGATCCAGTGCAATTGCGTGAGGGCCTAATGTCAACGGCGCTGATGCAAGGCTTGACGCTATCGGATTTGGGCAAGAAAACCGAGGCGATTTCGGTTTGGAGCCGGCGTGTAGAATATGTGAATACCGACGACCTACCTAGCATGCGACGAGCCGCAGCTCTCATGCTATGGAATAGTGGAGTGGCGTTCTGGGAGTTGGAGATGTATGACGAGGCGGTTGTCGCGTGGCGACAAACATGCAAGTATATTCGACCGGAGGATTCAGAACATGAGAGGAAGATAGTGGTAAATGCGCTGGATGACTGTGCTCGACGGCTGATAGAGACCCAGCGGGGAGAGGAGGCGTTATGGTGCCAGCAGAAGATACGGGAGTTTGTGCGCAGGGACGACCCATTGGAGCTTCGCCAGATAGCCGTGGCAGCGATCAGTGCCGGGGGGTTTTTTCTACTTGAGCTGAGGCGGAATCACGAAGCCATCGAAACTTGGGGAGAGATTCAAGACCTTTTGCAGTCAAGCGATCCGATAGAGGTTCGTCACGCGTATGCGGCAGCGCTTGGTGGAATGGGGCACGCATTGGCGGGTGTAAACAGATTTCAGGACGCGATGGTGGCGTGGGAGAGGGTGGCCGATTGTGTCAGTCAAGAAGATCCCTTGGAAGCAAGGATGCTTATTGCAGGTGGACTAGCGACGGAGGGAGAATCGTTAGTTCATTCAAAGAAGTTTGCAGAGGCGGAAGCTGTATGTAGAAACGCCACCCGGATCGCAAAGGAACGGGGAGAGGCATGGCACTATCTCGCGGTAGCAATTTTCTTATCTGGAGACACTGATCGCTTGAGCGTAGCAGAAGAAAGTGCCCGGATCGCGGCAAGGCGATCACCGGAAGATCCTGTGACTAGCCATATCCTGTCTGACATTTTGGCTTGCCGTGGAGAATGGGCGGAGGCGTTAATCTGGTTGAATAGTGCAATGCGATTGGGAAAGGAAGATTTACATAAGGGAGAATGGAGCAGCTTGATTGAGTCATTGATTTCGGCGGTCGCAGCGAACCAAGGCCATAAAGTAAAGTATATGATGGAGCAAATCGGTGTGACCGATGTAATGGAACCTCTGTGGTATGCCGTTAGGGCTGACTTGGGAGAAGAGCTTGAACCGCTTCCGGCGGAGATCGCGGATAGCATTGCGGATATTCTAGAAGAGTTTTCTCGGCGACGACGTTGAGGGTGTAAGGTTAATTTGCGGTGCAACTGAGGCACTCGGCATTTGGCCTTTCGAATCTGCGAAGTTCTACGGGTAGGCTGGGGTAAGTTGGCGGAGGTCTTCTATTTTGTTGCGCGGTGTTCAGAGACGTCTTGTGCCCAATGTCAATGTTTCTGCCAGACATGCTCCGCAGCGTACCGCGATGTCGCCGTTTCGGCGCCAACGCCATGTTCCGCCGAGTGTTCCCGCTATCGCCCTGCGATGGCCGCCGCGGCCCCGTCATCGAACCGCAACCGGTCGGGATCGATCTCCCGGGTTCCGCTGTCCGCCTGTGGCGCCGAACCATCTATCGCTCCGTCTCGCGCCTGCCGCGCTGCGTAGCGGTGATAACATGTTGGACCGCCGCCCGCGAGAGCCGGAATTCCCGCGCGATGGCCGCCGGACCGAGCCCGGCCTCCCAGGCGGCCAGGATCAGCCGCTCCTGTCCCGGCGTGACGGCGCCTCCCCGGTCCGGCGTCCTGGCCGTCTTTGGGGAGCCTTTCGCGGGACCGGGTGGCTCCGCCTGCCGGCTATCGCCCGGCGAGGCTTGCGGCACGGCGCGTCCGCGCCGCCGGGCTTCGCCGATCGCCGCTTCCACCAGCCGGTCCAGGGCGTCGTCGTCGAGCAGGCGCAGCGACCGGCCGAGGTCGGCCGGCAGGGCGAGGCCCGGTTTCCCTGACGGGCGGGCGGAGTCCGGGGCCGGCGCCGGCCGTCGGCTCTTGCGGCTTCCCGGCTTTCCCGTCATCGCCCGTCTCCGTGCCCCGCGGCCCCGGCAGGCCTTCACCGTTTCCGGGGCGGGCGGTAGAAGGGGGTATCGATAAGCGCTTCCGCCATTCCGGGAAAGCCATTGGCAATGACCGACAGGATTTCAGGATACCGCAGCGGCGCGCGCATTTCCGCCTCCGTCAGGCGCTACGATCCGGCAAATGGGTACGGCATCCTCGAACCGCTCGACGGTTCGCCCGGCATCCACTGCCGGGAGCCGGCGCTGGGCGCGGTCGGCCTCGAGACCCTGCTCGCCGGCGCCACGGTCGACTGCGAGATCGAGCAGGGCCCGCGCGGGGCCGAGGTCTCGCGGATTCTTGCCGTCGATTTCTCCACCGCGTCTCTCCGGCCGCAGCCGGCCGGCGAAGTGCGGAACGAGCGGCCCCGGCCCGCGGCGGCCGCTGCACCGGCAGTCTCCGGCTCCGGCCGCCGGGTCCGGGCCGCGGTCAAGTGGTTCCTGCCGACGAAGGGCTACGGCTTCCTGGCGCCCGAGGACGGCTCTCCCGACCTGTTCTGCCATGTCAGCGCGGTCGAGGCGTCCGGCCGGGACACGCTGCCCCACGGCGCCGTCGTGACCTGCGAGACCGTCCGGGGCGACCGGGGGCCCCAGGTGTCGCGGATCCTCGCGGTCGAGGCGCCGCCCGCAGAACACCGCCCGGCATTCGGCAACCGGTCCTTCGACGACCCGTATCCGGCCCAGTACGACGATGCCGGGCCGCAAGCGGACATGGCGCTGGCCGGCACGGTCAAGTTCTACGACCCGGCGCGGGGCTTCGGCTTCGTCGTGCCGGACGACGGCGGCCGCGAGGTGTTCGTCCATGCCAGCGTGCTGCTGCGCTCCGGCCTGACCGACCTGATGCAGGGCCAGCGCGTCCTGGTCCGCGCCGAAAGCGTGCCGCGCGGGCTCCAGGCGACCGGGATAGAACCGATCTGAGCCGAGCCCGCCCCGACGACAGGGCCCGGCCGGAACGAGGGCCATCGGCGGCCCGACGTGCCAGGCTAACCCGGCCGCCCCGGCCCGAACAGCGCGTCGATATCCTCTTCCGTCATTCCCGGCGGTCCCCGGCCCGTGCCCTCGAACAGCGCGTCCGCCAGCGCCTGCTTGCGCGCCTGCATGCGCTGGATGGCGGCCTCGACGGTATTCTCGGCGATCAGCCGGTGCACGAATACCGGCTTGTCCTGGCCGATCCGGTGCGCCCGGTCCATCGCCTGGCGCTCCGCAGCCGGGTTCCACCAGGGATCGTAGACGATGACCGTGTCGGCCGCGGTCAGGTTGAGGCCCGTGCCGCCGGCCTTCAGGCTCGCCAGGAACAGGGGCAGGTCGCCGGACTGGAAGGCTTCGACCTCGGCGTCCCGGTCCTTCGTCGAACCGTGCAGCATGGCGTAGCCCCAGCCGCGATCCGCCACGTCCCGCTCGATCAGCCTCAGCATCTCGACGAACTGGGAGAACACCAGCACCTTGCGCCCCGCGGCGACCAGCTCCTCCAGCAGCGCGAGAAGGCGCGCCCGCTTGGCGCTCGCGGTCACCTTTCGCGCGGCGTCGAGCTTCACCAGTCCCGGATCGCAACAGACCTGGCGCAGCCGCAGCAGCGCCTCGAATATCTCCATCCCCGATGCCGTCACGCCTTTCGCGGCGATCGCCTCCCGGACCCGCCTGTCCATCGCCGTCCGGATGCTCTCGTAGAGCGCGGCCTGGGCGCCTTCGAGCGGGATCGTCTCGTCGATCACCGTCCTTTCCGGCAGCTCGGGGGCGACCTCTTCCTTGGTGCGCCGCATCAAGAAGGGCTTCACCCGGGCCGCAAGCAGCCGCTGCCGGGCGCGGTCGCCGCGCTTCTCGATCGGGGTCCGGAATTCGGCGGTGAATTTCTTGCGGTTGCCGAGCAGGCCCGGCACCAGCCAGTCGAAGAGCGCCCACAGCTCCTGGAGGCTGTTCTCCAGCGGCGTCCCGGTCAGCGCCAGGCGCCGGCGCGCGCGGATCTCCCGGATGCGCTTCGCCACCGCCGAGGCCGGATTCTTCACCGCCTGGGCCTCGTCCAGCACCGCGGTGTCGTAGTCGTGACGGAACAGCGCCTCATGGTCCCGGTCGAGCAGCGGATAGGTCGTGACCGCCAGGTGATGGTCGGGAATCTCCGCGAAGCGCTCGCGCCGGTCCGGCCCCTGCAGCACCAGCAGCTTCAGGTCCGGCACGAAGCGCGCCGCCTCGCGCCGCCAGTTGCCGGCCAGGCTCGTCGGCACCACCAGCAGGCTGGGCCGCTCCGCCGTCTCCTCCAGGTGCCGGTGCGCCAGCAGGGCAAGCGTCTGCACGGTCTTGCCGAGCCCCATGTCGTCGGCCAGCACGCCGCCGAAGCCGCTCTCGGCCAGCGCCTTCAGCCAGCCGTAGCCGGCGCGCTGATAGGGGCGCAGCTCCCCCCGCAGCGCGGCGGGGGCCGGCAGCTCCGGCGCCTCGGCCAGCGCGCGCAGCCGGGCGCCGAGGTCGAGCATCTCCCGCCCGCCGGCCCAGGGCGCGCCGCAGCCTTCGAGCGCCTCCGCCAGCGCGAACAGCCGGCCGGCATCGGCGCGATGGAACTCCAGCAGCCCCCGGGCTTCCAGAAAGGCCTCGGCAAACGGCGCCAGCCGCGTTGCGTCCAGCACGGCCCAGCTGCCGTCGTCGAGCCGGACCTGGAAGCTCCTGCCGGCCAGATGGCGCCCGGCGTCGAACCCCGCCTCCAGCCGGCCCCGTTCGTCGACGGGAAGCGCCTCGACGAGCCGGAGCACGACCGGCGTCACGTCGAACCTGTTGCCGTCCGCCTCCAGCGACAGGCGGAGCGAGAACCAGTCCTCCTCCGCCTCTTCCAGCCCGGTCGAGTATGCGACCGGCCCCTCGTGCAGCCGGAACGGCCACGACCCGTCGACCTCGATACGCCAGCCCGCGGCCCGCAGCCGCGGCGCCGCCCGGGCGGCGAAGCCCGCCCCGGCCCCGCTCGCATCGTCTTCCCCGCCGCCGGCAGGCGGAAACACGATGTCGGCGTCCGGCAGCGCGTCCTGCCCGCCCGGGCCGTAGCGCAGCCGTTCGCCGTCCGACCAGGCATGGGGCCTCGCCGCTTGCCGCAGGGTTTCCAGGAAGCCATCTTCGCGCGCCCGGTCGCGCCGGACGACGGCGTAGCGCTCTCCGTCCCTCACCGCGATGTCGTCTCCCTGACCGGCGCGCACCCGCTTGCCGGCGCCGGGATAGGCGATCTCGAGCCGGGCGCAGGGATAGAAGACGGCGTCGCCGCGGCCCGCGCCGACGACCCGCCTGCCGTCGTGGACGTATCGCACCGGCCGGTGCTCACGGCCGAACAGCCGCAGCACCGGCTCCGGAACGGCATCGTTGCGTTCCTCGACCCGGTGCGGCATCGGCACCGGCGCGTGCCGGCCGATCCGGGACAGTTTTTCGTTGACCGCATCGATCGCGCCGCGCCCGACCGGCGGGGCGGCCGCGAACCAGGCCGCCAGCCGCGCCGGCAGCCCGGTTTCGGCGACGCCGATCTCCCCGCTGTCCGGATCCAGGAACAGCGGCGTCGGGAAGGGCAGCAGCGTCAGCGCCGAACCCGCCGCGTCGCGCGCCGCGACCCGCTGCCGGCCGTCCTCGGCGACCTCCCAGGAGAGGTCGCAGCGCCGCGGCGCCGCCCACGAAAGCGCCACGCCGCGGACGTCGCCGGCCCGCGCGCGCCCGGTCTCGACGATCCCGCGCACCAGCGCGACGAGCGCGTCGCCCCCCGGCCAGTCATGGCGCAGGGGCCGGATGTCCCTCCGGTAGTGGCCGAGCCGGCCCAGGAATGCGGCGTCGTCCGCGGTCGCGAATCCGCCCTCCGCGGACGCCGTTCCCTCGCGGTATTCCCGGACATTCCGGCCGATCTCGCCGTCCTTCTTCAGATAGACGCGCCAGGGATCGATGCGCATGCCGCCCGCCGCGTCGCGGCGGAGGACGTAGAACAGATGGTCCCGGCCGGGCTCGGGCGGGCCGGGCGGAGTGTCCGTTCTCGCCGGGGCCGCCCCGGGCCAGCCGTCGAGCCAGCGGCGCACGTCCCCGGACCCGCTCTCGCCGGCGCTCACCGCAACGCCGCCGGCCGCTTCCGGCGAGAGAGGCCGCGCGGCCGGCAGCACGGCGGCCGTGTGCTTGCAGGTGCGCCGGCCGGACAGGAGCAGCGCCCCCCGACGGGACCGCGCGTCCCGCCGCTGCCGGACTCGTAGGTCGCCACGACCGAATGGGGCTCGGGCCGGCGGCCCGAATCCTTGCCGTAACGCACCCTGCCGCGTTCGAAACGGTCCGGCCCCGGCTGGCAGGCGCCTTTGCCGACCGCGCGCTCGAGGCCGTGCTTTGCCAAGGTCGTCACACCGGTCCGTCCGCCTTCCCCGCCCCGATACCGCCGCCGGGACTGAGCCCGACCCAGCGCCCGACCCTGCGCCACCGGCTCGCGAGGCGCAAGCCCTGTCCTGCGCCCGGACGCCACGCCGCCGATGTGCCCGGTTCGGCGCACCGCCTTCGGCACGCCCCGGGGAGCGGCGTTGAGCGGTTCCAGGGTGTGCCGCCCAGGGTCCGGAGAGCCGGGCGCCGCGGCCCAACAACCCTCTGCATGGAGACTGGCATGAACGTCATCGCCCCCGGGCCCGAACCGCGTATCCGGGAGATCCCGCTGAGCCGGCTTTCGCTCGCCCCCGAGAATGTCCGCAAGACCCCGCCCGATCCCCGGGCCGACGCCGAACTCAAGGCCTCGATCGCCGCCCTCGGACTGCTGGAGAACCTGGTGGTCCGGGCCGAGGCCCCCTCTGACGACGGCATCGAGCGCTACGCCGTGGTCGCCGGCGGGCGCCGCCTCAAGGCCATGCAGGCGCTGGCCGGGGACAACGCGCTCGATGCCGACCGTCCGGTGCCCTGCCTGATCAAGGGCGAGGGCGTCGAACCCGCCGAACTCTCGCTCGCCGAGAACGTCATCCGCGTGCCGATGCACCCGGCGGACCAGGTGGTCGCCTTCGCGAAACTGGCCGACGCCGGTCAGTCGGTTTCCGCCATTGCGGCGCGGTTCGGCCTGTCGGAGAGGCTGGTCGAGCAGCGGCTGCGCCTCGGCAACGCGGCGCCCGAGCTGCTCGACGCCTACCGGGCCGGCGAGATCGACCTCGAAGCGCTGAAGGCCTTCGCCGTCACCGCCGACCGCGAGCGCCAGATGGCGGTCTGGGAACAGGTTGCGGCCCAGGGCTACCGCCCGTCGGCCGCGCAGGTGAAGCGCCTGCTCACCGAGGAGCGCGTACCCGGCGGCACGGCGATCGCCCGCTTCGTCGGGGTCGAGGCCTACGAGGCTGCCGGCGGTCAGGTCATGCGCGACCTGTTCGCCGAAGAGTACGAGCACGGCGTCTGGTTCGAGGACCCGGTGCTGCTGGAGAAGCTCGCCATGGCGAAGCTCCAGGCGGCGGCCGACGAGCTGTCGACGCGCTGGAAGTGGGCCGTTGCCATGATCGAGGTCGCGTGGGGCGATACCGCCCGCTACGGCCGCATCGAGCCGCAGCCCGGCGCGCCGACCGACGAGGAGCAGGCCGAGATCGCCAAGCTGGAGGCCCGGCAGGCGGAACTCGCCGAGCTTGACGACGACCAGTGGACTGAAGAGCTGGTCGCCGAAGCGGAAGCCATCGAGATCCGCCTCGACGAGATCGAAGGCGCTGTCGAGGCCCGCGCGGTGTTCCGCCGCGAGGACTTCGCGATGGCGGGCTGCATCGTCTCCGTCGGCCATGACGGTAACCTCCAGGTCGTCCAGGGCCTGGTGAAGCCCGAGGACATGCCGAAGCCGGAAGAGACCGGCGATGGCGGCGAGAAGGCCGGCAACGGCCACGATGCGGACGCCGCCACCGATGGCGTCCATACGACCGGCCCGTCGGTCAATCCGTCCGTTTCGAGACCCATGGCGCCGCCGAGGGACCGCGAGGCCGAGGCGCGCAAGGAGGCCGGCGTCGGCATCGGGCTTGCCGACGATCTGCGCCATGTCCGGACCGCGCTCGTCAAGGCGCATCTCGCCGGCGACTTCGACGCCGCCTTCGACCTCCTGCTGTTCCAGATGGCGCGCGCGGTGTTCACCTTCGGCTACAGGGCGCACGCCCTCGACATATCCGTGCGCGAGACCGCCGACCGGCCCAACATCCGCATGAACGACGCCGACTTCGCCGACTGGTCGCCGGGCGAGGCCATGCTGGCGGACCGCTCCGGCCTGGCCATGGACTGGCTGGAGATCGAGGACGACGGCGAGTCCTTCGCCGCGCTGCGGGCCTTGTCCGTGGCCGAGAAGCAGGCGCTGTTCGCCGCCTGCGTCGCACGCACGGTGCAGCCCCAGCTCGCCTTCGAGCCCGACGCCCGTCCCGAGCTCGAAGCCACGGTGGCCCGGCTCGACATCGACTTTGCGCAGCATGTCCGCCCGACGGCGGCCATGCTGTGGTCGCGGGTCGCCAAGGCGCGCCTCCTCGACATCGCCCGCACGGTGTTCGGCATCTCCTGGGCGTCGGCGCGGTCCAAGATGAAGAAGGGCGCTCTGGCCGAGGCGATGGAAGCCGCCTTCGCGGCGGGCGACAGGCCGGTCGGCCTGAGCGCGCCCATGCACGCGGCGGCGCTCGCCTGGACGCCGCCCGGCTTCGCCGCCTTTGACACCGGACGCATCGGCGACGGGGCGGACGGCGCTCCCGAGGCGGAGACTCAGCCTGCCGCGGACACCGCCGGCACGGTGGACAAGCCGGCCGATCCGCCGCGCAGCACCTCGGTCGTCGAGACCTTCGAGTCGCCGGCCGCCGCGGCGCGCCGGGCCGAGGCGCTCGCCGCCCGCGCCAACGGTGACGGCAGCCCCGCCGAAGCGGAGCCCGCGGAACCGGCCGCCGGTTCCGCGCCTGAACCGGACGAAACCGCCGCGGCCCCGGACACCGGCGCCAGCGGCGACGAGCCGGGTGACGGACAGCCGGAGCCGTCCATTGCCGACGCCGTCGACACGATGAACGCGGTGCCCACCGCCGACGGCGGACCGCGCGCGATCGTGCACGGTGTCGGCGCCGCCAACGGCCACGATGCGCCGCCGGACCCGATGGAGATCCCCGAGTTCCTCCGCCGCGTCCAGTAGGCGCCATCGCTTCAACGCCCCGCCCGGCACCCCTCGCCGGGCGGGGTGTTTCCGTTTCCGCAATCCGATGGAGGTCCGTCCATGACCCGGACGATCCGCGCCCGCATCCACGAAACCGCCGTGAAGCGGGTTACACGCATCTACGCCGCCACGCTGGCCGACATCTTCGCCGAGACCCTGCAGAACAGCCGCCGCGCCGGCGCCGCGCGGGTACGAATTTCGGTTTCCGCTCCCACCGCCCGGCCGGACGAAATCGCCGCCACGGCGGGCGAGGCGCCGCTTGTCGTCACCGTTTCCGACGACGGCGCGGGGATCGCCGATCCCGCCGTGCTGCTGAGCTTCGGCGAGAACGGCTGGGAGGACGACCTGGTCCGGCGCGAGGACGCCGCCGGCTTCGGCTTCGCCAGCCTGGCCCGCCGCAACTGCACCGTCTCCTCGCGGCCGCGTTCATGGGGCGGCGAGACGTTGCCCGGCTGGCGCGTCCAACTGGCGCCCGAGCATTTTCTCGGCGAGGCCGAGGCCGAGGTGCAGGCCGACGACGAGGCGCCGTATCCCTTTGGGACGGCGATATCGTTCGAGGCGGCCGAATCCGTCGAGGCCGTCCGCAGCGCGGCCGAGAACGCCGTCCGCCATTACCCGCTGCCCGTGATCTTCGAGGCCCGTACGGGCGCAGACACCGCCGCCGAAAAACTGCCGCGCCGGGCCTTCCTCGACGGCGCGGTCCATGCCGAGCCCTGGCGCGGCCTCGTATTCGGAGTCTTCAAGAACCGCCATGACGGCTACAACGACCCCGACCTGAACTTCTTCGGCCTGACCCTGCCGGTCCGCCTGCCCACGGTCGGGACCGTCCACGGCCCGGCCTGGAGCGTGCTGGCGGACGTGGACGACTGCCCCGGCCTGGAGCTGGTCCTGCCGGCCCGCAAGGAAGCGGTGGAAAACGCCTTCATGGCGGAGATGCGCGCGGCGGCCCGGCTCGCGATCTACCGCGCCATGGCGGCAGATCCCGACCCGCGCCCCGCCTTCGAGGACCGCGAGAGAGCGCGCGAGGCCGGCATCGACATCGCGCCCCCGCCGGCCTTGCTGCGCCCCTGGCGGCCTTCGGTCGCCGACTGCAACCACTGGCGCGAACCGCCGAAGCTCGCCGAAGCCGGGCCTGACTCATCGGGGGACGCCCTGGTCGTCATCTACGACCCGGAGCCGCCCGAGGCGCAGGCGCTCTGGCGCGCTGCCGAGCGGGCGAGCCTCGCATCGCGGCTGTTCGAGGCCGACCGCAGGCTGGAAGGCTATGACTGGTACGACACGCTCGACCGGGTGACGGACATAACCGTCCGGGTCGCCGCCGAAGGCAAGTGGATGGCGCTGGACAACTATCCGCTGCCCGAGACGTCGTGTTCGCCGGCCGCGCCGCTGCCCTCCCGGCCCGCCGCCATCCGCTTCGAGCTTGCCGTCCGCCCGGCATCGGGTCCGGCGCGGACGCTCGACCTGCCGGCCGATCTGGTCTTCGCCGGCGAGGCCTGGTCCTGGATCGAGGAGGCCATGCCGCTGGTCACGCAAGACAGCGCGCTCCAGCCGCACCAGCTTGCCGAGTTTCTCGCGGCGGGGTTCTTCTCGCCGTCCGACGATGCCGACTCCGACAGCTGGGAGACCCAGCGCGAGCGCTTCGAGGAGGCCGCACTGCATCTGGCGACCCGGCTGCTGCTGTCCGACGACGAGGCCTGCAAGACCTCCATCGCCGAGGCCGTCCGGCGCGAGCTGGTCTGGCTCGCGCCGCGCGACCGCACCGTCGACATCCGCATCCGCCGGCCGGACGTGACCGTGACTCTCGGCGCCTGACCGCCTGCCGGCCCGCCGCCATCCCATCCACCCCGAAGCCGTCCCGGCCGCCGCCGTGCGCCGGGACGGCTCGCAATCACGGGAGACCGCAGCCATGAAGCTCGCCACCTTGCCCGCTGCCTGTCCCTCCGGACCGGTGTCCGGGGCATGCTCACCGCAGTCCGGGGCAGACCCCGGACACCGATCCGGGGTTCCCGTTCCGGACAGGCCCGACGACGAAGCGCAGAAGCGCGCCATCGCCAATGCCGTCTGGACCGACCTGCTCTGGCTGATGCCGCCCGACCGCACCGTCACGGTCACCGTCCGCGACGGCGCCGTGGCGGTCGAGCTCGGCCCGCCCGGCCCGGTGGCGGAAACCCCGGCCCACTGACCGCGCAAGCCCCGCCCGGTCCCCGGCTGGCGCCGCCCCCGTTCGATCCATGCCCGGCCGCGCGCCCGCTCCGGACGGAGGCAGTGCGGGGCCGCAGCCCGGCGCCGGGCGGGGCGGGACGCGGGAGCGTTCCGTCCCGCACCGCATCCCTCCGACCCAAGGGAGCCTTGCCATGGAACTCGTCACCCCGGAACTGCGCGAGCAGCTGATCGCCAACGGCAGGAACCGCGACCGCGACCGGGTTCCGCTCGTCAAGTGGTTCAACCCGGCGGGCGCCGGCACCTGGCTGATCGTCGACGCCGATCCCGAGGACCCCGACATCCATTTCGGGCTGATAGACCTCGGTTTCGGTACGCCTGAGCTCGGCAGCGTGCGCCTCAGCGAGCTGGAGGCCTTCGAGGGTCCGTTCGGCCTCGGCATCGAGCGCGATCTCTGGTTCGAGCCCGTTCATCCCCTCTCGGTCTATGCCGCGGCGGCGCGCCATGCCGGGCACATCGTGGAGTCCGCGCCGGAGCTCGAAGCGGCCGCCCGGAGCTGCACCGTCCCCGCCGGCGCCTGACCGCCGGTCCGCCGTCCTCCCCGCGTCCCGTCCCTGCCAGGCCCCCGGATCGGTATCCGGGGCAGGCGAGGCGGGGTGCCTTCGTTTCCCGCTTACGGAGACCGCCATGTCCGACACTGCGATTGCGGCCGCGCCCCCAGGCGCGCCGCCGCCGATGCACCCGATGGACCCGCGCCGGGGCGAGAGCCTGTCGCCCATGTTCGGGGCGTTCCTGTGCTGGCTGCTCGGCCTCGAACCGATGACCGCGCCGGCCATCACCGGGATTTCCGTTGCCGGAGACTCGGTGCTGGCCGCCACCACCGAGGACCCGTTCTTCAACGCCCATCTCGGCTCCGTCCGGGACTTCGAGCGCAATCTGCGCGGCTGGGGCGAGGCCTGCGGCGCCGACACCGCTGTCATCGACGGCCTGATCCGCAAGATGCGGAGCATGGCCCGATGAGCGTCCCGGACCTGCCTGCCGGCTACGACCGCCACCGGGCGGCGCTCGCCATCGTCGATCCCGGGGCGTGCAATCCCTCGGGCGTCGCGCTCACTCTCCACCAGGCCTGCCGGCAGGCCATCGCGGAGGGGGTGGCGCAGCACGACGATCCCGCCATCCGGCTGATCGGCCTCCAGCTCGCCTGGTTGCTCAATGTCGGCCGCATCCTCGACGGCGCCGAATACGCCCGGCTGATCGAGCACTGCACCGCCCGCGCCGCGGAGCGCCAGACCTCCCCCGTCATGGAGACGGCAGCATGAGCCCGCTCGACACGCTCGATGCCGGCCTCCGGGAAATGCCGCTGTTCGACGTCCCCGCCCCGGATCGGTGTCCGGGGCAGGCGGACACCGATCCCGGGAGGCAGGCTCTCGTTCGGCAAGCCGCGAGCCGCCGCCGGCTCCGGGCCCGGTTCCTGCGCGCCGGGCGCCACGCGGTCGACGACCGCGACCTGCTGGAGCTGCTGCTCTCCGGCTGCCGGCCGGCGGACGATGCCGGGGCGCTCGCCGGGGCCCTGCTCGACGCCTTCGGCACGGCGCCGCGCGCGCTCGCCGCCCGGCCGGACCGGCTGCGCACCGTGCCCGGCCTGTCCGAGGACGCCGTCGCCGCCCTCAAGACCGCCGAGGCGCTCGGCATCCGCATGGCGCGGGAGCAGGTGCCGCAGTCCGTGGGCCCGACCTTCGGCAGGTACGACAGGGTCGTCGAGTATTGCCGCACCCTCGCCGGCCACCGCGAGGTCGAGCAATTCCACATGCTGTACATGGACCGCAGGAATCGCCTTCTTGCCGACCGCCTGCACTAGCAGGGCACGGTCTCCCACACCCCGGTCTATCCCCGGGAGATCTGCATCCGCTGCCTGGAGCTCCAGGCCAGCGCCGTCATCGCGATGCATGCGCATCCGTCCGGCTGCCCCGAGCCCTCAAGGGCCGACATCGACATGACGAACCGCCTCAAGAGCGCGCTGAAGACGATCGACGTCACGCTGCTCGACCATGTGATCGTGACCCCGACGGATGCTCTGAGCTTCCGGGCGCGTGGGCTGCTCTGACCGGCCGCCACCCTCTCTCCCAAGAAAGGAACCCGACCATGCCCGAACCCGCCAACGCCGCCGCCTTCGATCCCGTCATCTCCGCATATGTTGCGGCCAAGGATATGTTGCGGAGCGGTCGCATCGAACCGCCCACGCTCAGAACCTTCAATCTGACCGCAACATAATTTCCTGACGCGCTACCGTTTGCCAAGGTCATGTCTCCAACCAAAAGGAGACATGACAATGTTCGAGACTCTCTTCGCCCGTCCAAGCACCGCTGGGCGCTATCGCATAGCGCCGCTGCTGGATGAGCGGCTCGGCTACCTTGAGTACTATGCCCAGGCAGGCGCCAGTCGGGATACGCTGTGCACGATCGCGGCGCAGCAGGTCAGCTTGGTTCGCCTTCTGGACCTGCACGAAGGCGAGCGCGTCAGCGTGACACGCGTGGAAGCCGCGGCCGATCAATGGTCGCTGCCCGGCGGCCGCCAATCCAGCCGGCCCGCTACGTCCAAGGCGCGTCTGCGCTTCATCGGCCACGCGAAGCGATGGCTACGCCTCGCCGGCCTTATCGACGAACCGGCCAGGGCGCGGCACGCTCACGCTAGGGAAGTCGCGGCCTTCGAGGCCTGGATGCGCGACGAGCGCGGGTTGTCCGAACAGACGGTTCTCTGCCGCCTGTATGTCGTCGACCGCTTCCTCGTTCGCCTGGACGACCGCGGAGTGTCCCTGGCCGAGGTCGAGATCGCCGACATCGATCGGGAGGTAGCACGCTGGCATGCCCGCCACTGCAGCCGGATCGCGATCCGGTGCTACGCGGAACGTCTCCGCACCTTCTTCCGGTTCGCTGAAAGCCGGGGCTGGTGCACGCCGGGATTGGCGGACGGGATCATGCCGCCGCGGTTCCATCCGGGCAAGCCGCTTCCGAAGGGGCTGGATCGGGACGAGGTCCTGCGCCTTCTCGCGACCTCCGAAAGCGACTGCCCTGCCGACGTTCGCGACCGCGCGATCCTGATGGTACTGGTCGCCTACGGCCTGCGTTCCGGGGAGGTCGCGGGCCTGCGGCTCGACGATCTCGACTGGACGGAGGAGATCCTGCGGGTGCGCTGCCCGAAGCCGGCCCGGACGCATCTCTATCCGCTTTCACGCGGCGTCGGGCAGACAATCCTGCGCTATGTCCGCGACGGCCGTCCCCGACACCCGGAGAGAGCGCTGTTCCTGACCCTGAACGCTCCGATCCGTCCGATTACCACGCGCGCGATCGGACATGTCGTCAGAAGCCGTCTCGACCGGATCGGCATAACGGGCAAGTGTCGCGGCCCGCACGCGCTGCGCCACGGCACGGCGCAGCACCTGCTCGACCACGGCCTGTCGATGAAGGAGGTCGGCGACTATCTCGGACATCGCGGCATCAGGGCCACCTCGGAATACGCCAGGGTGCGCCTTGGCACGCTGCGCGAGGTCGCCAGCATCGACCTGGAGGGCCTGACATGATGCTCCGGGACGTGATCAATTCCTACGTCGCCTGGCGCCAGGACCACGGCGCGAAGTTCGACGGTGGTGCGCGGATGCTGCATCTCTTCGCCCGACATGTCGGGGAAGGCGTCGAGTGCGAGTCCGTCACCGACGCGGACGTTCTCGGCTTCCTCGCCGGCAACGGACGGCTCACCCGGTACCGGGCCGGCAAGCACGGCGCGCTTTGCGGATTCTACCGCTACGCGATCAGCCGAGGTCTCGTCGCCCGGTCTCCGGTTCCGGCGCCGGAGGACGAACCAAGAACTCCACTCCCGGCACCGCCGTACGTCTTCTCCCGCGAAGAGCTTCGGCGCCTGTTCGGCGCCATCGACGCCTGTTGCCAGCGCTCGGTCCAGCTCAACGCGGACACCCTGCGGGCGCTGCTCCTGCTTCTCTACGGCGCGGGCCTTCGGTTTGGCGAGGCGCAGCGCCTGACGCTCGACGACGCCGACCTGGCCGAGGCGGTCCTGACCATACGGAACACAAAGTTCTTCAAGACCCGCCTCGTTCCTGTCTGCCCGCAACTCGCGGATGCTCTGCGGGCCCATGTCGCCAAGCGCGTCGAGCGCCCATTGCCGCAGCGCAGCGCCTCGACGGTGCTTGCCAACCTCGACGGCACCCCCCTGGTCGGGGATACCGCCCGGGACGTGTTCAGTAGGTTGCTCAAGGCAGCCGGGATCCGGCGTGACGGGAACGACGGACGCCGCGCGCCGTGCCTTCATTCGCTGCGCCACGCGGCGGCGGTGCATCGGCTGGAATCGTGGTACCGGCAGGGAGCCGACGTGCAGCGATTACTGCCGGCGCTCTCCACTTGGCTCGGTCACGACAGTCTCGACGGCACCCGGGTCTACCTCTCGATGACGCCAGAACTGCTACAGGAGGCCTCGGTCCGCTTTGACCGCCATGTCAACGGAGGCGGCCATGAGTGATCCCCGCACGCTCA
>JAJDYL010000029.1 GCA_022825195.1 Alphaproteobacteria bacterium
GAGCAGGTCGCGCCGGTCCATGAAGGCTTCCGGGTTCTGGTCCGCGCATTGCTCGACCCAGCCGTAATGGCCCCGCGGCAGCATGCCCGACAGCGGCTCGTAGCCCGGACGCTTGCGGACCTCGTCGATCCTGTCCGAGAAGCGGGACACCTGGTCGGGCGAGAGCGCGCCTTCGACCAGCAGGTAGCCGTCGATATTCCAGTTGCGTCGTTGTTCGGGCGTCAGTGTCTGCATCGCGGCAAGCTCCGTCTCGGCCGGTCTCGCCGGATTATTCGCCGCCGCGCGCCCCGTTTCAACCGCCTTGCGCCAACGGCGGCAGGAGGGCGGCAGGGCGCCGGGGCTAGGGCTCCTGCTGCCTGAAGACGCCGAGCGGCTCGTTGAAGACAAAGGCCGAATCGTCGATCGGGCGGTTCGCGGACAGGTTGAACAGCGAGACCCTGGTCGGCTGGCCCAGCGCGTCCACCGCAACCCATCCCGTCAGTTTCAGCGCTCCGGGGCGGTCCGCGAAGCTGACGGCGATGCGCCCGTCCTCCGGAGCTTCGGCGTTCACGGCCGTGACGACGAGCAGGCCGGGGGAGTGCTGCACATCGACGACCCGGTAGCGCCCGCCGGGCGCGAGCGACACCCGTTCCGCCAACAGGAACCAGGCGGGCGTGTCCGCCCAGTCCAGGCGGGTCGCGGTCTCGAGGTCGCGGTCGTAGTAGATCAGTTCCGAGCCGGGCGACACCAGCAGGATGGGCGTCGGCGGGTCGTATTCGAAGCGCAACCGTCCCGGACGCTTGACCTTGAGCCTGCCGGTCGCGGCCTCGCCCGAGGAATCGAGCTGCACGAAGCGCGCCTCCAGCGTCGCCAGCCCGTTGAGATAGGCCTCGACACGGGTGATCGCGGCCCGGTCCCCATCGTCCAGGGGCGTGTTCCCGGCCGGGGCCGGCGAGACGAGCGCGAGGGAAAGCAGGGCGGCTGCGACAGCCTGCCGCAGCCGGTCAATCGACATGCTCGCCTACCAGGACCTCGCGCTTGTTCCGGTGGTTGGGACCGCTGACCACGCCTTGCGCCTCCATCTCTTCGACAATCCGCGCGGCGCGGTTGTAGCCGATTCGCAGGTGGCGCTGAATGAGGCTGACGGACACCTTGCGCTCGCGGGCCACGAAAGCCACGGCGCGGTCGTAGAAATCGTCCTCGCCGGACTCGCTTTCCGGCTTCTCGAAACCCGGAATCCCGGAGGCGACGTCCTCGTCCTCGGTGATGGCGTCGAGATAGTCCGGCGAGCCCTGGCTCTTCAGGTGCGCGACGACTTCCTCGACTTCCCCGTCCGAGACGAAGGGGCCGTGTATGCGGGCGATCCGCCCGCCGCCGGCCATGAACAGCATGTCGCCCTGGCCGAGAAGCTGCTCCGCGCCGCCTTCGCCCAGAATGGTGCGGCTGTCGATCTTGGAGGTGACCTGGAAGCTGATCCGGGTCGGGAAATTCGCCTTGATCGTGCCGGTGATGACATCGACGGACGGCCGCTGGGTCGCCATCAGCAGGTGGATGCCGGCGGCCCGCGCCATCTGCGCGAGGCGCTGGATCGCGGTCTCGATGTCGTTGCGCGCAACCAGCATCAGGTCGGCGAGCTCGTCGATCACCACCACGATGAACGGCAGCGGGCGCATGTCGAGGGGCTGGTCCTCGAACTCCGGCGCGCCCGTCTCCGGGTCGTAGCCGGTCTGCACCCGGCGGGTCAGGGTCTCGCCCTGCTTGAGCGCTTCGGCGATGCGCGCGTTGAACCCGCCGATATTGCGCACGCCGAGCGCGGACATCGCCCGGTAGCGGTTCTCCATCTCGCGCACGGTCCATTTGAGCGCGACAACGGCCTTCCTCGGGTCGGTGACCACCGGGGTCAGCAGGTGCGGAATCCCTTCATAGACGGAGAGTTCCAGCATTTTCGGATCGACCATGATGAGCCGGCATTGCTCGGGCGGCAGCCTGTAGAGCAGCGAGAGGATCATGGTGTTGATCGCCACCGACTTGCCGGACCCGGTCGTGCCGGCGACCAGCAGATGCGGCATGCGTTCCAGCTGGGCGACCTGCGGGCCGCCGCCGATATCCTTGCCGAGGATCAGCGGCAGGTCCGCCTGCGACAGCTCGTAGGCGTCGGTCTCGATCAGTTCGCGCATGAAGACCGTCTGGCGGACCCGGTTCGGCATTTCGATGCCGATCACCGTGCGGCCGGGGACCAGGGCCACGCGGACCGAGACCGCGGACATGTACCGGGCGATGTCGTCCGCGAGGCCGATGACGCGCGAAGACTTGATCCCGGCCTGCGGCTCGAACTCGTATAGCGTCACCACGGGACCGGGGCGCGTCGCGACGACCTCGCCGCCGATGCCGAAATCCGCCAGCACCGACATCAGCAGGGCCGCGTTGCGCTCCAGGGCCTTGTCGTCCGGCATGCCGCGCTCGGCGTCCGGCGGCGGCAATTGCAGCAGTTCGACGGGCGGCGGCACATAGCCGTCGTCGAGCGGCAGCCTGCGCTGCTGCACCGTCGGGGCCCGCTTCCGGCGGCGGGGCTGCTGCTGCGGCTGCTCCGGCGCAGGCGGCGGCGGCACCGGCGGCACCTCCTCCGCCTCGGAAGCGGCCCCGGCGTCTTCCTCCGCGGCGCCGGCCTGGCGCAGCACCGGCGCGATCCGGCGACGGGTGCGCTGCGGACTCCCGGTCCGCCGGACATGGGCGGACAGCCGCACCGACGGAACGGGGAGCGCGGCCGCGGCGCGGCGGAGCGCCCGTCCGGCCGCGAGCACGCCGGCGCCGATCCAGGCCCAGTCCTCCAGGTCGAAGCCGAACGCCCAGGCCGCGAGCAGCGCCCCGACGCCGAGGCCGGCGGCGTGAACGATCCACGCCGACCCGCCGAGCAGCAATTCCGCATGCTGGTACAGCACCGTGCCGATCGCGCCTCCCGGCCCTTCCCGCAGCGGCCAGTCGCCGACGCCCTGGAGCGCCGCCAGCCCGAGCGCGAGGCAGGGCAGGACGAGAATCAGGGCGGCCAGG
Organism: Alphaproteobacteria bacterium; assembly: GCA_022825195.1. Taxonomy (GTDB): domain Bacteria; phylum Pseudomonadota; class Alphaproteobacteria; order Bin95; family Bin95; genus Bin95. The sequence goes on from JAJDYL010000029.1 coordinate 3,028, forward strand.
CGCAGGGCGGTGCGGCGGGTGCGTTTCAGCTTGAGCCCGCGGCAGCCCCAGGCGATCGGCACCACGGCCGCGACCGCGGCCGCCACGCCGAACCCGCGCAGCAGCCAGTCCGCGATCCAGGCGCCGGCGCTGCCGAGCACGTTCGAGGTCGGATCGCCGGAGGCGACATTGGCGGTGGGGTCGGAGGCATCGTAGGTGCCCAGCGCCAGCGCCAGCGCCAGCCCCGCGGCCAGTTGCGCGCTGCCGAGCGCCCTCAGCCCCAGCTGGCGAAGGCCGCGGCGCAGCCGGGGCGAGAACAGCTCCGGCCGCTCGGAACGCAGGATTGCGCTGGTCATCGGAGCGACTCCGAATGTCAAAACTCTTGTTATTTTATGGTCGTTTGCCAGCTTATTCAAGTGTCGGTGGAAGCGGCGCCGGGCCGCTTCGACCGCGCCAGCCGGCTTTCGCGGAAGGCGATGTAGGTGGCCGAAGCGAAAATGACCGCGCCGCCGAGCCAGGACCGGGCGTCCGGCACCTCGGCGAACAGGAAGAAGCCGACCAGGCTCGCCCAGATGAGCCGCAGGAAGTCGAGCGGCAGCACCGCCGTCGAATCGGCCAGCTTGACCGCCTGCGCGAAGGCGATGTGGCCGACGGAGCCGACAATGCCGATGGCCGTGAACCAGAGATAGTGCTCCGGCTCCGGCCACTCCCAGACGAAAAGGGCCGGGACGAGGGTGATCGGGGTCAGGAACAGGCCCATATAGACGGTCTGCGTCACGCTCGACTCGGTCTTCGCCAGCACCTTGATGATGGTGATCGCCAGGCCCCATGTGAGCGAGGAGGCAACGATCAGCATGGCGCCGGCGCTGACCTCCTCGAAACCGGGGCGCAGCACCAGCAGCACGCCGGCGAAGCCCGCCACCAGCGCCGAGATCCGGCGCGCGCGGATGACCTCGCCCAGAAGGATCACGGCCAGCAGGCTGCCGAACAGCGGCGCGGAGAAGGACAGCGCCGTCACTTCGGCCAGCGGGATCATCGTGACCCCGGTGAAGAAGGCCAGCATGCCGCCCGCCTGCACCGCGCCTTTCAGGGCGTGGAGGGGCAGTCTCCTCGTGCGCAGGGGCGCGATGCCGTGGCGCAGGAAGATCGGCGTGAGCGCCAGCAGGCCGAACAGGTTGCGGAAGAACGCGACCTCGAAGGGCGGCAGCGCCTCGCCCATCAGCCGCACCAGGGTTTGCATCGTGGTGAAGCAGAGCGTCGTGACGATCATCAGGCACATGCCCTGGGCGGCAGGCGGCAGGGTCTGGAAGCGTGCCAGCATCGGCCTTCACGGGGTGTCGGTGGACGGGGGCCGGGCCTGTTTCGACTGCGCAAGCCGGCTCTCGCGGAACGCGATATAGGTGGCGGAGGCGAAAATGACAGCGCCACCCAGCCAGGATAGGGCGTCGGGCACCTCGGCGAACAGGAAAAATCCGATCAGGCTCGCCTAGATGAGCCGCAGGAAGTCGAGCGGCAGCACCGCCGTCGAATCGGCCAGCCTGACGGCCTGCGCGAAGGCGAGATGCCCGAGAGTGCCGAAGACTCCCATGCCGACCAGCCACAGATAGTGCCGGGGCTCCGGCCATTCCCAGACGAAGAGGGCCGGGACGAGGGTGATCGGGGTGAGGAACAGGCCCATATAGACGGCTTGCGTCACGCTCGATTCGGTCCTCCCCAGCACCTTGATGATCGTGATCGTCAGGCCCCAGGCGACCGAGGCGGCGACGATCAGCAGGGCGCCGGCGCTGACCTCCCCGAAGCCCGGACGCAGCACCACCAGCACGCCGGCGAAGCCGACGGCCAGCGCCGCGACCCGGCGCAGGCGGACGATCTCGCCCAGCAGAAGGACGGCCAGCAGGCTGCCGAACAGCGGCGCCGAGAACGCGAGCGCCGTCACGTCGGCCAGCGGGATCATCGTGAGCCCGGTAAAGAAGGCCAGCATCCAGGCCGCCTGCACCGCGCCCCTCAGCGCGTGGAGGCGCAGCTTCCCCGTTTTCAGGGGCGCTGTGCCGTGGCGCAGGAAGACGGGCGCCAGCGCCAGCAGGCCGAACAGGTTGCGGAAGAACGCGACCTCGAAGGGCGGCAGCACCTCGCCCATCGCCCGCGCCATGGTGTGCATCGTCGTGAAGCAGACCGTCGCGGCGACCATCAGCGACATGCCCCGGGCGACGGGCGGCAGGGCCTGGAAGCGCGCGAGCATCGGGCTTTACCGGCTGCCGGACCCGGCCCGGCCGCCGGAACCGTCATGAAATGTCATGAAATGTCATGTTTTGTCATGAGGCCCCCTGCGCCATGTGCATAGCCTCTGTCCATTCCCGGCATAACCATCCGCTTCCTTCGGCTTCCGAACTCGAAAAGACAACCCTCCACCGCCGCCCCGACCGAGCCCCGCACCGTCACCCAAGCCTGCCCCGGACCCCAATCCGGGGTCCGGGGCGGCATAAGAGGGCGGCAACAGGCGGGCCGGGAGCCGTTTGCAGGGCGTCGCGGCCTCCTTGCCGGTCCACGGTCCCGGACGCCCGTTGCCGGAGGCGCGCGCCTCTCCCGCGCATAATGCGCGCGCGCGTTTCGCGGCGGCGCGTGTGCGCCCGCGCGCGCGAGGCGGCGGGCGGGCCGTGCGATGCGAAGCCGGGCGCCTCCGGAATGCGTCCTGCATGTCGTTCCTCCTTCGTCCGTTCCCTCAGCGCTCCCGGCCGCCGGGCCGGGGCGCGGACCCTGTTTCGCGCGTATCGCCCGCCCGCCCGCGTGCGCCCCCGGGCGGGCGTTTCGCGCACCTGATCGCCCGCGCACGGGCGAGGCAGGCGCAGGGCGCACGTCTCCCCTGCGTTCCTTCGGGTTTTTTTCGCACCGGCGCGACAGGGACGGAGACGGCCCCATGGATGCCGCTTCCTCCTGCCCCATCATAGCATATTTTTCTACCAATCAAGCATAGACGGAAATTATTTCTTCATTGCCGAACGAACCGCGTCTTTCGACCGGGGGGCCGGGACGCCGGCCGGGGGCGGCTGC
>JAJDYL010000106.1 GCA_022825195.1 Alphaproteobacteria bacterium
TCAGGCCGTTGTCGGCCTCCAGCGCGCCCCTGAAGTGGATCTCGCTGTCCGAGTTCTGGGCGATCCCGCCGTCAACGCCGCTGGCGTCGACATCGGCCATGCCGACCCACTGCTCCATGTAGCCGCCGATGGTGAGGGCCAGTTTCGGAGGCGGCGCCTCCTCGACCATCTCCTCCTCAGCCATCGCCTCTTCGGCCATCTCCTCCTTGGGAGCTTCGGCCATTTCGGTGGCTTCGGCCTTCTCGACTGCTTCGTCTTCTTTCTTCGCGTCCGCCGCCAGGACCGATCCCGCGGCGAAGACCGCCGCGAAGGCCAATGCGGAGGTCGCAAACAGGGTATTTCTCATAATCCCCATTCTCCTACTGTTTGGAATGCACCTGCCCGGTGCATTTGCGCCCAGATTGAGTGCGGCGCAAATATGACCGATTCGGCCTGTAGGGGGAAAGCCCTTCAGGCACTGCAGAAAGCCGATTGCCCCTGGGGTGGTGCGATAAAGCCACAATTCAGGGGGGGCGGCGGAATATTTGATCCGTTGCATCTACAAGAAGCCTATCATCTTCGGCGCTGCTGTGGGCGAATCTGGTCGAAGAGGCGCATGATGCAAGGATACGCTTGGTGCGCTCGGGTGCTGAATTCATGCTCCCGTGCCTGTCGGCATCGCTTTCCGGCGGGAGAGGTGGCGGCGAATCGTGAAAGCCGCCAGCGTCCTCCCCTGTTGGGCCATGGGATCATACGGCCGGTTCCGCTCACCCGGTTTCCCGGCCCGCCGGCTCACGCTTTCGCTCAGGAAAGCAGCTTCGCAGCAGCCGCAACCACGATGCTCGCCGCAATCGCTGCCCCGGCAATGCGCCAAGCCAGGCGGGTTTCCATGGCAGCCAGGTCGGCCTTTGTCGCCGTCGTAGCACGGGCAGCCTTGGCTTCCTCCAGATCCGCAAGAAGCAGATCGAAACCGGCCGCGGCGGCGGCGGTTGCCTCCTGAGCCGTCGGTACGGCCTCGCCCCTTCCACGCAGCCGGTCGCGATAGGCGCTGACCATGGTCTCCGTCATCCGTGCCTGGGGGAATTCCGCCTTGACGGTCTTGATGACCTGCTTCGTGGTCTTGCCCTCGCGCAGGGCGTCCAGCGCCAAGGAGCCCGGCGTTTTCTGCTTCGGCTGGTGCGGCGGCGACGCGGTCCGCCTGCCCGCTTCGGCTCTCGCCTGGGCCGCTGTTGGGACGTCCTCGCCCTTGTCCCTCAACATACGGCGATACTTGCCGATCGTCGCCTTCGTTGTCCGGGCGTAGGGGAATTCCGCCAAGACCTGTTCGAGCGCTTGTTCGTTTGTCAGGCCCTCGCGGATGGCGGCGCTCGCCATTGAATAAATGGTCTTGCGCTTTGGTTTCGTCTGCGCAGTGGCATTCTCCGTGTTGCTCATCGCATGTCCCCCGCTACTGGAACGCCGAATGAAAGCCGGGGGCGCGCAGATTTGTCCAGAGCATGCAGCCTGTCGGCACGCACGCCCTCGAATGTGCAACCGGAAACCTGACACCGGGGCCGCCCGCCCGGCGCATCGAGCACAATCTCGATCCGCCCGGAGGCAGACGGTTCGATATCCGGTGGCGCCGGCAGCAGCTTCGCCGGCTCCGCCCCTTCCGTCGAAGAGACAACCACCCGGACGAAGCCGCCTACCACGCGCGCCAGTGCCCGATACTGGCGCCGCCAGCTGAAGATCAGGTTCGCGTTCACGTCATGCCGGCGCGCCACCACCGACACCGAAACCCCGGGCTGATAGCTCTCGGCAACGATCAGGCGCTTGTGCGCCTCGCTCCACCGACGGCGGCGGCGCCCCCGACCGTCCGCCCCGGAACCCGACTGCTCGGTGCGAGCGACCCACCTTCCAGCTGAGGCTGTCGGCGCCTCGGCCTGCCGATTGTTGCATCCTCGTTGTCTCGCCCGTGAGCCGCCCTTTGCCTCGGCGCCGGCACACGACCTAACGTCCTGCGAGCTGAAGCCACATCCAGAACAGGACGAAGAGCACTGGCTGGTGGAGCAGGTAATAGAGAAGGCTGTGGCGCCCGAGAAAGCGAACGGCCCTTTCCAACATTCCGTCGAGCTTCGGTATCGCCAACCCGTGCAGCCAGCCTTGCCGATGACATAATTTCGCCGTTCCGATCCCAAGCAGCGCCGGCGCAAGCCATGGGAACACAGGCCGGAAATCGCTCGCCATGGGCGTGACGCTCGCAAGGCCGAGCCAGCTCACGGATGACGCGTTCAGCCACTCGCTCGAAACGGATTCGTCGATCGCGAAGATCGCGGCCGCCGCCGCCGCCGCCAGCCACCATGGAGCGCGAAGGAACGCGAGACCGGCGACGCTGGCAAATGCGATCATGTGCAGGATGCCGAAGAAGATATAGGATTCCGGGGTTACGAACCGGGTAACGCCCGTAATCGCAAGCGCGGCGAGCATGATGACGGCAAGGCGCTGGCTCCAGGGCCTCCACCGGATTTTGTGCGCATGGGCAAGATAAAGGCTCGCTCCTGTGAGGAAGACGAAGCTTCCGGCAACGACGGTAGCAAGCATCCACCAATGCAGCTGCTCCGAGTAACCGCTTTCCTTCAAGGCGAAAAATTCGAGATCGTAGACGAAATGGTAGACGGTCATGCCGATGAGAGCTGCGCCCCGGAGAAAGTCGACAAGCGCGATGCGGGGAATAGTAGTTGTCGGGACAACTGCCCGGGTCGCACTTCCCCTTCCTGTCCGAGGCTTCCGTTCCCGTCTCCGCGCCATGTTTAAGGTGAATCCCCAGTCTTCCCAATGCGAAATAGCGACAGAATACCCTAGGGGAACGGTTCCCGCCTGTGCCGTTCTCATTCGGATTGCCCTGCCGCAGAAGGTTATACGGCCTTAGGGCGCCGTGACGACCAAGAAGGAGAGAAAACATGATCTAGCTCAACAGCTTGGTCGTGCCGATGATCGACCGGTAGCTGAGACGCCACCCCGCCGCGCCTCGGTGCGAGCGTAGGGTCGTTGAGAGGTGGGGGCCGGACTTGAACCGTATGCGTCCGCCGAAGACCGCAGGGGTAGATAGGCTGTCATTGCACGGAGAGTGCGTGCGGATCGGAGTGGTTTTGAGCGTGAGCCGGCTTATGCGGCTTGATCGGGCCTCTGCTCCGGAATCCAGTTCCATGGAAGGAGTTCGTCGAGCCGGTTCTGCGGGGTTCCCGCGATCCGGCCGAGAACGTCGGCGAGCCAGGCCTGCGGATCGACGTCGTTGAGCTTGGCAGTGCCGATGAGGATATACATGGCTGCGGCGCGCCTGCCGCCGCGGTCGGAGCCGGCGAACAGCCATGATTTTCTGCCGAGGGCGATACCGCGCAGACAGCGCTCAGCGGCATCGTTCGAGAGGCAGATACGTCCGTCGTCGAGGAAGCGGGCGAAGCGGTCCCATCGTTTGAGCATGTAGTCCATGGCCTTGGCCACGGGGGTATGGCGGGAGAGCTTTGCGCGTTCGGCCTTCATCCAGGTCTCGAGTTCGGCCAGGACCGGCGCGCTCAGTTCCTGGCGGACGGCATGGCGCCGCGCGGCGGTCTCGCCCTTGATGGAGCGCTCGATGTCGAACAACACGTCGATCCGCTTCACCGCCTCCATCGCGAGCGGCGAGATCGGCGGCGCGTTCCTGCCGCGCCTCTTGCTGGCCGTAATATCGGCGAACTCGAAAAATTTGCGCCGCCCGTGTGCCCAACAGGGGATCTCGGTGACAGGCCCGGGCAATCGCCCGACCGCGTAGAGGCGGTTGTAGCCAGCGAAACTGTCGGCCTGGAGGATGCGGCGAATTAGCGGCAACTCCCTGCGGCCGGTGCCCTTCCACCGCCTGTCACCGGCTCACCGTGTCGCACAATGGGGATTGAACTGAGCCGCGTTCCGCGGCGGGGTATCGTGCTCGCCGGGTAGTCGGAGTGATCTCCCTACAGCAGGCCAGTCATCGGGACCGTCCGTCCGACGTCGCAGCGCACGGCTCGATTCCCGTTTTCCCTGGCTGATCGA
>JAJDYL010000096.1 GCA_022825195.1 Alphaproteobacteria bacterium
GAGCCCGGTGTCGGCGAGGCGGAACGAGGACTTCTGGGGACCCACCCTGAAGACCTTCGCTGGCATGAGGCCGGGCGAGACCGAGTACCGGATCAAGGCGGGCATGGTGATCGACGACAGCCATGACGAGGACCCGGAGACTTTCGAGATCGTGCTTTCGGACGCGAACGGCGCTGCGATCGCGGACGGGGTGGGCGTGGCGACGATCGTGAACAACGACCCGCTGCCGGCGGCGTTCCTGGCGCGGTTCGGGCGCACGGTTGCGGAGCAGGCTCTGGAGGGTATCGCCGCGCGCATGGCGGCGCCGCGCACGCCCGGCATGCAGGGCATGGTCGCCGGGCAGGCGCTGTCATTCGACCCGGACGCTTCCGGGCGACCGGCGGCGGGCGGCGCTGCGGTCCTGCCGCGCTCTGCCGGCTTGCAGACAGCCCCCGGATCATGGTCCGGGACAAGCTTCGGCCCGTCCGGGGAGGAGTCGCGGACGATGACGCTGCGCGAGGCGTTGTCGGGGAGCAGCTTCACGCTGACCGGCGATGTGGACGGCGCGGGCGGGACAATGGCCTTCTGGGGCGAGGCGCCCGGCGCGGGCGGGCATGCGTTTGCGACGCAGTTCGCCGGGGCTGACCGGGACGCGGCGCTGCGTCTGAGCGGCGAGACGGCGTCGGCGCTTCTGGGGGCGGACTATGCGCGGGGCCCGTGGCTTGTGGGGTTCGCGCTGTCGCAGAGCAGGTCCGAGGGCGACTATGCGCAGGACGGCGCGGGCGGCTGTTCGGGCCAGGCTGAGGCTGTGTGCGCCCTGGCGGCGCAGGCGGGCCAGGGCGAGGTGGAGGCGTCGCTGACGGCGACGGTCCCCTATGCGGCCTACGATGTCTCGGAGCGGTTGCGCCTGTGGGGCGCCGTGGGCCAGGGCGCGGGCGATGTGACGGTGCAGACGGCCCTTAGCGGCAACTACCGTGCGGACACGCGCTGGAGCATGGCGGCGGCGGGGCTCAGGGGCGTGCTTCTGGCCCCGGCGGCTACAGGGACCGTTGGTGAGGGCCCGTCCCTGGCGGTGGTTTCGGACGCCCTGTGGGTGCGGACCTCGTCGGAGAAGACGCACGATCTTGCGGCGTCGGAGTCGGATGTGAGCCGGCTGCGGCTCGGCCTCGAGGGCAGCTGGGGCGTGGCGCTCGCGGGCGGGGCGAGCCTGACGCCGAAGCTGGAGCTCGGCGCGCGCCATGACGGGGGCGATGCGGAGACGGGCCGGGGCGTGGAGCTGGGCGGCGGCCTCTCATGGGTCGATCCGGGTCTCGGTCTCACGCTCGACTTTTCGGGCCGTACGCTGGTGGCGCATGACGACAGCGCGCTGGAGGACCGGGGCGTGTCTGCGTCGCTCGTGTTCGCTCCGGATGCGGCGGGCGGGCGCGGTCCGTCCTTCAGCCTCGGCCAGGACTGGGGCGGGCAGGCGCAGGGCGGGCTTGATGCGCTGTTTGCGCCGGCGCCGCTGGAGGAGCGCGAGGACGGCGGCAGGCTGGAGAGCCGCTGGTCTGCGGAGGCGGCCTGGGGCTTCCCGGCACTCGGCGGCCGCTTCACCGGCAGCCCGCATATGGGCCTCGGCCTCGCTGCGGGCGCCCGCGACTACACGCTTGGCTGGAAGCTCGCGCCGGCAACGGGCGCGGGCGCCCTCTCCCTCGGCGTCACGGCGACAAGGCGGGAAAGCGACACGGCCCCGGCGGAGCACAGGATGGGGCTCGAACTCAACGCGCGATGGTGAGCAAGGCGCCGGTGGATGTCGGGAACGCCATCGCGGGGATGAGTTTCCGGTCCGGCGGGAAAGGGATTGACACGTCTTTCGGTACTCCCGCCAATTCCCGCCCGAGTTGAACATCCTCCGGGGGGCCATGTTTTCTCTGCGATCCGGTTTCCGTCCCGGGCGGGCTCGTTGAACGGGACCCGGCGGACGGCGTTGCGGACCATGAGGCTGGCACCATCCGGAACGTGGGCGGCGGGCAGGGTTGCGAGGCGTTTCGGCGTTCTCCTGTGCCTCATGGCGCTGCTTTTCGCCCCCATGCCTGCATGGGCGCAGGAGCGCTCCGCCTGCGAGGGCAATGTCTGCGAGCTGACGCTGGAGGACGCCATCGCCCTGGCTCTGGAGCGCAACCGTCCGCTTCTGAACAGCCGGCTCGACCGGGAGGTGCGGCGGTTTTCTCTGGATGTGGCCGAGGACCGCTGGAGCCCCCGGGTAACCGTCGGTCCTTTCGCCAGCAGGGACCGGCAGGACCAGAAGGCCGGCGTGGGCGCCCGGACGGAGCTGCGCGTTCCCACCGGCGGGGCGTTCTCGCTCGGATGGGACGAGACCCTGTCCCGGCGGTTCGAGGGCGCCGCCTCGCAGAGCTTCCGCTTTTCCCAGCCCTTGCTGAAAGGCGCGTGGGCCGATATCGACAGCGCCCCGGTGCGCCAGGCGCGGCTTGCGGAGCGGACCGACATGCTCGCCTTCCGCAACACGGCGGCGGACCTGGTCGTGTCAGTCATCGGAGCGTATCGGGCGTTGATCGGGGCGGTGCGGCAGGTGGAGATCGGCGAGGCCTCGTTGCGGCGCGCGCGCGAACAGCTTGCGGCGACGCGCGCGCTGATCGGGGCGGGGCGCGTGGCCGAGCGCGAAGCCGGGCGGTCGGAGGCGGCGATCGCCAACCGGGAACTGGCGCTGGTGCGGGCGCGGAACCGCCTGGAGGCGGCGCAATTCGGGCTGATCGGCATTCTGGAGCTGGACAGCCGGGTGCGGATTCGCCCGCTGGAGGAGCTGAGGGCCGAACGGCGGGACGCCGCCTTTCAGCCGACGCTGGAGGAGGCGCTGCGCGACCGCGCCGACTACCTGCAGGCCGGGCTGCGGGTCGAGAGCGCCCGGATCGCGCTGGCGGTGGCCCGCAACAACCTGTTGCCGGACCTTTCCGTCGGCGTCCAGTGGACCCATAACGACACCGGGCGGACGGACAGCACGGTGCGGATGGACGCCACGATTCCCCTGAACGACCGGGCGCCCGAGCTTGAGCGCCTGCGGGCCCGCAACGCGCTGAAGAAGGCGGAGAGGAGCGTCGTGGAGCTGCGCGA
>JAJDYL010000132.1 GCA_022825195.1 Alphaproteobacteria bacterium
AGCCTCTACTTTCCGCAAGTACTCCGCGATGCGCGCCGGATCGGCGAATACTATCCGGGCCTCGATGTCGGCAGCGCCGAGTCCATGGACAGGCTCGGCGTCTCGCTGGCGCACCTCGAATCCAGGTGCGGGAACTTCTACGATTCGGCCGAGGTGGAGCGCGTGTTCTACCCGGAGATCGAGAAGCTCCTGCTGGAGTTCTTCCCCGATGCGACCGACGCGCTGGTCTACAATCACGATGTGTTCGACAAGGACTATCGGGGCGACCGCACGGAAGACCAGGACGCGAAGAATCCCGGCGTGAACGCGCGCTATGCCAACCTCGTGCATAACGACCTGAACGACAATAGCGGGCGGGTGCGCTGCCGCGAGCTGCTGACCAGGAACCTGCGCAACTTCGGGCGCCCGCAGCACTACACGGAGGCGGAGGCCGACGCGAAGATGTCGCGGCGGTTCATGTCGATCAATCTGGCCAAGCCGATGGAGACGGTGGAGCAGTTCCCCTTCGTGCTCTGCGCCTGGCCGTCCTTCGCCGACCAGCCCTACATCAACAACTACCGCATCTATGACGACCGTGTGGGCGAGACGACGCGCTTCACCTACCGGCCGGACCATGAGTGGTACTGGTTCCCGCGTCAGACGCCGACGGAAGTGTCGATGCTGAAGTGCTACGACTCGGTCACGGACGGCTCGGTGTCGCGCTGGTCTTTCCACTCGGCCTGCATCGACCCGACGGCGCCCGCCGATGCGCGTTGCCGCAAGAACGTGGTGGTCCGCTCCTACGTCTTCTTCTAGGCGGGCTCTCTGGAAGGTGGCGCAGACGGTTTCGACCGCGCGCAGCACCGATTGCCGGTCGAAAGCGCGCTTGTAGGCCTTGGCAATTTCCCTCGCGGCCGATAGCGCCCGGCCTGTAAGGTCATTGACCCGTTCCATCGACCACGGCCAAGGTGGTCCCGTTATCGTTGCAGGCAGGTGCATCAAGCCGGTGCATCGCCTAACCGGGCCTCGCTCCCGAAGCGAGGACGGCGGGTAGGGAGAGGTCGAGGACGCCGTCCGATCCCGCCATGGCGCGCGCTTCCTCCAGCACGGCGGCTTCGATGGCGGCGCGGGCGTCCGGCGTCTGCGCATCCAGCAGCGCGCGGGAGCGCACCGTTGCGTGGCGCAGCCCCTCGACCAGCGCCTCGGGCATCACGCGGCGGCGTACCGCCATTTCCTCCACCCTGGTGTCCCCGAAACCGACCGCCTTGAGCACACGCTCGCACTCCCCGGGGTCGGAGAAGCGGAACATCTCCGGCCCTTCGGGAATGCCGCCTGCATGGGGGTCGCCATACGCCGCAACCGCGCGGCGGAACATGCCGAAATGCGCTACCCGGTCCGCCGTGCACCAGGCGGAGAAGGCATGGCGACCGCTAGGCCGCAGCACACGGAACGCCTCCGCAACTGCCTTTTCGGGCCGGGCGAAATGCAGCATGCCGAAGGAGCAGGTGACGGCGTCGAAACTTCCGTCATCGAAAGGCAACGCCTCGGCGTCGCCTTCCCGGAACTCGGCTTCCGGGAAGTTTCGCCGCGCCTCCTCCACCATCGCGGCGGCGAAATCCACCCCGGTCGCACGCGCCCCCCGCTCCGCCGCCAGCGCCGCGCCGTAGCCGGGACCCGTCGCCACATCGAGCACTTCCATGCCGGCCGCCACGCCGGCGGCGTCGAGAACGGGGCCGAGGCCGAGGCGCGTGGAATCCCAGGAAACCGCGCGGTAGCCCGCCGCCTGCCGGTTCCAGCCCGCGCGTTCGAACGCCTTGAAGGCGTCCGGGTCGAAGCTCATGCCGCCGCCTCGGCAAGAATACGGGCGGCTTCTTCGCAGTCCGAACGGCTGACATCCAGATGCGTCACGGCGCGCATTCGCGTCGGTCCCATCGCGCCGACGCGCAGGCCCGCTTCGCCGGCGCGGGATGCAATCTCGGCAGCGCTTCGACCGGTGCCGCCCACATCGAAGAACAGGATGTTGGTCTCGCAGGGTTCGACAGAGAAGCCGTCGATTTGCGCCAGCGCTCCGGCCAGCAGGGCGGCGTTGGCATGGTCCTCGGCCAGACGGTCCCAGTGGCGGTCGAGCGCATGGAGGCCGGCGGCGGCCAGGATGCCCGCCTGCCGCATGGCGCCGCCCATTCGCTGCTTCCAGCGCCATGCCTCGTCGATGAAGGCGGACGAGCCGGCGAGCACCGCGCCCACCGGGCAGCCGAGCCCCTTGCTGAGGTCGATCCAGACGCTGTCGAAGCAGGCGCCGTATTCATCCGCGGAAGTGCCCGAAGCCACAACCGCATTCGGCAGCCGCGCCCCGTCCAGGTGGGTTGCGAGGCCGTGCGCGCGGGCGATGTCCGTGACTGCCCGAACCGCTTGTAGCGGCCAGACCGTGCCGCCGCCCATATTGGCGGTGTTCTCGACCTCCAGCAGCGCCGACCGGGGCGCATAGCGGTGGTCCGGGCGGATTGCGGCTTCGGCTTGTTCCGCCGTGTAGATGCCGCGTTCGCCGGGCAAGGGCGCGATCTGCACCCCGGAGAGCGCCGCGGGACCGCCGCCTTCAAAGTTCAGTATGTGGCAAGACGCCTCGGCGATCACCTCGTCGCCCGGCCGGCAATGGACGCGGATGGCGATCTCGTTGCACATCGTGCCGGAGGGCAGGAAGACGGCGGCCTCCTGACCGAGCAGCGCCGCCACCCGTTCGCAAAGCGCATTGACGCTCGGATCGGCGAAGGACTGCTCGTCCCCGACCGGCGCCTCGGCCATCGCCCGGCGCATGTTCGGCGTCGGCAGCGTCTGGGTGTCGCTGTAAAGGTTGATATGCGGCGCATTGGCGCCCTGCCGCGTCGCTAAAGCCATGATGTCGCTCGCCGGTTGGGGAATGAATGCCCGTATCGCCTGGCGCCGGTCAGGCGCCGACGGCAGAGGCCATGCGGCGGGGATCGGCGCCGCCGGTCATCAGGCCGCGTTCGCTGTCGGCGTCGATCATGCACACGGAGCCCGCGAGCCAGATGCGCTCCGGCCACCGTTCGATCTCGTGGCCGCGCCGCGCAAGCTCGCCGCCGGCCTCATCCGCGATGGCGCTTTCCAGCTTCAGCAAGCCCGGATAATAGGCATGCGGTTCGAAGGAAGACGGGAAGCTGTAGCTGGCGAAGCGGGGCGCGGAGACGGCTTCCTGGGCGGACATGCCGTGGACCGCGAGGTTCATCAGGCACTGCGACATCGCCTGCGTCTGGACATCGCCCCCCGGTGTGCCGAAGGGCACGAAGCGCGTCCCGCCGTCCAGCACGGCCAGCGCCGGGTTGGGCGTCAGGCGGGGGCGTTTGCCGGGGGCCAGCGCGGAGGCGTGCGCCGGGTCGGTCCAGGACTGGCAGCCGCGCGACGAAATCGCGAGGCCGACGCCGGGCGCCACCGTGCCGCCATAGGAGCCGTCCGAGGGCGTCGCCGAGAAGACGTTACCCGCCTCGTCCACGACGCAGATGTAGGAGGTATCGAGCGGCGCAACCTCCGGCTCCCGCGTCGGGACGGGCGCTGCGGGGAACGCATGGCGCGAGCCGGCAGCGCCCGGCGGCGGCATTTCCGGCATGGCGGTCTCCATGTCGATTTCCGTCCGCCGCAGGGCGGCGTAATCCTCGGATGCGAGCGTGTCGATCGGCACGTCCACGAAGCGCGGGTCGCCCAGCCAGGCGTCGCGGTCGGCCATGGCGAGCTTCACGGCCTCAACCGTGACATGCACCGCGTCGGCGCTGTTATGGCCGAGGGATTCGAGGTCGTATCCCCCCAGTATGTTCAGCACTTCGATCAGGGCCGGCCCCTGGCACCAGGGTCCGCAGGCATAGACCTCCGCTCCGGCGAACCGGCCGCGCACCGGCTCCTCGATGCCGACCCGGAAGGAGGTGAGATCCTCGAGCGTCATCCATCCGCCCTCCGCCGCCTGCCACGCGGCAATGCGCTGCGCGATGTCGCCCCTGTAGAAGGCGTCGCGCGCGGCTGCGAGTCCGGCCTTGCGCCCGCCCTTGTGCGCGGCGGCGGCTTCCTCGTCCGCCATGTATTGCAGTGCGGCGGCCCCCTCTTTCTGGAAGAAGAGCTCGCCGGCCCGGGGCGGCCGCCCGCCGGGCAGGAAGATCGCCGCCGTATCGGGCGCGGCGCGGAACTCGGCCTCATGCTCCGAGATGATGCGCTCCATCAGCGGGTACATGGGAAAGCCGTCCCGAGCGTAACGGATCGCCGCCTGCGCGACCTCGCCGAAGCTCATCCGGCCCCAGAGCTCAAGCGCCGTGATCCAGGCGTCGGGAGCGGCGGGCACGACCGTTCTCAGCACGCCGTTCGGAATCGCGCCGCCATATTCGCGCCGGAAATGCTCGATATCGGCTGCCTCGGGCCACCAGCCGAGACCCGAGATCGTGACGACCTTCTGCGCCTCGGCGCTATAGACCATGATCGGCGCAACGCCGGCCACGCTTACCAGGTCGCTCTCCAGGATGCCGAGCGCCAGCCCGCCGGCCACGCCGGCATCGATCGCGTTGCCGCCGGCCTCCAGCACGGAGAACGCGGCACTCGCCGCAAGCTGGTGTCCGGCCACGGCCATATGCCGGGTTGCGACCACCTCCGCCCGTTCGACCGCCATCGTTCCCATGCTCCCCTGCGTCGCCGCCTTGTCATTCGGGCGGCTCTTCGTGCCATGATGCGCGAGGGCGGTCAGGAAAGCGAGAGAGGCAGCATGTCCATCCATTTCAGCGAGGAAGAGTTCGCCGGACGGCAGCGCGCCGCCGCGGAAGCAGCGACGGCTGCGGGGTTCGACGGCCTGCTGGTCTTCAAGCAGGAGAGCATGTTCTACCTCACCGGCTACGACACGTTCGGCTTCTGCTTTTTCCAGTGCCTCTGGCTCGGCGCCGATGGACGCATGGCGCTCCTGACCCGCGCGCCCGACCGCCGCCAGGCGGAGTTCACCTCGGTCCTCGACGATATCCGCGTGTGGGAGGACTCGGCCGAAGCCAGGCCGGAGAACGACCTGAAGGCGATGCTGGCGGAATTCGGCATCGCGGGCGGCCGTATCGGCGTGGAGTGGCAGTCCTACGGGCTTCCGGCGGCGCTCGGCTTCCGACTGCGGGACGCGTTGGAAGGCTTTGTCGAGCTGGGCGATGCGTCCGGACTGGTGGACGGGCTGCGGGTCGTCAAGAGCCCGGCGGAGCTCGACTATGTGCGCAAGGCGGGCGAGCTTGCCGACCGTGCTTACGACGAAGCCGTGCGGCTCGCGCGGCCGGGCGCGTTCGAGGGAGACATCCTGGCGGCGATGCAGGGCGCGGTCTTGCGCGCCGGCGGCGACGAGCCGGCGAACGAGACCATCATCGGCTCCGGTCCGGGCGCGCTCATGTGCCGCTATTACACCGGACGGCGGCACCTGGATGCGGACGACCAGTTGATGCTGGAGTTCGCGGGCACCTGGCGGCATTACCATGCGTGCCTCATGCGCACGATCCGCATCGGCCCGCCGTCCGGGCGCCAGCGCTTCCTGCACGACGCAGCAGTCGAGGCGCTGGCCGCCTGCCGGGAGGCGCTGAGGCCCGGCCGGCCGGTGGGAGACGTGTTCGACGCCCATGCCCGGGTGCTCGATGGACGCGGCCTGGCCGAGCACCGGATGAATGCGTGCGGCTATTCGCTGGGGGCGACCTTCGCGCCCGTGTGGATGGACAGCCCGATGTTCTATCGCGGCAATCCCGTGCTCGCCGCGCCCGGCATGGTGTTCTTCATCCACATCATCATATTCGACAGCGAGGCCGGCCTGTCCGCGACCTCGGGCACGACCGTGATCGTGACGGAGACAGGCAACGAACCCGTCACGCACGCCTCCACCGACCTCGTCGTCAACTAGCCGCCCGCGCCGGACCGTTTCTCCGATGGATTTCCTCACGCCTGAACAGGAGATGTGGCGGGAGACCGTTTTCCGCTTCATGGACGAAGAAGTCGGCCGCGACTATGTCCGCGAAAAGGACCGCAACCGCGAATACCCCTACGAAGGTTATCGGAAGGTCGTCTCGCAAGGCTGGATCGGCCTGCTCGTGCCGGAGGAGCAGGGCGGACAGGGCGGCGACATTTTCTCCTACGCGCTGATGTGCGAGGGGCTGGCCCGCTACGGACCCGACTTCGCAACCGCGCTGATGGTGCCGATGTTCACCGCGCAGAACATCGTCCGCCACGGCAGCGCGGAACAAGCCGCGCACTATATCGAACCGTTCCTCGCCGGCGAGATGCGCTTCGTCATCTCTCTCTCGGAGCCGCAGGCGGGTTCGGACGCCGCCAACGCCCGCACCCGCGCCCGGCGGGACGGAGACGAATGGGTGGTGAACGGGCAGAAGCTCTGGAACTCGGGCGGCGGGGCGAAGGGCGCCGTGCTCTGCGCTCTCGTGCGCACCGAAGCGGGGAGCGAAAGGCATGACGGGCTCTCCGTGCTGCTGATTCCGAACGATGCGGCGGGCGTGACGGTCCACAAGATCGAGGCGCTCGCCCGCCGGGCCACCGGCTCCAACACCATCTTCTTCGACGATGTGCGCCTGCCCGGACACGCGCTCCTCGGCGCGGAAGGGCAGGGCTGGCAGATCATGACCGAGCATCTGGAACTGGAGCGCATTTCCATTGCTGCCGGCTATGTCGGCTGTGCGCAACAGGCCGTGGACGACGCTTGCGACTATGCCCGCACGCGCGAGCAGTTCGGCCAGCCGATCTTCGATTTCCAGGTCATCCGGCATATGCTGGCCGACATGCAGACCCGGGTGGATGCCGCACGGTTGCTGACCTACCGCGCCGCCGCGGCGGCGAACGGCGGCGGTCCCTGCCCGAAAGAAGCGGCCATGGCGAAGCTGTTTGCGTCGGAGACGCTGCAGGAGGTTTCGCGGCAGGGCGTGCAGATCATGGGCGGGGTCGGCACCACGCCGGAGGCCGACATGGAACGCTATTTCCGCGAAGGTATGCAGGCCACCATCGGCGGCGGCACCAGCCAGATCCAGCGCACCATCATTGCGAAGCACATGCGCCATGGCCGCTAGAAGCTGGATCGCGCTTGTTCTGCTGGTGTCGGCGGGGCCCGCGCTGGCTGCGGATTCCTGGGACAAGATGCTTTGCCTGGCCGGCGGCGGCGCGCCGTCCGCGAATGTGCTGCATTGCACGCGCGCGCTGGAGGCCGGCCTGTTCGAAACCGACGAGGATCGGGCAAGGGGCCTTTTCAAGCGCGGCACGGCGCAGATCGAAACCGGGGCCTGTGCAGACGCCATCGCCGATTTCGACGAGGCCATCCGCCTTCGCCCGGAATATGGCGAAGCCTTCCACAATCGCGGCGTCGCGAAATGGCGCATGGGCAAGCTGGAAGGCGCGCTTGCCGATTTCGACGAGAGCATCGCGCTCGGCCAGGTGGAGCTCTGGCGCGCCTACAAGGTGCGCGGGGATCTCAAGGCCGAAATGGGCCGGCTCGACGAGGCGCTGGCCGACTATAAGCGTTCGCTCGCCATCCGCCCGGACTGGGATTACGCGCGCAAGGCGCTCCGGCGCGTGATGGTCAGGAAGCAGGGAAACTGAAGCCCGAAGGCCATGTCACCGGTTCGCGCCGGGGACCCAGAGCACGTCCGAGGCGCCCTTGTCGTTGACCTGCCTCGCCGCGACGAACAGGTGGTCGGAGAGGCGGTTGATGTAGCGCCGCGCCGCTTCGCCCACGGGTTCCTCGCGCGCAAGCGCCGCCACCGCGCGTTCCGCCCGGCGGGCCGTGGTACGCGCAAGGTGCAGCGCCGCCGCCGCCGCCGACCCGCCTGGCAGCACGAAGGAGTTGAGCGGCGCCAGTTCGGCGTTCATGGCGTCGATCTCCGCTTCCAGCCGCCGGACCTGTTCCGGCGCGACGCGCAGGGCGCCGGAACGCCGCTCGCCTCCTTCCGGCGTGCAGAGGTCCGCGCCCAGGTCGAACAGGTCATTCTGGATGCGCGCCAGCATCGCGTCCATCTCGCCGGACGTATGGAGCCGGGCCAGGCCGATGCAGGCATTGGTCTCGTCCACAGCGCCGAACGCCTCGACGCGGATGCTGTCCTTGGCGACGCGCGCGCCGTTGCCGAGCGAGGTCTCGCCCTTGTCGCCGCCCCTTGTGTAGATCTTCGTGAGCCGGACCATCAGGAGCCGGCCAGCAACGCCGCGGCCGCGATCAGGACAATGGCGAGGAACTGCAGGCCGACGCGGAGCTGCATCAGCCTGTTGCCGTATTTCCGGTTGAAGTTGCCGCCCCGCATCATCCCGAAAATCCCGGTAAACAGGACGAGCGCCACCGCTGCGAGGAGAACCGGGATGAGGAAGGACAAGCGACGGGCTCTTTATGCCGCCGGCGCAGCAGGCCCGGTGCGCTGAATCAGAGCGCGAAGCGCCGTCATCGATTCCTCGTGCAAACCTCGCATTGTCGCCATGGTTTCCTCGTGGCGGCGGATATCGGCGTCCCGCCATTCGGCGAGTTCTGCGGCAGCAGTTTCGCGAGCGCGGGTGCGCTCATCCGAGGACCGGCGCATTTCCCGAATACCGCGCCAGATCAGGAAACAGGTTGCACCGCCTACGATAACGGTCGAGGCGGCGATGGCGCCAGTTGCCCATGCTGTGATGAATGCGGGGTCCATGGTGGCCGTGTTCCCGGCAACGGCGTTCGGTGCAATCCTAACCTATGGCCGGCCCTCATGTCCGTCAATCGGAACGCCCCGCAAGCGCGGCTTCGGCGTCGTAGCCGTAGAGCCAGATCTGCCCCGGCGGGAAGCCGCCGCGATAGTCCGCGCGGTCTTTCGCCAGCTTGGCGTTGCGCGCCGCGACCTCCGCCGGGTCCGCCATAAGGCAGTGGTGCTCGATGGCGCGGGACCAGGCCTGCACCCGGTTGGCGCGGTCGCGGCGCAGCGCCTCGTATCGCGCGAGTCCGGTCTCGCCCGCGTCCCCGGCGAGGCAGCCGGCCAGCACCCAGGCGTCCTCCAGGCTCATCGCGGCGCCCTGGGCGTGATAGGGCATCATGGCATGCGCGGCGTCGCCCAGCAGCGTCACCCGGCCGCGCGTCCAGGCCGGCAGCCCCTCCCGGTCGAACAGCGCCCATTCATGCACGGTCTCCGTGCGCTCCACCATCCGCGTGACCGTGGGCGGGAAGGGCGCCATCGCCTCGGCGGCGTCCTCCACGCGGCCGAGGCGGGACCAGGATTCCGGCGTCTCGCGGTCGGTCCGGGCAATCGCGATCCAGTTCATCAGCCGCCCGGCTGCAACCCAATAGCGCACCATGCAGGCGTCCGGCCCCCACCAGACACCCGACTCGCGCGGAATGTCGAGGTCGGCGAGACGCTCTGCCGGGACCAGCGCGCGCCAGGCGACCGAACCCGAATCCCGCGCATTGCCGGTGCCGAAGAGATGGCGGCGCACCGGGCTGTGGATGCCGTCCGCGCCGATGACGATATCGGCTTCGACGGTCTCGCCATCCGTCAGCGTCAGCCGTCCGTCTTCCATGGCGGCGACCTGGGCTCCGAGCCGCAGCCGCCCCGGCGGCTGGCGCCTGAGCAGCCCGTCCAGCAGGTCCGCGCGATGGGCGTGGTAGTAGGGATAGCCGAAGGTCTCCCGCGCTTCCCGGCCGAGGGGCGCTTCCACGAGCATCTCGCCCTCATGGCTGCGGATCGCCAGTCCGGCAGGCTCCACCCCCCAACCGGCCATATCGTTTTCCAGACCGAGCCAGTTGAGGATGCGCGTGGCGTTCGGGCTGAGCTGGATTCCGGCGCCCACCGCCTCGATGCGCGGCGCCTGCTCCAGCACGAGGGAGTCGATGCCCCGCTTCGCCAGGGCAAGCGATGCGGCGAGCCCGCCGATGCCGGCGCCGACGATGACTATTCGTGCCATGCAAGCCGCTCCCGGGGGCTCAGTTGCGGCGTTCCAGCAGGCCGCGCGCGATGACATGGGCCTGTATCTCCGCCGCGCCCTCGAAAATGTTGAGGATGCGGGCGTCGCAGAGGATGCGCCCGACCTCGTATTCCTGGGCGTAACCGTTGCCGCCATGCACCTGGACGGCATTGTCGGCATTGGCCCAGGCGGCGCGCGCGGCGAGCAGCTTGGCCATGCCGGCCTCGATGTCGCAGCGCCGCCCGCCGTCCTTCTCGCGAGCCGCGAAATAGGCAAGCTGGCGTGCGATCTGGGTTTCGACCGCCATCCAGGCGATCTTGCCGGCGACACGCGGGAAACCGAGGATGGCCTTGCCGAACTGCCTGCGCCCGGCGGCGTAATCCAGCGCAAGCTCCATCGCGCGTTCGGCGACCCCGACCGAGCGGGCCGCCGTCTGGATGCGCGCGCTTTCGAAGGTCGCCATCAACTGCTTGAAGCCCTGGCCCTCCTCGCGGCCCAGCAGGTTTTCCGCACCGACCTCGAAGCCGTCGAAGCCGATCTCGTATTCCTTCATGCCGCGATAGCCGAGCACGGGGATTTCACCGCCGTCGATGCCGGGATCGGGAAACGGGTTGCCGTCGTCGCCGCGCGTTTTCGGGGCGAGGAACATCGAAAGTCCCCGATAGCCGGGCTTGTCCGGATCGGTCCGGGCGAGCAGCGTCATCAGGTCGGCGCGCGCTGCATGGGTGATCCAGGTCTTGGACCCGGTGATTCCGTAGGTCGCGCCGTTGCGCACCGCGCGCGTCTTCACCCCGCCGAGGTCCGAGCCGACATCGGGCTCGGTGAACACGGCGGTCGGCAGCACCGCGCCGCTTGCGATGCCGGACAGCCACCGTTCCTTCTGCTCCTGCGTGCCGGCAAGCCTTATGAGCTCGGCTGCGATCTCCGAACGGGTTCCGAGCGAGCCCACGCCGATATAACCCCGGGACAGCTCCTCCGTGACCACGCACATGGCCACCTTGCCCATGCCGAGTCCGCCCCAGTCTTCGGGAACGGTGAGCCCGAACACGCCCATCTCCGCCATGTCCCGGACGACAGCCATGGGTATGAGTTCGTCGCGGCTGTGCCATCCATGAGCGGGTCCGACGATGCGTTCGTCGACGAATCGGCGGAACTGGTCCCGCACGAGGGTGAGCGACTCGTCCTCCAGCCCGTCGGACGGTCGCCGGCCGTCGGCAAGATGCGCTGCGATCTCCATCCTCACGGCGTTGCTGTTGCCCTCCGCCGCGACCCGCCCGGCGGCGGGACTGCGAAGCGCTGCGCCGTCGATGCCGAGGTCCGCCGGTCGCACGACTTCTCCCTGCGAGATGGCGACGCCGCCGGAAAGCTGCGCCAGATATTCGCCGAACGCCGCCTGCAGGACGAGCCGGTCCAGTTCGGTGAGGGCATCCGAGCCTTCGAGTCGCCGGGCCCAGCCGAGCATCTCGCGCAGGCCGGCCGCATAGGTGGCGATCCAGGCCAATCCGTGGGCGGCGAACTGGTCGCGTTCGAGTGCGGCGGGATCGGTCCGGCCGCCGGCCTGGACACGCGCCGCAACGCTGCCGCGCGCTTCTTCCAGATAGGCCTCGGCTGCGGCGAGCGCCTCGTCGAGAAGGGAGATCGGGAGGGTCATGGGTTCCGGCGGATGCCTCTGTCAGGTGACGCCGTTATAGCAAGGCAGCCTCCCCGGCTATACACTGTCCGGCCGAAACACCGGTGCCGCCGCTCATGCCGCTCCTCGACCCGAGTCCGACATACAAGCCCTTCCGCTATCCTTGGGCCTACGACGCCTGGCTGACACAGCAGCGCATCCACTGGCTGCCGGAAGAAGTGCCGCTTTCCGACGACGTGACCGACTGGCGGCGCATCCTGACGCCGGCCGAACGCAACCTGCTCACCCAGATCTTCCGCTTCTTCACCCAGGCCGATGTCGAGGTGAACAACTGCTACATGAAGCATTACGCCCGCGTCTTCGAGCCGACCGAGGTGCAGATGATGCTGGCGGCCTTCTCCAACATCGAGACGGTGCATATCGCCGCCTACAGCCATCTGCTCGACACGGTGGGGATGCCGGAGGCCGAGTATTCGGCCTTCATGCGCTACAAGGCGATGCGCGACAAATACGACTACATGAAGCAGTTCGGGTCCGACTCGAAGGAGGACATCGCGCGCACGCTCGCCGTGTTCGGCGCCTTCACCGAGGGGGTCCAGCTCTTTGCCAGCTTCGCCATCCTGCTGAACTTCCCGCGCTTCGGCAAAATGAAGGGGATGGGGCAGATCGTGGCCTGGTCGGCGCGCGACGAAACCCTGCATACGGAAAACGCGATCCGCCTGTTCCGCACCTTCGTCGGCGAATATCCCGAAGTCTGGACGGAGACGCTGCGCCGGGACCTGGCGGACGCCTGCCGGACGGTCATCGAGCATGAGGACGCCTTCATCGAGCTCGCGTTCGAGATGGGCGGCGTCGAGGGCCTGGAGGCGGGGGAGGTCGAGGCCTACATCCGCTTCATCGCCGACCGGCGGCTGGAGCAACTCGGCCTGGAGCCGATCTTCGCCGTGGCGGAGAACCCGCTGCCCTGGATGGACGAGATGCTGAACGGCGTCGAGCACGCCAACTTCTTCGAGAACCGCGCCACAGAATATGCCAGGGCCGCAACGCGCGGCAGCTGGGAAGAGGCGTTCGCCTGAGCGGGGAAGGGCGCGGCGGCATAGCGATCGGGCCGGGGACGCGCTGAGCGATGGAGCTGCTCTCGCCCGCACTGTTCGTTGCGATGGGAGTCGCGGCCGCGGCCGGGCTGATGCGGGGATTCGCGGGCGTGGGGTCCGGCATGCTGATGGCGCCGGTCTTCGCGATCCTGTTCGGTCCGGTCCAGACCGTCGCCGTCATCATCCTCATGGAAATCGTTGTCACCGGCCAGCTTCTTCCCGGCGTGCGCCGGGAGATCGACTGGAAGGTGATCGCTCCCATGGGGGCCGCCGCGGCCGTCCTGATGCCGGCGGGAAGCTGGCTCCTCGTGTCGCTCGATCCCGACCTCATCGCGCGGGGGATCGCGCTGGTCGTGGTGGCGTTCTCGGTCGTCCTGATGGCCGGGTGGCGTTACGAGGGCGGGAAGAAGCTCTGGGCCACCCTTGGCGTCGGGGCGCTGTCGGGGGTGCTGATGGCTTCCACCAGCCTCGGCAATCCGCCGGTCATGGCATACCTCCTTTCCAGCCGCGACGCGGCGGCGACAAACCGGGCGAACTTCACCGGCTATTTCGCGGTCACGCTCGTGGCGCTGATCGCACTGATGGCGGCAACCGGCCTGATCGACAGCAATGCGGTCGTAACGGCGGCGATATTGCTGCCCGTATTCATGGCCGGCGCCTGGGCCGGCTCCCGGCTCTTCCGCAAGTCGAGCGAAACGCTCTACCGGCGGGTCGCCCTCGGCCTCCTGTTCTGCGTCGGCATGTACGGCCTGCTTCGGTAAGACGCCCTCCCATCAGGCATTATCCCCGAACAGCGTGGCTTCGGCGGGTCCGTATCCGAGATTTCCCCGGCGGGCCAACCGGCCGTCGGCCACCGCGCGTCGCAGCCATTCCGTCGCTTGAGGCTTCGTTACCCGGAGCCGCTCGGCGATCCCGGCAGTCGGCATAGGTTCAGCCGAGACGATGCTTACCGCACGGTCCAAGAACAATGCATAGAGATCGCCTGTTGCGGGGGTGTGCGCCGCACCCGGCAACGCTGCGTATTGCCCCTGGCGCTTCCCGGCGAGGACCCGGCCTTCCAGGAGAGCGCACTGCAGCCAGTCCTCCACCTGCCCCGGTCGCAATTGGAGGCACTCCGCGATGCGGCGGACGCCGACCGGCTTCTCCGCCGTGAGTGCGGCCATGCGGGCGAGGAAGAGCGCGTAGAGGCTACCGTCTTCCGGCGCGGGCGCGTAGGGCTCCGGCTCTTCCCGCAAGGAAGGGGCGGCGGGTTCCAGCGGCAGGCGGTCCTGTCCGGCGGGGCGCGCGCCCTCCACCAGTCGCGACAGCGGGAAGGGTTCCTCCGGCAGCCACTTCGCGCCGCGCCGGACGAGCTCCGGGTTGCCGGAACCGGGCGCGTCGTCCGGCTTTACCCAGAGCGGCACCCGGCCGCGTTTCAGGTTTTCCTCGGCGCCGCTCCAGGTGCCTCCCTTGCCGGCCGTGCTGTTGACCACGACCGCCGCATCGGCGAGGCAGTAGATATAGGCATTCCGCGCCATCGCATTGCCGACATTGAAACCGGCTTCGGGATTGAACGGGGAGATGAGGGCCAAATCGCCCGACAGGATGTGTTGGCGGTAGTCGGCGGCCATTGCCGACCGGAGCAGGCTGTCGGCCAGGACGCCGAGCGCCGCGCCGTCCCGTTCGAGCGCGCCCTGCATCGCGCGCCTGTCTATGCCGCGCGCGCCGCCGGAAACGAGCGAATAGCCTTGCGCGGCGGCCTCGGCGCCGAGCTTGCGGGCGAATTCGAGGCTATCCTCGCCGGCGTTCCGGGACCCGACCACGGCGATGCCGCCCCGTTCCAGCAGCGACCTGTTTCCGCAACCGAAGAGCACGGCGGGCGCCGCCCTGCCGAGGCGCCGCTTCAGGCGCTCCGGGTAATCGGCGTCGGAGCGGGTCAGCACCCACAGCCCGGCGCGCTGCCATCGTTCGAGCGAAAGGCCGAGCGCCGCACCCCGATTGAGCAGCGCACGGAGGCGGTCCCGCGTTACCCGCCGGTCCTCCCAACCTTCGAGCAGCGCGTCGAGATCGCTATGCAGCAGGAGGGACGGCTCCAGCCCGCTGTCCTTCAGCCAACCGGCGAACCGCGCCCATTCCCCCTTGGAGAGCGGCTTGCCGCTGGCCGGGTCCGACTTCCCGAACGAGACATTCAGGAGCAGCACCGCCTGAGCCTGGGGCGTCAACTGCATGGGTCTCGCTCCTACAGGGCCTTCGCGAGGGCCAGCGGCCATACGGGGCCGCTGCCGGCCTGCCGGAGCAACGCCGCCACGACCGTCATCGTCCATGCCGAATCGACCACATCGTCCACAAGCAGGACCGGTTCGGCGGGCGGCTCGCCGTCGACGGTAAAGACGCCGTCGAGATTGCGGCACTGATGAAACCTGTTCTGCTGGACCTTCTGCGGCTCGTTGTCCCCCACCTTCCCGACCAGCGGCAGGAACGGCAATCCGAGTTTCTTCCCGAGGCGCGCGGCGAAGCCGGGCACAAGGTCGGGCCGGTTTCTGGAGGGCACGCAGCATATCCATGCCGGCTCCGGCGACGGGCGCCAACGGTCCCGGACCATCTCCGCCGCAGCATCGACGAGTTCGTCGTCGAACCTGCCGCCATGCTTGCCTTTCGCGACAAGGTCTCCCCAGCCCGCATCGCCCCAAAGGGACAGGAAGCGGCCTTCGCCGGCCTGCAGTTCGGCCGGAAGGTTCCCTCTGAAGCCGTATTGGGGAAAGGCGTCCGGGGCAACTTGCCTGTTGCATGCAAGGGGCATTTCGGACCGGCGCAGGAAGCGCAGCGCGTCCTGTTCCAGACGGGGCTTGTAGGTGCGCGCAACGACGGGGCGGCCCAGGCAATTGGCGCATTTGCCGCAAGGTTGCGGGCGCTCGTCGTCCAGGGACCGGGCCAGGAACTCCATCAGGCAGCCGCGCTCGTCGACAAAGCGCCGGACCTCGTTCCATTCCGCCTCCCGCTGCTCGGTCAGGCGCCGGACATGCTCGCGGTCCATTTCGTAGGGAACCGCCGTCCGGCGCCAGACCGACCCGTCCTTCAGCACGGGCGCCGGGGATTCCACAGACAGGAATTTGAGCGCCTTTTCGATTTGCCCGTAGCGCAGATTGACGGCTTCCTCGAGTTGACGGACCGTCATCCCGTAGCCCCGTTCCAGGGCCGTCAGGATCGACCGGACCCAGCGCTCGTCGGGGAAGGCCGTGCGGCGGAACCAGTCGTGTATGTCGCCGTCTTCCCCGCCGGCCATCAGCACGCAGACGGCGCGGCCGATCGCCCGGCCGGCGCGGCCGATCTGCTGGTAATAGGCGATGATCGATCCGGGCGCCTGGTAATGGACCACGAAGCCGAGATCGGGCTTGTCGTAGCCCATCCCGAGCGCGGTCGTGGCCACCAGCGCCTTGATCTCGTTCCGCAGCAGCAGCCCTTCGACATGCTGCCGGTAAGCATTGGTGTCGGGGAAGCCGTCGCCGGTCGCGCCGCTGTAATACGGCCTGGCGGCAATGCCGTTGCCGGCCAGCCAGCCGGCCACCCGGTCCGCATCGCGTTTCGTCAGTGCGTAGACGATCCCGGCGCCGGGCAGGTCGTCCAGATGCTCCGCCAGCCATGCGAGGCGGACGGCCTGCGAGGGCGGGCGCATAACCTGCAGGGCGAGCGACCGCCTCATCAGCGGGCCGCGCTGGACAACGATGTCGCCGAGTTGGGCCCGGATGTCCGCGATGACCCGGTCGTTCGCCGTTGCGGTGGTGCCGACGACGGGCACATTGCCGGGCATCGACCGCAGGATGTTGACCAGGCGCCGGTAGTCGGGCCGGAAATCGTGGCCCCAGTCGGAGATGCAGTGGGCCTCATCGACGACCATAAGGCCGATATCGCCGGCGATCGGGATCAGCACCTCGTCCGCGAAATCCTCGTTGGCGAGACGTTCCGGCGAAATCAGGAGGGCGTCGGCTTCGCCCTCCCGCACGATGCGTTGCAGCGCCGGCCATTCATCGCGGTTCGTGGAGTTGATCGTCAGCGCGCGGATGCCCAGCCGCTCGGCCGCCTCGATCTGGTTGCGCATCAGGGCCAGCAAAGGCGACACGATCAGTGCCGGACCGCGGCCCCGGTCCCGGAAAATCCGGGTCGCGACGAAGTAAACCGCGCTCTTGCCCCAGCCGGTCCGTTCGACGACCAGCAGCCGCTCGCGCCGGTTCGCCAGGGCGTCGATCGCTTCCCACTGGCCGGGGCGGAACGATGCCGCCGGATCGCCCAGCGCGGTCCGGAGCATGTCGAGCGCAGCCGGCCGGGCGGTCGCTCCCGACGGGCCGCCCCTCCGCGATCCTTCCCTGCGTTCCTTCATTCCGTCCGCAAAAGCCTCCCGCGAGGTGTCATGAGATGTCATGTTTTGTCATGGGGCGGGTCTCCGCGTCGGCCGTTTGCGCCGGTCCGGCAGTCGTTCGCAAGGCATTGCCGCTTCCCTTCCGTCCATGGTCCCGGATGCCCCGTTGCCGGAGGAGCGCCGCGCTCGCGCGCATAATGCGCGCCCGGCTGTGCGCCCGCCCGCGTACGCGAGGCGGCGGGCGGGACCTCTGCCGAAATGTCATGGAATGTCATGATGTGTGGCAAAAATTTTTGCGAAATTTTCAGCTCACACGACTGACATGGATCGAGGCTATCTCCCGTTTCTTTCCTTGATATACAGCAGGTTATGAGCCATGTCAAGCGGCTCCTGGCCGGATTGAGTGCCGTATAAGAAGAAAGGCATTGATCGAAAAAAGTGGCACACAGGTGTGTATTCTGGGTTCCAGCTGTCAATTATGGGCAGACAGGACAGTTCCGAAGTCACATGATCATATCATTGCCTGGGTATTCCTTTATTATATGGTATTTATGCGGTTGCCGTTCCTGCCCGTCCATATAGCGAAAGGCGGTGTACTGTAATTCTACCTGAAATGCACTATTTGTGCCTTATTATGCGGCTTTGGTAGAATGGTGCGATGAGCGGGGAGCAGCGCGGTGGCGGCAGGACCCGAGGGGGAAGCGAAGAAACGACGCAGTGTGCTGGTGACCGATGCCGACTGGGCGCGCATTCACGAGGCCGCCAGGGCTGAAGGATTGCCGCATGGCGATTATCTGGTTCGCGCCCATCGCTTCCGGCAGACAGCGACCGGTGCCGGCGAGACGGGAATGCCTCCCGAGATGCTGCGCCGCATGATGCGCATACTGCGCATTCTCGAACAGGCGGAGAAGCTGCGCCTCGATGATCTGGACGACGGGGCGACATGGCGGAAGCTGGGCGCCGAAGCGGATTCGTGGCTCGACGGCCAGGCATCGTTCGACTGAAGGGGGTGACAGGGTGGACCGGGCAAGGCCGCGCAGCCTCTACCTTTCGCCGGAGATCTGGGAGGCGGGCCGCAAGCGGGCGAAGAAGCACAGGATGAAGATCTCGCGTTTCGGGTGGCTCTGCTGCGAGCGGGCGGCCCGGGAGGCAGCGGCTCCGGCGCAACCGGCCGGTCATGCCCTTGTGCTGCCGGCCGGGGACCAGCAATGCCTGGACGCGGGCGCACAACGACTGGCCCGGTTCGGGGAGGGCGCGGTTTCCGCTGCGGACGGCAGGGAGACCGCCGTCCTGCAGCAGGAAGTCCTTCGTTTTCTTCGTCTGTCGGCCGGTGGCGAGGACGCATGAAGAAGGCGCGAAAACGCAAGCCGGGCACGGGACACTCGGTTTCCTACACGGACGCTCAGTGGGCGGCGATCAAGGCATGGGCGGCCGAGGCGGGCGAGACGGTCTCGCAGTGGTGGGGCAAATGCATCACGACGGTCGATCTGTCGGCGCCGAAGAAGGGAACCGGTCCGCCGCTGGTCCTGGATGAAGAGCAGCAGCGCCGCATTTCCCGTATTGAACTGAGCCGCGTTCCGCGGCGGGGTATCGTGCTCGCCGGGTAGTCGGAGTGATCTCCCTACAGCAGGCCAGTCATCGGGACCGTCCGTCCGACGTCGCAGCGCACGGCTCGATTCCCGTTTTCCCTGGCTGATCGA
>JAJDYL010000066.1 GCA_022825195.1 Alphaproteobacteria bacterium
CGCGTCTTCCAGAACTACGACGATATCCTCGATCACTGCTGCAATGCCTGGAACAATCTCGTTTCACAGCCAGAACGGATCGCCTCTATCGGTACACGAAAATGGGCCAATGGGTTCTAAACAGTGACCCTTGGTATAACCCGGGCGACAGCCTGGAGCGCCGGGTGCTCTTCTTCGGGCGGCGGGGGAACGCCGCGCCGCACGCGCAAGGCGACGCGCAGCAGGGCCAGCACGAAGATGGCGACGCCGAACGCCACATGGAGGTCGGCGAGGAACAGCTCGGCTTCCGACGCCGCGCCGCCGCCTCGTCCGGCCGCGTAGCTTGCCACGATGCCGTCATGCAGGACGACCTGGAGGATCACCAGCACCGCGACGGTCCAGTGAAGCGCGATCTGCGCCCTGGAGTAGCCGAGTCCGGTCGCAGCCATGGCGAAACCCTCCGTTGCGGACCTTCCGCGCGCACCGGTCGCTTCCCGGTGGAACGGGGCCGTTGTACGGGAGCCTCGTTGCCTGCATGTTTCTCGACGGGGGAGATTTGTAACGGCGTGTTACGACCGGGAACCGCTTGCGCATTGTCCGGCAGATACACCCCGCCGTTCACATGGCCCGCCGTTCACATGGATCGTCGCGCCGGCAATGCAGGCGCCCGCCTGTCGGCGGGCCGCCCTATCGGCCCGGCGCCTCTGCGCCGCGCCCTTCCGGCCGCGCCTGGCGCATGTCCAGCAGCAGCCGGTCGAGCAGGGCGTCCAGTTCCCCGTATCGCCGCCGGGCGGCGAGTGCGAGCGTTTCGAGCACGAAGGCCGGCGTCGCGCCGGGCAGCACGATGCTCGTTTCCGCGGGTGCAGGACCGCCCGGCGCCTGCAAATCCAGAAACGCCACCTCGTCGCGATCGTTTTCGGACATGTCGAGCCGCCACATTTCGGTGACGCCCAGATCCCGGTAAAAGGACGGCTTGCCGCGGTCGGCATGGCTGCGCTCGACTTCCAGCACCAGATCGGGCGGCGTGTCGCGGGCGAACCGGTCCAGCGCCTCATTGCCTTCCTCGACCGCAGCAAGATAACGCCCGACCTTCACGCCGACATAGTAGCAAGCATCGGGTTCGGCTTCCCTGTCTCCGGGGCCGCGGAACCGCGTCGATCCCATGCCGTGGACGGGAAAGCCCTTGCGGTCGAGCGACATCATGACAAGGTCCGAACTGGATGACCGGTTCTCGTGCGACGCCGAAGGCGCCATGAACGAAATCGATCCCGTCACCGGGTCGATAAAGACCCGCTTGAAGCACTCGCTCCAGTCGATCCGCGCCAGGTCCCGGAAGCAGTCGGGAGGAACCTGCAGGCTCATGAAGCGCGACCCCATCCTGCCGGTGCTGGTCTCGAAGAGATACGCCATGGCATGGCCTCCCGCCCTCGGGCCCTCCGCCATGCTATCCTTGCGCTACGCCGCTGTCATCGGCCGGGATGCGCTCATGGCAGATACGCCCCGCCATTCACATGGATGGTGGCGCCGGTGATGTAGGCGCTTGTCGGCTGGCAGAGATGCACGACCGTCTCGGCCACCTCTTCGGGGCGGCCCTGGCGGCCGACGGCGATGGGCACGGCGCTCGCCTGTTCGGGGCGCAGCCCGCCCGGATCGCGCACCGTGTCGATCAGGCCCGGCACCACGCAATTGACGGTGACGCCGTCCGGGCCGAACTCCTTCGCCAGCCCCTTGGTGAAGCCGACCAGCCCCGCCTTGGCGGCCGTGACCTGCGTGCGCTCCGCCATGCCCATATGCGCCGAGACGCCGCCCATGTTGACGATCCGCCCCCAGCCCTTCGCCCGCATCGAGGCCAGCACGGCGCGGGCGCAGAGATAGGCGCCTTCGAGCACGACCGCCTGCGCTTCGCGCCAGTCGTCCAGGGTCGATTGCAGGAAGGGGACATGGCGGCGGATGGCGGCGTTGTTGACCAGGATATCAACCGGGCCCGCGGCCTCCGCCATCGCCGCGACGGCGGCCTCGTCGGTCACGTCCGCCATGTGCAGCGAGGCGGACCCGCCGGCGGCCTCGACCTCCGCCACGACCGCGCGCGCGGCGTCTTCCGCCCGGCGCGTGTTGACGCAGACATGCGCGCCGTCGCGCGCGAGGCGCAGGCAGATTTCGCGGCCGATATTGCGGCTGGCGCCGGTGACCAGCGCGGTCTTTCCGGAAAGCGGTCCGTCGTTCACTGGCATGCGAGGCACTCTTCGTAATCGACCCGGAGCCGGTCTTCCTTCTGCCGCGCCACGCGCTTGCCGCCCACCGCCTCGGCGCGCTGGAGGGACTTGGAACGGCAGTAATAGAGGCTCTTCAGGCCGCGCTTCCACGCCATGTGATGCAGGCCGTGCAGGTCGCGCTTGTGGATGTCCGCCGGCAGGAAGAGGTTGACCGACTGGGCCTGGTCAACCATCGGCGCGCGCTCCGCGGCCAGGTCCACGATCCAGCGCTGGTCCAGCTCGAACGCCGTCTTGAACACGTCCTTCTGATCGTCCGTCAGGAAGTCGAGATGCTGCACCGAGCCTTCGTTGACGGTGATCGAGGACCAGGTCTCCTCGTCGTTGCGGCCCGCTTCCTCCAGCACGGCCTCCAGATAGCGGTTGCGCACCGCGAACGAGCCGGAGAGCGTCTTGTGGGTATAGGCGTTGGCCGCCACCGGCTCGATGCCGGGCGAGGCGCCGCCGCAGATGATCGAGATGGAAGCGGTGGGCGCGATCGCGGTCTTGTTGGAGAAGCGCTCGGCCATGCCGAAATCGGCGGCGTCCGGGCACGGGCCGCGCTCGCCCGCCAGCCGCTTCGAGGCCGCGTCGGCATCCGCCCGGACGCGGGAGAACATGCGCCGGTTCCACACCGACGCCATGACCGACTCGAACGGCACACCCAGGCTCTGCAGGAAGCTGTGGAAGCCCATGACGCCGAGCCCCACCGAGCGCTCCCGCATCGCCGCATAGGCGGCCGTGCTCATGCTGTCCGGCGCATTGTCGATGAAGTCCTGCAACACATTGTCGAGGAAGCGCATCACATCGTCGATGAAGCCGGGCGCGTCCTCCCATTCCAGATAGCGCTCAAGGTTGAGGGAGGAGAGGCAGCACACGGCCGTGCGTTCGCCGCCGCGATGGTCGGGGCCGGTGGGCAGCACGATTTCGGAGCAGAGGTTCGAGGTCTTTACCTCCAGCCCCGCCAGCTTGTGGTGTTCGGGCCGCGCGCGGTTCACATGGTCGATGAAGACGAGATAGGGCTCGCCGGTCTCGATCCGGGCCGTCAGGATGCGGATCCAGAGGTCGCGGGCGCGGATGCGGTTCTGCACGCTGTGGTCGCGCGGGCTGATGAGCGGCCATTCCTCGTCCGCCTCGACCGCGCGCATGAACGCGTCCGGCACCAGCACGCCGTGATGCAGGTTGAGCGCCTTGCGGTTGGGGTCGCCGCCGGTGGGCCGGCGCAGCTCCACGAACTCCTCGATCTCCGGGTGGCTCGCCTGCATGTAGACCGCGGCCGAGCCGCGCCGGAGGCTGCCCTGGCTGATGGCGAGGGTGAGCGAATCCATGACGCGCACGAAGGGGATGACGCCGGAGGTGCGCCCGTTCTGGCCGACCTTCTCGCCGATGGAGCGCAGATTGCCCCAATAGCTGCCGATGCCGCCGCCGCGCGCCGCCAGCCAGACATTCTCGGTCCAGAGCCCGACGATTCCCTCGAGGCTGTCGTCGGCCTCGTTCAGGAAGCAGGAGATCGGCAGGCCGCGCTTCGTGCCGCCGTTGGACAGCACGGGCGTGGCCGGCATGAACCAGAGCCGGGAAATATAGTCGTAGAGCCGCTGGGCATGCGCGCTGTCGTCGGCGAAATGCCCGGCGACGCGGGCGAACAGGTCCTGGTAGGATTCGCCCGGCATCAGGTAGCGGTCTTCCAGCGTCTCCCTGCCGAATTTCGTCAGCAGTTCGTCCCGGCCGCGGTCGAGCGCGACGCGGATTCCGCGCTCGTTCTGATAGACCTCATGGGCGGTGAGGCCGCGCAGCAGCGGCGCCGCATCGTCCGCCGCGCGGTCCCGGAGCTCCAATGCGCCTGCGCCGTCCATGTTCCGCCTCCACACACAACCAGTGCGCAGTTTTTTGCCATTACCCACAACATCTTGCGTGTCGCAGTCGCGATGGCCGAACCTTCAGTGTAACGGAAAGGCGGCCCGGATGCACACGGAAAAGTGATGAGCCGGCCCGGCCGGGACGCTGGCGCCGGCCTCGTCCGGGCTGTAATTTGACGCTGGGCGCCTCGGGAGGAGGGGATTCCGGGTGATGCGAATTCTGGGATTTGCCGTTGCGGCGGCGCTGTTCGCGGGCATTGCCGCGCCGGCCGCAGCGGCCGATGTCGACGGGGCGAAGCTCTTCAAGAAGAAATGCACGGTCTGCCACCGCCTCGACGAGACCGGCAAGAAGAAGGTGGGACCCAATCTCTGGGGCGTGGTCGGCCGCCCCATCGCCTCGATGCCGGGGTTCAAATATTCCAAGGGGCTCGGCAGGCATAAGGGCAAGACCTGGACCGAGGAGAATCTGGACGCCTGGCTCACCAAGCCGAGGGCGTTCGCAAAGGGCACGCGCATGGCGTTTCCGGGTTTCAGGAAGGCCGAACAGCGCGCGGCCGTCATCGCTTATCTGAGGAGTGCGGTTGAATGAGGGCATTGCTGGCGGGAATTCTGGCGTTCGCCTGCGTCTCCGGGGCGCAGGCGGCAACGCCGGAGCGCGTCCGCATCGCGGGCGAGGTCATCGACACCTGGTGCTATGTCACGGAGATCATGTTCGCCGAAGGCACGGCGCACCACCAGTGCGCGGTCTGGTGCGCGGTCGGCGGCATCCCGGTGTCCATCAAGGGCGATGACGGGACGGTCTACATGGTGCTTCGCATCGAGGACGAGGACCCGGTGGACAATCCGCGCATCATCGACATCCAGTCCCACCGGGTCACGGTGGACGGCGACCTCTACAAGCGCGACGGCGTCAACTACCTGATCGTGACGCAGGTCGCCGAGGACGGCGGCGTCGTCAACCTGACCCATGAAGAATACGGCATCATGCCGTTCGGGGAGTGAGCGCCATGCGTATCCTGTCCGTCCTGCTGGGCCTGGCGTTGATGGCCGGCCCGGCATCCGCCGCCGAGGAATGGGGCATCGAATTCGAGGAGGAGGCGCGGCTGACCGTGACGGTCGTCGATATCGTCTGCGAGCTGACCGGCAATTGCCCCGAAAATTGCGGCGGCGGCAAGCGCCAGCTCGGCCTGCTGACCGGGGAAGGCCGGCTTGTCCCGGCGGCCAAGAATTTCGACCCCTTCGCCGGCACGCAGGCCGACCTGGTGCCCTTCTGCGGCAAGAAGACCGTCGTGGACGGGCTGCTGATCGAGAACCCGAAGCTGCCCATGTTCGCCGTCCAGTTCAAGAAATCCGCCGGCCCGGACGGCAAGTGGGCGCGCGGCAACTGGTTCGTCAAGGAATGGGCGAAGGCGAACCCGGACAAGCCGGCGAAGCAGTGGTTCCGCCACGACCCGCGCATCACCGCCAAGATCGAGCGCACCGGCAAACTCGGCATTCCCGGCCTCAAGCTGGAGGAATAGGCTACACGCCGTCGCCGACGAAGGGGTTGGAGGCCCTTTCGGCGGCGAAGGTGGACATCGGCCCGTGCCCCGGCAGGAAGGCGATGTCGGAGCCGAGCGGCCAGAGCTTCGTGCGGATCGAGCGGATCAGCGCCGCATGGTCGCCGCCCGGCAGGTCGGTGCGCCCGACCGAGCCCTGGAACAGCACGTCGCCCACCACGGCCAGATTGGACGGGCGGTGGAAGAAGATCACATGGCCCGGCGTGTGGCCGGGGCAGTGGCGCACTTCCAGCACAAGGTCGGAGACGGTCACCTCATCGCCCTCGTCCAGCCAGCGGGAGGGCTCGAAGGCGGGCGCGGGCCGGATGCCCAACCGCGCCGCCTGCTCCGGCAACCCCTCGATCAGGAAGCGGTCGGCCTCGTGCGGCCCTTCGATCGGCACGCCCAGCAGGCCGGCCAGCGCGCCCGCGCCCGCGGCGTGATCGACATGGCCGTGGGTCAGCAGGATCTTCTCCACGGTCACGCCCAGTTCCTCGACGGCGGCCCGGATGCGCGGCAGGTCGCCGCCGGGGTCGATCACCGCGCCGGTCATGGTCGCCTCCGACCACACGATCGAGCAGTTCTGCTGGAGCGGCGTGACCGGAACGACCTGTCCCTTGAGGCCCATGAGGCGCCTTCCTTCCCGGGCCGCGGCTACCCGGCGCGGATGCAGCGGACCATGTGTTGCGGGGACAGCTGGACGGGCGGCGGCGGGGTCTCGCAACGCGGTTCCGCAAAGCGGCAGCGGGGCGCGAAGGCGCAGCCCGGAGGCAGCCGGGTCATGTCCGGCGGCGAGCCCGGAATGGCCTCCAGCGCCTGGCCGCGCGATGCGCTGTGGACGGTCGAGGCCAGCAGGCCCTGGGTGTAGGGATGGCGCGGGTTGCCCATGATCTCGCGCACCGGCCCCGTTTCGACGAACCTGCCGCCGTACATCACCGCGATCCGGTCCGCGATCTCGACCGCAACGCCCACATCGTGGGTGACGAAGATGACGGCCATGCCGAGTTCGCGCTGCAATTCGCGCAGCAGCAGCAGGATCTGGATCTGGACCGTGGCGTCGAGGGCGGTGGTCGGCTCGTCGGCCAGCAGCAGGCTCGGCTGGCAGCTGAGCGCAAGCGCGATCATCGCGCGCTGGCGCATGCCGCCGGAAAGCTCGTGCGGATAGGCGCGCAGCCGCCGCTCGGGCGAGGGGATGCGCACCCGGTCGAGCAGGTCGAGCGCGCGGCGCCGGGCCTGCTCGCGGCTCACGCCCTCGTGGCGCACGATGGTCTCGGTGATCTGCCTGCCGACCGTATAGACCGGGTCGAACGCCACCATCGGCTCCTGGAAGATCATGCCGACCTCGGTGCCGCGCAGGTCCGCGAGCGCCCGGTCGCTCATCGCCATCACGTCCAGCCCGGCGATCTCGATGCGGCCCGAGAGCCGCGCGCGCCGGGAGGGCAGCAGGCGCATGAGCGCGCGCAGGGTGACGCTCTTGCCGGACCCGGACTCGCCGAGAATGCAGAGCACCTCGCCGGGGTCGAGCGTGAAGGACACGCCGTTCACGGCGTTCACCGTGGCGTCGCGGCCGACGAAGCTGACGGCCACGTCCTCGGCGCGGACGACGGGGTCTGCTGCTGCGGGCGGGGTCATCGGGCTACCCGGCCGGCGCAAGGCTGTGGCCCGAGGCCGCCACGCGCATGTGGCAGGCGACGAGATGGTCCGGCCCCGCCGCCTCTCCGGCCGCCGGGCCCAGCGGCGGCTCGGCGCGGCGGCAGACATCCTCGGCGAAGCGGCAGCGCGTGTGGAAGCGGCAGCCGGGCGGCGGGTCGATGGGGTTCGGCGGGTCGCCGACCAGCGGCGGCGTCTCGGTGCGCCGGTCGGGGTCCATCGACGGCATGGCCGAGAGCAGCGCCTCGGTATAGGGATGCTGCATGCGCTGGTAGATTTCGGCCGTCGGGCCGATCTCGACCACCTTGCCGAGATACATGACCAGCACCCGGTCGCTCATATACTGCACGACATTGAGGTCGTGCGAGATGAAGATGTAGGTGAGGCCGAGCTCGCGCCTGAGCGTCAGCAGCAGGTTCAGCACCTGGGCCTCCACCGACTTGTCCAGCGCGGAGACCGCCTCGTCGAGGATGAGCAGCCTCGGTTCGAGCGCGAGCGCGCGGGCGATGTTGACCCGCTGGCGCTGGCCGCCGGACAGCTCGTGCGGATAGCGCCGGATGAACTGCGCCGGGTCCAGCCCCACCAGCGAGAACAGCTCGCGGGCGCGCTCGCGGGCCTCGGCGGCGGACACGCCGTGGACCTTCGGCCCGAACATGATCGTGTCCTCGATCGGCAGGCGCGGGTTGAGCGAGGAGTAGGAGTCCTGGAACACCATCTGCATCTGGCGGCGGAGCTCGCGCAGGCCGGCCGCGTCCTCCGGGCGGACGGGCTCGCCGTCGAAGGCGATCCGCCCGGCGTCGGCGCGGATGAGGTGCATGAGCAGGCGCGCGGTCGTGGACTTGCCGCAGCCCGACTCGCCGACAATGCCCAGCACCTCGCCGGGCAGCACGTCGAAATCGATGTCGTCCACCGCCTGCACCCAGGCGACGGCGCGGTTCAGGATGCCGCCGAGCACCGGGAAATACTTCCTGAGGCCGTGGACTTCGAGGAGCGCGGACGCGCCGCCTGCGCTCCCATTGCCGGCGCGCGCGCTCACAGGCGCACGTCCATGGCGCTGCGAAGCCCGTCGCTCAGCAGGTTGAAGGACAGCGAAGTGAAGAAGATCATCACGCCGGGCAGGGCCGCGACCCAGGGATTGACGTAGATCGACTGCCTGAGCGTGTTGAGCATGAGGCCCCATTCGGGTTCGGGCGGCTCGGTGCCGAGGCCGAG
The DNA here is from genome assembly GCA_022825195.1 of Alphaproteobacteria bacterium. Classification (GTDB taxonomy): domain Bacteria; phylum Pseudomonadota; class Alphaproteobacteria; order Bin95; family Bin95; genus Bin95. Next base: position 8,485 of record JAJDYL010000066.1, read on the forward strand.
GAAGCTCAAGCCCGACGCCAGGATGATGCTGACGCTGATGAGGCTCGTCGCGTAGATGAAGACCGGCCCCAGCACGTTGCTCAGCACATGCACGCGGATGATGGTGAGGCTGCCGGCGCCGCTGGCGCGGGCCGCCTCCACATAGTCCAGCGAACGCACCTGGGTGGTGACGCTCTCCGTCACCCGCGTGATCGGCGGGATGAACACGAGCGTCAGCGACACGATGGCGTTGCCGATGCCGGCGCCGAGCGCGCCCGAGATCGCGACCGCCAGCAGCACGGACGGGAAGGCGTAGAACACGTCCATCAGGCGCATGATGAGCATGTTCACCCGGCCGCCGAGGAAGCCCGCGACGAGGCCGAGCGTGCCGCCGATGGCGAGCGCGATGACGATGGGGCTGATGCCCATGAACAGCGAGAGCCGCCCGCCGTAGAGCAGGCGGGTGAGCATGTCGCGGCCCATCTCGTCGGCGCCCAGCGGGTATCCGGGCGCGCCGATCTCGGCGAGGCGCTTGAGCATGCTCGCCTTGTAGGGGTCGGCGAGCGCGATCAGGTCCGCGAACACGGCCGAGAAGACGATGAGCAGCACGACGAGCCCGCACACGATCGTCACCTTGTCGTCGCGGATGCGCCCGCCCACCGTGGCCCAGTAGCCGCGCGACTGCACCGCGACCTGGGCCGCATCGACGGCCGCCTGCTGCTTGGCGTCGAGCGTCCGGGCGGTCGTCATTGGCGCGACATCCGGGGATCGATGGCCGATTGCACGATGTCCACCAGCAGGTTCAGCAGCACGAAGAACATGGCGAGCACCAGGATGGTGCCCTGGAGCAGCGGCAGGTCGCGCTCGAAGATCGCGCTGTTGAGCAGCGAGCCCGTGCCCGGCCACTGGAAGACGGTCTCGACCAGGATGGAGCCGCCGAGCAGGTAGCCGAGCTGGAGGCCCATCACCGCCAGCGTCGTCGGCGCGGCGTTGCGCACCACATGCATGAGCACCTGGCGCTGGAACAGGCCCTTGGCGTGCAGCGCCTGCACGAACTCCTGGTTGAGGATTTCGGCGACGGTGGCGCGCACCGTGCGGGTAATCAGGCCCATCGGGATGACGGCGAGCGTGACCACGGGCAGCACGAGGTGGCGCATGTGCTCGGCGTCCCAGGCCCAGGCGGTGGAGCCGCCCGGCCCCATGCCGATGGACGGCAGCACGTTCATCTCGACGGAGAAGACGATGACCAGCACGAGCCCCAGCCAGTAATGCGGAACGCTGACGCCAGTGATGGCGATGGAGGTTGCGAGCTTGTCGATCCAGCGCCCCTGGAAGAAGCCGGCAATGCCGCC
>JAJDYL010000191.1 GCA_022825195.1 Alphaproteobacteria bacterium
TCTCCAACTCAAGACGCGCAATCTTCTGACCGGAAGGCTCGGACCCCGACACTCTCAACGGGTCAAACGGCTCGGAACGACGCATCCAAAGGTTGACTCATTTTTCGATTCCACCGTCAACCCCCTCCTGGCCAGTTACGACATATCCTGACACTTCCGCCGGCCTCCCCGCAGCCGCCCCGGCATGGGTGGTGGGCGCCGCAGGCATACCGGGCGCAAACCGCGACGGGACGGGGGCATGCGGCAGGCCTCCGGGCCGCCTTTTCGGTTCGGGAGACCGGACCGGGGGAAGGGCGCCGGCGCGGGGTGCGGCGATGCATGGGCGGCGCGTTTTAGGCTGGCGGACGGGGCGGTTTCGGGTTACATACGGTCCCCGTCCGACATTCCGTCCGTCCTGCGCCGGCTGCGCCCGGCGCGCTGCCGTGAGGTCTGCGAGCCGTGATCGAAGTGGCCCTTGTCGTCCATGTGCTGATCTGCATTTCCCTGGTCGCCGTCGTGCTGCTCCAGCGCAGCGAGGGCGGCGGGCTCGGCATCGGCGGCGGGGGCGGCGCCGGCGGCGGGCTGATGACCGGGCGCGGCGCCGGCAACATGCTCACCACCATCACCATGTGGCTGGCGGCGGGCTTCTTCGCGGTCAGCCTCTTCCTCGCGATCGTGATGTCCACGACGCGCGAGCCCGCCTCGATTCTGGACCGCCCGGCGCAGGAGGCCCCCTCCGGGCCCGCGGCGCCGCTCGGCCAGTGAGCGGGGAGCAGGTTCCGCGCTTCATTTTCGTGACGGGCGGCGTGTCATCGTCGCTTGGCAAGGGACTGGCCGCCGCCTCGCTCGGCGCGCTCCTGCAGGCGCGCGGCTACCGGGTCCGGATGCGCAAATTCGACCCCTATCTCAATGTCGATCCGGGCACGATGAGCCCCTATCAGCACGGCGAGGTGTTCGTGACCGCCGACGGCGCGGAGACCGACCTCGACCTCGGGCACTATGAGCGCTTCACCGGCAATGACGCGACCCGCGACGACAGCGTCACCACCGGCAAGGTGTACAAGCAGGTGCTCGACCGCGAGCGGGCCGGCGACTATCTGGGCGCGACCGTGCAGGTCATCCCGCATGTGACCGACGCCATCAAGGAGTTCATGCAGGCGGGGCTGGACGGCGAGGATTTCGTCCTGGTCGAGATCGGCGGCACGGTCGGCGATATCGAGGGCCTGCCCTTCCTAGAGGCGATCCGCCAATTGCGTCACGAGCTCGGGCCGGAGCGCACGATGTTCGTGCATCTCACGCTGGTGCCCTTCATCCGCTCCGCCGGCGAGATCAAGACCAAGCCGACCCAGCACTCGGTCAAGGAGCTGCTCGGCCTCGGTATCCAGCCGGACCTGCTGCTCTGCCGCTCGGAGGACCCGCTTCCGGAGGATGCCCGGCGCAAGATCGCGCTCTTCTGCAATATCGGCGCGAGCCGGGTGATCTCGGCGCACGATGCGGACCCGATCTACGCCGTGCCCGCCACCTATCACGAACAGGGCTTCGACAGCGAGGTGCTGGCCGGATTCGGCTTTCCCGGGAAGCCGGACCCGGACCTCCGGCTCTGGCACGAAATCACGCGCCGGGTCCGCTCGCCGGAAGGCAGCGTGCGCATCGCCGTCGTCGGCAAGTACACCGACCTCAAGGACGCCTACAAGTCGCTGTCGGAGGCGCTCCGCCATGGCGGCATCGCCAATAATGTGGAGGTCGAGGAAGACTGGGTGGAGGCGGAGCGGTTCGACCGCGAGGACATCGTCGGCCGTCTCGCCGGCGTCCACGGCATCCTGGTGCCGGGCGGCTTCGGCGAGCGCGGGACCGCCGGCAAGATCGGCGCCGCGCGGTTCGCCCGCGAGCGCAAGGTGCCCTATTTCGGCATCTGCTTCGGGATGCAGATGGCGGTGATCGAGGCAGCGCGGTCGCTGGCGGGGCTCGAAGAGGCGGGCTCGACGGAGTTCGGGCCGACGCCGGTGCCGGTGGTCGGGCTCCTGGAGGAGTGGATCGCCGACGGGCAGGTCGAGCATCGCTCCGAGGCCGACGGCAAGGGCGGCACCATGCGCCTCGGCAACCACACCGCCCAACTCGCGGCCGGCAGCCAGGTCGCCGGAATCTACGACGCGCTCCTGGTCGAGGAGCGCCACCGCCACCGCTATGAAGTGAATATCCGCTACCGCAACCGGCTTGAGGCGAAGGGGCTGCGCTTCTCCGGCCTCTCGCCCGACGGCAGCCTGCCGGAGATCGTCGAGATCGAGGACCATCCCTGGTTCATCGGGGTGCAGTTCCACCCCGAATTGCGTTCGCGCCCCTTCGATCCCCACCCGCTGTTCAAGTCCTTCGTGGAGGCTGCCGTCGCGCAGTCGCGGCTGGTCTGATGCGCGAGGTCGCGGTCGGCCCGGTCCGGTTCGGCAACCGGTTGCCGCTCACGCTCATCGCGGGCCCCTGCGCGATCGAGGGCCGGGCGCATGCGCTGGAGACGGCCGAGGCGCTGGCCGCCATGACCGCGCGCCTCGGCCTGCCCTTCGTCTACAAGTCCTCCTACGACAAGGCGAACCGCACGGGGGGCGGCAGCCCGCGCGGCGTCGGCATGGGGCCGGGGCTGGACATCCTGGCCGGGGTCCGCGAACGGTTCGGCTGCCCGGTGCTGACCGACGTGCACGAGCCGGGGCATTGCGCGCCGGCGGCCGAGGCGGTGGATATCCTGCAGATTCCGGCCTTCCTCTGCCGCCAGACCGACCTGCTGGTCGCGGCGGCCGAGACCGGGGCAGCGGTGAATGTGAAGAAGGGCCAGTTCCTCGCCCCCTGGGACATGGCGCATGTGGCGGACAAGGTTTCCGGCGCGGGGGGTGAGCGCATCCTCCTGACCGAGCGCGGCGCCTCCTTCGGCTACAACATGCTGGTCTCGGACATGCGCGCGTTGCCGGAGATGGCGCGCACCGGCTGGCCCGTCATCTTCGACGCCACCCATTCCGTGCAGCAGCCGGGCGGGCTCGGCGGCAGCAGCGGCGGGCAGCGCGAATTCGCGCCGGTGCTGGCCCGCGCCGCCGTCGCCGTCGGCGTCGCCGGCGTGTTCATGGAGACGCACCGGGACCCGGACAAGGCCCCAAGCGACGGCCCCAACATGATCCCGCTGAACCGGCTCGCCGGCATCCTGGAGACCCTGCTCGCGCACGATGCCATCGCCAAGAAAGCTCCCGAGAGGACCGCATGACCGCCATTACCGATATCCACGCCCGCGAGGTGCTGGACAGCCGCGGCAACCCGACCGTCGAGGTCGAGGTGCATCTGGAGGACGGCTCGATGGGCAGGGCCGCCGTGCCGTCCGGCGCGTCCACGGGCGCGCACGAGGCGCATGAACGCCGCGACGGCGACCCGGCGCGCTACGGCGGCAAGGGCGTGCTGGAGGCCTGCGACGCGGTGGACGGCGAGATTTTCGACGCGCTGGGCGGCATGGAGGCGGAGGAGCAGCGCCGGATCGACCGCACGTTGATCGAACTCGACGGCACGCCCAACAAGGGCCGGCTCGGCGCCAATGCGATCCTGGGCGTGAGCCTCGCCTCGGCCAAGGCCGCCGCGGAGGCTGCCGGCCAGCCGCTCTACCGCCATGTCGGCGGCGTGGGCGCGCATGTCCTGCCGGTGCCGATGATGAACGTGCTGAACGGCGGCGCGCATGCCGACAATCCCATCGACATTCAGGAATTCATGATCGTGCCGGTGGGCGCGGAGAGCTTCGCCGAGGCGGTGCGCGCCGGGGCGGAAGTGTTCCAGGCGCTCAGGGCGCTGCTGCTGGAGGCGGGCGAGAGCGTCAATACCGGCGACGAGGGCGGATTCGCGCCCGCGCTTTCCGGCGCCGACGAGGCGCTGGGCTTCGTCATGCGCGCCATCGAGAAGGCGGGCTACCGGCCGGGCGAGGACGTGGCGCTGGCGCTGGATGCGGCCGCCACGGAGTTCTGGAGCGCCGGGCGCTACCGGCTGGAAGGCGAGGGCCGCACGCTCGATGCCGAAGGCATGGCCGGCTACCTGGAGGATCTGTGCGGGCGCTATCCCGTCGTCTCCGTCGAGGACGGCATGGCCGAGGACGACTGGGACGGCTGGAAGGCGCTGACGGAGCGGCTCGGAAGCCGTGTGCAGCTCGTCGGGGACGACCTGTTCGCGACCAACCCCGAGCGGCTGGCGCGGGGGCTCGGCGAGGGCGCCGGCAATGCGGTGCTGGTCAAGGTCAACCAGATCGGCACGCTCTCCGAGGCGCTCGATGTTGCGGCGCTCGCCATGAATGCCGGCTGGCGGGCGGTCATGTCCCACCGCTCGGGCGAGACCGAGGACACGACCATCGCCGACCTTGCCGTCGCGACCGGCTGCGGCCAGATCAAGACCGGCTCGCTCGCCCGGTCCGACCGTCTTGCCAAATACAACCGGCTGCTGCGCATCGAGGAGGAGCTCGGCGACATGGCGGCCTGGCCCGGCAGGGCGGCGCTGGCGCGGAGCGGCGGGACGGCTTGACCCGCCGGCGCTCCGGGCCGATAACGAACCTGTAGCGGCAAGGCGATGGAGCGACGGAAAGCCATGCGTGCATGCATCTTCAGCCCGGCCCGCACGGCGATGCAGCAGGGCCGGGGGCGGACCGGCATGTGGGTGGTCGAATTCGAGCAGCTGTCGGCCCGCCGGCCCGACCCGCTGATGGGCTGGACCGGGTCCAGCGACACCCGCCAGCAGGTCAGGCTGGAATTCGCAACCTGCGAGGCGGCGGTGGCCTATTGCAAGAAACGCGGGTTGGAATACAGCGTGCGCACGCCGCACGAGCGCCGTGTGAGACCAAAATCCTATTCGGACAATTTCCGCTGGAACCGGGTCGCCGGGTGAGCGGTCATGCGCGCCCTTAGCTCAGCTGGATAGAGCAGCGGACTTCTAATCCGCAGGTCGGAGGTTCGAGTCCTCCAGGGCGCGCCAGCATCTTGGATGAGCGGGACCGGGCCTGAGCCCGCACCGACATGATGGAGCGAAGTTCTGGGGGCCGTTGTGGACATACCGGTCGACGATACGAGCCCGTTCGGCCATTACGGCGCCGGGCCCGTTCGCAGACGATTTCATGCCTCGGCGAACGAGATATACAAGGCCGGCTGGATCGGCCGCCGCGTCTTCGGCAGGCTGCGCTGGCTGGACAGGCTTTGCTCGCGCCGTACGCGGGAGATCGTCGATGTCGAGCGCTTCGGCCTGCGCTGGCGGCTCTACCGGCGGGGCAATGTTTCGGATGCGCGCCTCCTGTTGCGCCCCGACGCGTTCGAACCGGTCGAAATCGCGTCGATCCTGGATTCGGTGGCGCCGGGATGCAATTTCATCGATATAGGCGCGAACTGCGGGTTCTATTCCCTGAGGGTCTCCCGCGCGCTTGCCGGCGCCGGCAATGTGATCGCCGTCGAGCCGCATCCGGGAATGAGGCGCCGGCTCGCCTTCAATGCAAAGCTGAACGGCGCTTGTCCCATCCGTATTCTCGGATGCGCCGTCGGGGACCGTCCGGGCACGGCCAGATTGCTGCAGGGCGAACGCAATCTCGGACAGACCCGGATTTCCGACCGGGGCTCGATCGACGTCGAGATCCGGACCCTGCTCCAGATCGCCTCGGATGAGAAGCTTGAACGGATCGATGCGATCAAGGTCGATGTCGAGGGCTTCGAGGACCGCGTCCTCGACCCCTTCCTGCGCGACGGCCCCGACCGGCTTCTCCCGCGAATCATCGTGGCCGAGCACAGCTGGAGCGACAATTGGCAAACCGACTGGTTGGCCCAAGCCACCGGCCGCGGCTACCGCGAACAGGGCCGCGCCCGGCAGGGGAACGTCATTCTGGTCCGCGGCTGACCGCTGCCCCGGGCGTTTGCCGCCGGTCCGCGCCCGTCTATTCCGCCGCGTCGGCCGCCTTTCGCCTGCCGTCCTCGCCGGCGACGCGCACCGAGGCCTTCACCACCGGCACATCGGCCTCCGCGAGCGGCTGCATGTAGCTCTTGCGGGCGAGCGCCGCCTCGATGAAGGGCGCGAGTTCGGCCGCCTTGGCCGCTTCGCGCGCTTCGGCGTCGCGGGCGAACTCCGGCATGACCGTGCGCGCGAACAGCTCCAGCGACTCGCAGATATTCGCATGGCTGTTGCGGCCGGCCTGCTGGAGGAAGATCACCTGGTCCACGCCGGCCGCCTGCATGTCGGCCAGGTGGCGGACCATGTCGTCCGGCGTGCCGATGCCCGCGCCGTCATATTCCGCACGCGCCAGCGCCGCCTGGATCAACAGGTCGGTCGCCGCGCCGCGCTTGGCCGCGAACTCGCCCCAGATGTCGGAATAGCCGGGCGTGAAATCCTCGGCCACGAGCTTCTGCTGCGCATAGCGGAAGAACTCGAAATGGTCCTGTCCGCGCCGGATCGCCTCGGCCCGGTCCTCGTGCATCGAGAAGGCGGAGACCATGGCGAGATTGGCGTTGACCGACCAGCCGAGCGGCACGCAGTCCCCGCTCCGGATGGTGTCGTAGTAGATGCCGGACCAGGTGCGCGCCTCTTCCGGGTCGAGGAAGGAGAAGGCGAGCGCGCCGATGCCGTTCTCAGCGGCGACGCGGATCGTGTCGCGATTGGTGCAGGCCATCCAGAGCGGCGGGTGCGGCTGCTGCAGCGGCTTCGGCAGCACGTTGCGGCAGGGCATGGAGAAGCCCTCGCCCTCGAAGCCGGGATAGGGCGTGAGCACCATCATGTTGCAGATCTGCTCCGCCGCCTCGAGTGCAAGCGCGCGCTTGCGCCGGGCCGAGATGCCGAAGGCGCCGAGCTCCAGCCGCGTAGCCCCTTCGCCGATGCCGAACTCGACGCGCCCGTCGGAGATGAGGTCGAGCGTGGCGAGGCCCTCGGCCGTGCGGGCCGGATGGTTGTAGGCGGGGATGACCTGGCGGATGCCGTGGCCGAGCCGGATGCGCTTCGTCCGGGCAGCGGCCGCGGCGAGGAAGACTTCCGGCGCGGAGGCATGGCTGTATTCGTCGAGGAAGTGGTGCTCGACCTCCCACGCATAGTCGAAGCCGAGCCGGTCGGCGAGCTCGACCTGGTCGAGCGCTTCCTTCACCAGCCGGTGTTCGGCGCCCTCGGCCCAGGGCCGCGGCAGTTGCAGTTCGTAAAAGACCCCGAAGCGCATCGGACAGCATGCCTCCATCGAAACCGGGTGTCAGCCTTGCCCCATCGAACGCCCGTGTAAACCGTGCCATAGTCTCGCAGACGGGCCGCAGAGGGAGCGAAGGGGGGCGAGGCCGATGAGGATACGGGGATTCAAGAACCTGCATGTGGACGCCGGCTGGCGGAACATTTCCTTCCTGAAGGTCACCACGGACGAAGGGCTGGTCGGCTGGTCGGAATACAATGAGAGCTATGGCAGCCGGGGCCTGAGCGCCGTCATCGCCGCGCTCGGCGAGACGCTCGTCGGCGCCGACCCGCGCCCGGTCGAGCGGATCAGCGCCATGCTCTACGCCCAGACCCGCCAGGCGCCGGGCGGCATGAACGCGCAGGCCATCGCCGCCATCGAGAACGCGCTGCTCGACATCAAGGCCAAGGCGCTCGGCGTGCCGGTCTATGAGCTGTTCGGCGGGCCGGTGCGCGACCGTTTCCGGCTCTACTGGTCCCATTGCGGCACCTATCTGGTGAATCATGCCGAGGTAATCGGCGAGCAGCCGCTGCGCAGCCTCGATGATGTGGAGGCGCTGGGCGCGCGGGTGCGGGAGCGCGGCTTCACGGCGCTCAAATGCAACATGTACCGCTTCGATGGTCCCGAACCCTATGTCTATATGCCGGGTTTTGCCCGCTCGGCCGGCGACCGGCCGGAGCTCAACCTCTCCCGCGAGACGGTGCGGGCGCTCCGCAACCAGATCTCGGCCTTCCAGGAGGGCAGCGGCGGCCGGGTCGATATCCTGGTGGACCTCAACTTCAACTTCCGCACCGACGGCTACATGGCGCTCGCCCGCGCGCTCGACGATCTCGGCCTCTACTGGATCGAGATCGACAATTACGATCCCGAAGGGCTGGCGATGATCCGCCGGTCGGTCCAGACACCCATCGCGTCCTGCGAGTCGCTGTACGGGCGGCGGCAATTCCGGCCTTTCCTGGAGCGTTATTCCATGGACGCGGCCATCATCGACGTGCCGTGGAACGGGTTCAGCGAAAGCCTCAAGATCGCCGCCATGTGCGACGCCTGGGAGGTCAACATCGCGCCGCACAACTTCTACGGCCATCTCTCGACCCTGATGAGCGCGCATCTCTGCGCGACCGTGCCGAATTTCCGCATCATGGAAATCGACATCGACGACGTGCCGTGGAAGGACGACCTCGTGACGGTCCCGCCCCGGATCGAGAACGGCGAACTCATCCTGCCGACGGGCCCCGGCTGGGGCGCGGAGGTGAACGAGGACGCCGTCCGCGCCCACCCGCCGAAATAGGGGCGGTCCGGGCGCCTATTCGCGGCTGCGCAGGAAGTCGGCGCAGCGCTCGCCGATCATGATCGAGGGCGCATTGGTGTTGCCCGACGGCATGGTCGGGAAGATCGAGGCGTCCGCAATACGCAGCCCTTCCAGCCCGTGGACCCTGAGCCGGTCGTCCACGACGGCTTCCGGGCCGGGGCCCATGCGGCAGGTGCCGATGGGATGGTAGGCGGTCTGCGAGTTGCTGCGGATCCAGTCCAGGATCTCGTCGTCGCTCGCCACCTGTTCGCCGGGGTCGAATTCCGCGCCCCGCAGCGGCGCCATGGCCTCGGCCGCCATGAGTTCGCGCATCATGCGGAAGCCGCCGGTCATGGCGCGCTGATCGATCTCGTCATGCAGGAAGTTGAACCGGATCGCCGGCTGGGCGTCCGGGTCGGCGGAGCGGATGTGGATCGAGCCCAGGCTCTCGGGCCGCAGCTGGTAGCAGGCGATGGTCATGCTGGGGAAGGGCTGCAGCAGCCGGCGCTTCGGGTCCTTCACGGCATAGGGCACGAGATGCATCTGCACGTCCGGCGTGTCCAGTTCCGGCCGGGTGCGCAGGAAGGCGAGCAGCGGCGCGGAAGGCAGGCTCATGAAGCCGCCGCGCGTGAAGGCGTATCTGAGCACCTGGCCGGCCTTGCCGAACAGCGTGCCCATACGCTCATTGTAGGAAACGCCCTTGGCCGTCACCCGCCACTGGATGCGGGCGTTGATGTGGTCGCGGAAATTCTCGCCGACGCCCGCCAGCTCGTGCTGCACCTCGATGCCGTGCGCGCCCAGCACCTCCGGGCGGCCGATGCCCGATAACTCCAGAATCTGCGGCGAGCAGACCGCGCCGGCGGCAAGCACCGTCTCGCGCCCGGCCCGCGCCTCGACGGTCTGCCCGCCCTTTTCGTAGGCGACGCCCACGCAGCGCCTGCCCTCCAGCAGCACCCGGCGGGTATGCGCTTCCGTCACGATCCGGAGGTTCGGGCGGTTTCCGGCGGGTTTCAGGTAGCAATGGGCGGTGGACATGCGCCGACCGTCCTTGATCGTCACCTGCGTCTTGACCACGCCTTCCTGGTCGGGGCTGTTGTAATCGGGGTTGAGCTTGTGGCCGACCTCGGCGGCGGCGGCGAAGAGCGCGTCGTAGAGCGGGTTCCGGTCCGGCACCTCGGTGACCTGGAGCGGGCCGTCCTCGCCCCTGATGCCGTCGCCCGCCTTCTCGTAATTCTCCATGCGCTTGAAGACCGGCGCCACATCTTCCCAGGTCCAGCCGCGATTGCCCATCTGCGCCCAACTGTTGTAGTCGAGCGGCTGGCCGCGCACATAGACGAGGCCGTTGATGCTGCTGGACCCGCCGAGCAGCTTGCCGCGCGGCACCGGGATTTCCCGGTTGGCCGTGTTCGACTCCGGCTCGGACATGAAGCACCAATTGGCCGCCGGGTTGTCGATCAGCAGGCCGAAGCTGATCGGGAAGCGGGAATAAGGATGGCTCGCCTTGCCGGCTTCCAGCAGCAGCACCTTGCAGTCCGGGTCCTCGGTCAGCCGGCTGGCGAGCGCCGCCCCTGCAGATCCTGCGCCCACGACGATATAATCGAACTCGGCTTCCGCCATGCGCCGCTTCCTTTCATCCCTGCCCCATTCCGGAAGCGGGAGCGTAAGTGGTTTCGGCCGGCAGGGGAATGTTGCGGCCGTTTGCCGGTTTATTCGGCCGGGGCCGGCGGCGGCTCGTTCTGCCGGGTGATGTAGTGCTCGAGGAATTCGAGCTTTCCTTCGACCCGCGCCATGCGTTCGCCCAGATGCGCCACCTTCGTGTCGAGCGCGTTGATGTCGCTTTTGAGTTCGCTGCGCATATGGTGCATGTCGGCGCGCAGCCAGAGGAAAAGGCTGACGATCAGCGTGCCCAGCGTTACAACGATGCCGCCGTTTGCTATCAGCATTGTCATCGTGTCCGGGGTCATGGCGGCGCCTCTCCGACCCTTTCGACCTGGGCAGTCTCGCATATCGTCGATGGTGCCGCCACACGCCGATTAGCCCGCATTTCTCACCGGAAATCGCGCGACCTGGGGATCGTGCGGAGGTTACGGGGGTGGCGCGAGGGGAAGGCGGCGGGGCCGGGAGAGGCCGGCACGACTTCGCCGTCCGGCGTCAGCAGGTCGAGCCAGCCGGTCAGGTCCTCCAGCCGGTCGGCGACGAGATGGACGATATCGGCGGTGCGCTGGATGCGGCCCTTCACCATGGCGAGGCGCGCGCCCAGCACCGCCTTGCGGTAGCTCTCCAGCACACGGGGCCAGACCACGATGTTCACGACCCCGGTCTCGTCCTCCAGCGTCATGAAGATGACGCCGCTGGCGCTGCCCGGCCGCTGGCGGACCAGCACGAGGCCGGCGGTGGACGCGCGCTGCCCGTCGCGCGCGGCGGCGACCGCCCCGGCCGCAAGCACCCCTCCCTTCGACAGGCGCGGACGCAGGAATGAGAGCGGATGCGCCCGGAGCGAGAGCCTGAGCGTGCGGTAGTCCTCGACGACCTGCTCGCCGGGCGCCATGGCAGGCAGGGCGGCCGGCGGCTCCACGCCCTCGGCGGGCCGGCCCGCCGTCTCGAAGAGCGGCAGCGGCGGCGCCTTCGCGAGCGCGCGGGCCTGCCAGAGCGCCCCGCGGCGGTCGAGTCCCATGGAGCCGAAGGCATCGGCCGCGGCCAGCGTCTCGATGGCGGTTGCCCCGATCCCGGCCCGGCGCTGCAGCATGGCGATATCCGCATAGGGCGTCTCGCGCGCCTTGAGGAGGCTCTTTGCATCCTCCTCGCCGAAGCCGGTGACCTGGCGAAGGCCGAGGCGGAGCGCGTGGGTCCCGTCTGCCCTGCGCTCCAGGCTGTTGTCCCAGCCGCTCGCATGGACATCGACCGGGCGGACTTCCACCCCGTGCTCGCGGGCGTCCCGCACGATCTGGGCCGGGGCGTAGAAGCCCATCGGCTGCGCGTTGAGCAGAGCACAGGCGAAGACCTCCGGATGGTGGCATTTGAGCCATGAGGAGACATAGGCCAGGAGCGCGAAGCTCGCGGCGTGGGATTCGGGGAAGCCGTAATCCCCGAAGCCCTCGATCTGGCGGAAACAGCGCGCTGCGAGTTCCGGGTCGTAGCCGCGCGCAACCATGCGGCCCACCATCCGGTCCCGGAGTTGGCCGAGCGTGCCGCGTTTGCGGAAGGTGGCCATGGCGTAGCGCAGCGCATTGGCCTCGTCCGGCGTGAACTGCGCCGCTTCCATGGCGACTCGCATCGCCTGTTCCTGGAAGAGCGGTATGCCGAGCGTCTTCTCCAGCACCTTGCGCAACTCGTCCGGCGGCCCGTGCTCCGGTGCCGGCGCCGGATAGGCCACCTCCTCCAGCCCGTCCCGCCGGCGCAGGTACGGATGAACCATGTCGCCCTGGATCGGGCCGGGGCGCACGATCGCCACCTCGATCACCAGGTCGTAGAAGGAGCGCGGCTTCAGGCGCGGCAGCATGTTCATCTGCGCCCGGCTTTCGATCTGGAAGACGCCGATGGTGTCGGCCCGGCAGATCATGTCCCAGACCTGCCCGTCCTCCGCCGGCACGGTGGCGAGCGTGAGTGGCAGGTCCTTGTGTGCCGCCAGCAGATCGAAGGCCTTGCGGATGCAGGTCAGCATGCCAAGGCCCAGCACATCGACCTTCATCAGGCCGAGCGCCTCCAGATCGTCCTTGTCCCACTCGATGAAGGTGCGCTTCTCCATCGCCGCATTGCCGATCGGCACGGTCTCGTCGAGCGGGCCGCGGGTCAGCACGAAGCCGCCCACATGCTGGGAGAGATGGCGGGGAAAGCCCTGCAGTTCGGTCGCGAGCGCAACGGTCCGGCGCAGCAGCGGATCGGCGGGGTCGAGGCCGGCCTCGCGGAGGCGTTTTTCGGGAACCCCCTCGCGGTGCATGTCGCGAACGGCGGCGGCAAGCGCGGCGGCGGTGTCCTCGGAAAGCCCCATCGCCTTGCCCACGTCGCGCACGGCGCTCCGGGCGCGGTAGGAGATGACGGTGGCCGCGATCCCGGCGCGCTCGCGCCCGTAGCGCCCGTAGATGTACTGGATCACCTCTTCGCGCCGCTCATGCTCGAAATCGACGTCGATATCGGGCGGCTCGCGGCGCTCGCGGGAAACGAAGCGCTCGAACAGCAGGTCGATCCGGGCCGGATCGACGGCGGTGATGCCGAGGCAGTAGCAGACCGCCGAGTTCGCTGCCGAGCCCCGCCCCTGACAGAGAATGTCCTGGCTGTCGGCGAAGCGCACAATGTCGTGGACGGTGAGGAAATAGGGCGCGTAGTCGAGTTCGCCGATCAGCCCGAGTTCGTGCCGGAGCGCGGCGGCGACTTTCTCCGGGATGCCGTCCGGATAGCGCCAGGCTGCGCCCTCCCAGGCGAGCGCTTCCAGATGCCGCTGCGGGGTGCTGCCGGCCGGCACCGGCTCGTCGGGATACTCGTAAGCAAGTTCATCCAGGCTGAAAGTGCAGAACGAGACCGCTTCGAGGCTCCGCGCAACGGCGTCCTCATGGCCGCGGAAGAGCCGCGCGATCTCGTCCCCGTCCTTGAGGTGGCGCTCGGCATTGGCGGCGAGGCGCCAGCCCGCTTCCACCACGGTGACATGCTCGCGGACGGCGGTCAGCACGTCCTGGAGAGGCCGGCGTTCGGGGCGGTGGTAATGGACGTCGTTGGTGGCCAGCAGCGGCGCGCCGGCGCGCGCCGCAATCGCCGCCAGGCGGCCCAGGCGGGCGCGGTCGCCGCCCCGGTAGAGCATGTGCGCGGCGAGGTAGAGCGGGCCGTCATGCGCGCGGCGGAGTCCGGCGAGTTCCGCCTCGAAGCCCTCGCGCCAAGGCTCCGGCGGCAGTGCGATCAGCACCTGTCCCCCGGCATGGGCGAGCAGGTCCTCCCGGTCCAGGATGCATTCGCCCTTGGCCGCGCGCCGCTGGCCGAGGGTGAGCAGCCGGCAGAGGCGGCCATAGGCGGCGCGGTCGCGGGGATAGCAGAGCAGCGAGGCGCCGTCCGCGAGGTCCAGCCGCGCCCCGGTCAGGAGGCGGATTCCGGCCCGCTTCGCCGCCACATGGGCGCGCACCGCGCCGGCGAGTGTGTTGCGGTCGGCGATGCCGATGGCTGCGAGTCCGAGTCGTGCGGCTTCCTCCACCAGCTCCTCCGCATGGGAAGCGCCGCGCAGGAAGCTGAAATTGCTGACCGCCTGCAATTCCGCATAAGGGATGCCGCTCATCCGAAGAGCCCGTGGATGTACCAGCGGGGCGGTCCCTTGCTGCCGACATCCCGGTAGAGCCCGGCGCGGAAGAGCCAGTAGCGCCGGCCTTCCATGTCCTCGACGCGGTAATAGTCGCGCGGGTCCCGGTCGGCGCCGCCGGTCCACCATTCCGGCTCGATGCGTTCGGGGCCCTCGGCGCGGACAACGCGGCGGCGCAGCCGGCGCCAGGTGAACAGCGCCGGCGGCCCGTCCGGCAGTTCGGCGATGGCGTCCACCGGCTCGGGCCGGTCGAACAGGCGGAAGGGGCGCTGCGGCAGGCCCGGCCGCACGGGCCAGGCCGTGCCTTCCCGGCCGGGCGCCATCCGCCGTTCGGCGCGTTCCGGCAGGTGGCTCTCGACCGCTTCGAGGCGGGAGACCGACCCCTCGCCGAGGCGGGCCTGCAGGCGGTCGATCAGGGGACCGAGCCCGCCGCCGCCGCCGCCGCGTCCGCCCTCCGCCAGCCGTAATTGCCCGGGCGCGAGCGGCTCGGCGCGGACCGCGTGGAGCGCCATGACATCGATTCCGAAACCGGGGTCCACGGTCTCGATCCTGCCCTCGAAGAGGCGCTGCAGGTGCGCGCCGTCGCGGGTTGCGCGCGCGGTCGAGACGCTGCGCCGCGCTGTGCCGCCATCCGCCCGGCAGAACAGGAGCGAAAGCGTCCGCGCGCCGAGCCCGTCCCGCTCCAGCGAGGCGCAGAGGTCTTCCATCAGCCGGGCCAGCGCCGACTCCAGCCCGGCCAGCTCGGTCAGGGGCTCCGGGAAGGCCAGGCGTGCGAGGCAGGCAGGCGGCGCCGGCAGGGATGCCACCGGATCGGGCCGGCGGCCGAGCGCGCGGTCGAGGCGTTCCAGAACGGCGCCGCTCTGCTCCCCGCGGCCGAACCGGCGCGCAAGCGACGGGCGGGGCAGGGCGTCCACCGCACCGATTGTCGCCACGCCGAGACGGCGCAGCAGGTGGGCGTCCCCGGGCGCGATCCGCAGCGCCTCGACCGGGAGGGGACCGAGCGCCGCTGCGGTCTCTCCGGGCGCGGCGATGCGGCGGCCTTCCCCGCCGAAGCGGGCGAGCGCCCAGGCGGCGCCCGGCGTGTCGGCAAGGCCGGTCCGCGCCTCGAAGCCGAGACCCGCGATGCGTGCCTCGACCTCCGCCGCCATCGCCGCCTCGCCGCCGAAGAGATGGGCCGCGCCGGCAATGT
Organism: Alphaproteobacteria bacterium; assembly: GCA_022825195.1. Classification (GTDB taxonomy): domain Bacteria; phylum Pseudomonadota; class Alphaproteobacteria; order Bin95; family Bin95; genus Bin95. The sequence continues at coordinate 14,921 of JAJDYL010000191.1, forward strand.
CGAGCAGGAGGCCGTCCCCGCCATCGACCGCGCAGCAGGGCGTGAAGCGGTGGCTCCAGAGCGCCAGGCGTTCGAGCCCGCGCCGGTCGTGTGCCGGCCGGGCTTCGGCGGCGGCGAGGCGGGGCAGCAGGGCGCGGGCGTCGGCAAGCCGCATGCCGGGTGCGAGCCCTTCCGCTTCCGCCTGCCGGTTGACCGCCGCCAGCACCGCGCCATGGCGGCCGGGCTCGGTGAGCGCGAACGGCACCGGCTCAGCCGGCGGCCTGCGCAAGGGCAGGGCGGCGGGCCGCCGCGCGCGGCGCAGCCGGTCGATCGGCCAGCGGGGCAGCCACACTGAAATCGCCCGTCTCACGATTCCACTCCACGGTTGAGGTCACGGGCCGCCCGCCGCGGCAGCGCAGCAGGTCGAGCCGCCAGCGCGGCAGGCCGGGGGCGGCCTCGTCGAACGGGTCGGCCCGATCCGCTTGCCCCGGACCCCGGATCGCGTCCGGGGCAAGCTCCCGATCCGGGGGCAGCGCCGCGACGCGCCAGCGCGAGAAGGCGGCGCTCGCGGGCCCGAGGCCGTCGCGGCGCAGCAGCAGGGCGGGGGTCAGGCTCTCGCGGGCGGCGAGCGCCAGCCGGCGGCTCAGGGTGAAATCGAGGCTTTCGACCTCGCCCAGCACCGCCGCCAGGGAAGCGCTGCGCAATCCCTCCTCCATGGCCCAGGCGACATCCCGGTCGCGGCGGGCGGAGAGCAGCAGCAGGTCCGCCGGTTCGAGGCCGAGGCCCCGCCAGCCCGGCCCGTAAAGCCGGCCGAAGGGACTCGTCCGGCTCTGGCAGACCAGCACGGCGCGCCGCCCGTCCCGGCGTTCGAGCCGGGAGAGGAGGGCGGCGAGGAAGGCGGCCGCCGCCGGCCCGTCCCCGGCCTCCGCGCCGGCCGCCTCGTGCAGCCCGCCCACCGCCAGCCCGCGCTCCGGCAGGGCTCCGTCCAGGACGTCGAGGCCGGGCCGCCAGTCTTCCGCCGCCCTGGCTTCCTCCTCCTCCGCCGCAATGGCTGTCCGGCGCTCCAGGAGCGCGACCCGGCGGCGAAGCGCGGCCAGTCCGGCGGAATCCTTGCGGGGGGAAACGGGCAACATGAGTTCATTATTTGTTCCATTCGAAGCAGAGTCAATAGAGAGGATTCCCGCCCCTTGACCGCCCCGCCGCCTGGCGCAGAGAATTGCCGGCCTTGCCGTTGAACGAACCGACGGGACCCGGCCGATGACCGCCATCGACGCGATGCAGGACAGCGACTGGCCCGAGGTCCGCGCCATCTACCGCGCGGGCCTGAAGACGGGCATCGCCGCCTTCATGAAGAACCCGCCGAGCTGGAAGGCGTGGAACGAGGGCCATCTGGCCACAGGCCGGCTGGTCGTGCGGGGCGGCGACGGCCGCGCGGTCGGCTGGGCGGCGCTCACGCCGGCGCCGGATACGTGAGGCGCGCCCGGCGTCGCTGAGGTCAGCGTCTATGTCGGCGGGAACGCACAGGGATCGGGAGCCGGGACCGCGCTCCTGCGCGGCCTGATCGCGGCCTCCGAGGCGGAGGGCTACTGGACCCTGCAGGCGCAGATCATGGCCGCGAACCTGCCCAGCATCGCGCTCCACAGGAAATGCGGTTTCCGCGAGGTCGGCTGCCGGGAGCGCTACGGCCATCTCGACGGCGTGTGGCACGATGTCTTCCTGTTCGAGCGCCGCAGCGCCCGCGCCGGCGGGCCGGGCCTGCCGACAAGGAGCTGCGGCGAGGCCGGCTGAGGGCCGGGCGGTCCGGGAAACTACGGTTCGCGCGAGAGGCCGTCCGCTTCCAGCGCCTTCAGGTAGGCGTCCCAGAGTTCGGGCCGCCGCTCGCCGAGTTCGCGCAGATAGGTCCAGCTGTAGATGCCGGTGTCGTGCAGGTCGTCGAAGACCAGCCGGACGGCGTAATTGCCCTCGGGCAGGATTTCGGCAATGCCGACGCGGGCGCGGCCCGAAACCAGGGTCTTCCGCCCCGGCCCGTGGCCCTGCACTTCGGCCGAGGGGCTCTCGACGCGCAGGAATTCGGCCGGCAGGGCGAACGCCGCGCCGTCGTCGAAGGCGACATGCAGCACGCGCCCGGCCCTGGAATAGCGCAACTCCGTCGGGCGGCTCACCGCCCGTCCCCGTCGAGTTCCCGCGCCTCCTCGACCAGCATGATCGGGATGCCGTCGCGGATCGGGAAGGCCAGCCCCGCCGGGCGGCTGACCAGCTCGCCGGCCTCGCGGTCGTATTCCAGCGGCCCCTTGGTCACCGGGCAGACCAGCAATTGCAGCAGCAGCGGATCGACTTCTCCGGAACCCGTCATCGCCCGCCTCAATTCATCCGCGCCGGGTCGTCGTCGTTCGCCGCCTCGAAACCGGACATCGCGAACAGCGCTTCCAGCATCCGGGCGCGTTCGCCCGAATCGCGGCATTCGAGCAGGCCCTGCTTCTCGTTGGCCGCGAACGGGCAGCCCATCGAGAGCGCATTGACCAGCATTTCGTCGTCGGCCTTCGCCACGGCGTCCCAGTCGGCGCTGAGCCCGCGCCGGGCCAGGAATTCCCGGAGCGCCTCCAGCAGTCTCTCGCGGTTCACCGGGCCGCTGCGGCGCGCGTCGAGATCGTCGTCGAAATCCTCGTAGTCCGCATGGACGGTGCGGTAGCCTTCGGGATGGCGCGCAAGCTCGCGGTCGATGCGGAAGCGGGCGATGCCCTGCAGGGCGATCATGTAGCGTCCGTCTTCGAGCTTTTCCGAGTTCTGGATCTTGCCCGCGCAGCCGACCTCGTAGATCGGCGGATTCGCCGGGTCGGCGCCCTCGGCGCGGGGCTGCACCATGCCGACGATCCCCTCATCGTCCAGGACATCGCGGATCATCGCCCGGTAGCGCGGCTCGAAGATGTGCAGGGGCAGCATGGCGCGCGGCAGCAGCAGCACGCCGGGCAGCGGGAAGACCGGGATGACCTCCGGCAATCTTCGCCTGAGGGTCACGGGCCCCGGTCCCTAGCTGAACATCAGGGTCGAGAGGCGCCGCCGGATTTCGACCGTGAGTTCGTGCATCGGCCCCCACGCCTCGAAAAATTTGACGAGCTGGCTGCGCGCCGCCCCGTCGTTCCATTCGCGGTCCCTGCGGTAGAGTTCCAGCAGCTCTTCGGCCGCCTCCCTGTGGCGCGCGGCGCCGAACAGCGCCATCGCCAGGTCGAAGCGGGACCGGTGGTCGTCCGGATCGGCTTCGACCGCCCGGCGCAGGTCCGCCGTGTCGCCCGCATCCGCGCTCTGCTCGGCAAGCTCCACCGCGCTCACCGCCGCGGCGACCGCCGGGTCGCGGTCCGCGCCGTCGGGCAGCCGGTCCAGCACGGCGCGGGCCTGGGCGGTCTCGTCCACGGCGAGGAACACCTGGGCGAGGCCCGCGATCGCGGCGGCGTTCTCCGGCTCCTGCTTCAGCACTTCGTTGAAGATCGCGCCCGCGGTCTGCGCATCGCCGTCCTCCAGCGCCAGGCGGGCCTGCTCGACGGCGGCCTCGACGGCCGACTCGACGGGGCCGCCGACCAGCCGCTCGACGAAGGCCTTGACCTGGCTCTCCGGCACCGCGCCCATGAAGGCATCGACCGGGCGGCCCTGGTCGAAGGCATAGACCGCCGGGATCGACTGGATGCGCATCTGCTGGGCGACCGCCGGGCTCCGGTCGATATCGACCTTGACCAGGCTGACCTTGCCGCCGGCATTGGAGACGACCTTTTCCAGCACCGGCCCCAATTGCTTGCAGGGGCCGCACCAGGGCGCCCAGAAATCGACGATCACCGGCGCCGTCATCGACGCCTCGATGACATCGGCCATGAAGGTCTGGTCGGTGGCGTCCTTCACGACGCCGGACGCGCTTGCCGCAATCTCCATCTTTCTACCCCGGTTCCGGGACGGCTGCCGCAACATGGCGGCAGAGCCGCCCGGCGGCAACCCCCCGCGCCATGTCATGAAATGTCATGTTTTGACATGTTCGCCATGCCTTTACCGAAGCTCTGCCATTCCTTTCCCGCATATCCGTCTTCCGATGCGCGCCGTTCGCCGCCGCCGGCTTCGCACCGCACGGCCCCCCGACTGCCGCCCAAGCCTGCCCCACACCGTCGCCCCGGCCTTCTCGGCGGGGAGGCCGGGCATATGCTAGACTTGCGGCAGTCGGCAGAGGCAAGGAGTAAAGCGCGATGGCGCAGGCCCTGGATCGGGACGGTGGCGACATCGGCAGCATGGGGTCGCTCTTCCGGACCTACCGCTTCCGCCCGGAGGAGATTCCGATCCTGGCGGAGATCGACTGGAGCCGCATGGCCCGGCGGGTGTTCATCGACCCCGTCACCGGCCTCATCGCCCTCTTGTCGCCGTCCTCCGAGCATGAGCGCTATGCAGGCGGGGTCGACCGGCTGGTGGACGCCCTGGGAAGGGCCCTCGGGGGAGACCACTCCATCAATCTGCATTCGACGCGCTGGCGTCTGCCGGGCGATCCGGAGCACACCGGGGCGGAACCGGATGCCTGCTACTATCTCGGCAAGACGGCCGAAGCCTGGCGGCGGGCGCACCGGGAGGGGCGCGATGCCCTTGCAGCCTTTGAGGAGGCCAATCCACCGGACCTCGTTGTCGAGGTCGAGCGCAGCCATGGCGACGAAACCAAGCCCGGCTTCTACCGCGCACTCGGGGCTCGCGAGATGTGGAGGCTGGACGTCCGGCCGGACGGACGCGAGATGGAGATTCTCGACCTCCTCCGGGCCGAACGCGGCCCGGCGCCGCTTCCGGCTTCGTCCGTCCTGCCGCTCTGCACGCCGGAGTTCGTGCTGGAGGCCGTCGAGCTTGCCTCCCGGGGCGAACTCGACGAACTCGACGAACTGATCTCCCGCGCCGCCGCGTCGGCGCCGCACGAGGAGTGGCGGCCGCCGGAGCCGCCGCCCTTCCACAGGGCCGGCGGCGCCACGGAGTAGGAAGCCCGTCTTCGAGCGGTCATCGACCGGAACCCCTGCCGCCGGCCGCCGGGCCGGGAGCCGTTCGCGAGGCATTGCAGCGTCCTTGTCGGTCTACGGTCCCGGACGCCCGTTGCCGGAGGCGCGCGCCCCTCTCGCGCATAATGCGCGCGCGCTTCGCGGCGGCGCGTGTGCGCGCGCGAGGCGGCGGGCGGGCCGTGCAGTGCGGAGCCGGGCGCCTCCGGAATGGGTCCTGCATGTCGTTCCTCCCTCATCCGTTCCCTCCGCGCTCCCGGCCGCCGGGCCGGGGCGCGGACCCTGTTTCGCGCGTATCGCCCGCCCGCCCGTGCGCGCGTCCGGGCGGGCGTTGCGCGCCGGCGCGACAGGGGCGGAGGCGGCCCCATGGATGCCGCTTCCTCCTGCCCCATCATAGCATATTTTTCTACCAATCAAGCATAGACGGAAATTATTTCTTCATTGCCGAACGAACCGCGTCTTTCGACCGGGGGGCCGGGACGCCGGCCGGGGGCGGCTGC
>JAJDYL010000184.1:0-17500 GCA_022825195.1 Alphaproteobacteria bacterium
CGCGCCGACGGGGCCGAACATGACTGGCTCTACCAGCGCCGCAACGGCTACGACGACATCTACGACCCCTGGGCACCCGACGAGGTCGAGGAGCGCAGGCAGAGCCGCCTCGAACGGGAACGGGAGGAAGAGGCCCGCCGCAGCGGCAGGGACCGGGCCGGGGACGACGATGAAGACTGGGCGGACGATCCGGACCGGCAGGGCGGGGACCGGTTCGACAATGTGGAATTCTCACCCGGCCATGACAGAACATGACATCTCATGACATTCCATTGGACGTCTCGCGAGGGGGCTCCGCCGCCCCGACGCCCCGTCGCTTTTCCCGTCATGCCCGCCCCCATATCGTCATGCCCGGACTTGTTCCATTGCTGTCCGGTTTAGCCGTCGGGCGAAGCCGATTTGGAGTCTGTCGGGTTTTCCGGGGCGCCCGGCGTGCGCCGCGCGCGCCCGCGCGAAGCGCGGAACGGGCGTGGGAGAGGACCGACTCGGACCGGGGCGACAGTTGCGGGCTCGGCTCGGATTTCGGTCCGATCGGGATGGATTCTGCTTTGGCCGGGCTACCCCTGAGCCCGCGCCTGAACGGCGCCGGTCCGGTCGGCGATGGCGACGATGCGGTGCATCTCGCGCAGCACCGGCTTCTCGATGAGCTTGCCGTCGATCACCGCAAGGCCCGTGTCGGCGGCCTCGAACTCGGCGATGATGCGCCGCGCCCGGGCGATCCGCTCCGGCGAGGGCGTGAACACCGCGTTGAGCGCCGTGATCTGGCGGGGATGCACCGCGCCCTTGCCGGAAAAGCCCAACTCCCGCGCCTGGATGGCGGCGCGCTCCATGCCGTCCGGATCCTCGAGGTCGAGCCAGGGCACGTCGATGGCGTCCAGCCCGGCGCCGGCGGCGGCATGGACCACGCGCGAGCGGGCGTAGAGCAGCGGCTCCCATGCGTTCTCGCAGCGAAGCTCCGCGGCCATGTCGACGCCGCCGAAGAACAGCGCGTCGATGCGCGGGCTGCAATGGGCGATGTCATAAGCGGCCTCGAGCCCGGCATTGGTCTCGATGATGACATGCAGGCGGGTTTCGTGGCCGCGCTCGGTCAGCAGACCGTCAAGCAGCGCCACCTCGTCCGGCGTGCGCACCTTGGGCAGCATCAGCGCGGGCGGCGGTGTGTCGGCCGCCAGCACGGCCTGGACGTCCGCCATGCCGAAGCCCTCGCGCAGCGAGTTGATGCGCACGACCCGCTCGACCCCGTCATCGGCCTGCGGGCTCTCGAAGAGCTTCATCGCATTGGCGCGCGCGGCCGCCTTGTCCTTCGGCGCGATCCCGTCCTCGAGCTCGACGCAGACGATATCCGCCCCGGTCGCGAGCGCCTTCGGATACATTTCGGGGCGCAGGCCCGGCGTGAAGATGAAGGACCGGCGGGGGCGGGCGTTTCGTTCGGACATGGGGGACATCTTCTCCGTTCGGCAATCCGTCCGAGCAGTCGCCCCGCGGGGCCGGCTTGTCAATCGCCCGCTTCAGCGCACGGCCTGGAAAGCTCTCCGGTATTCTCCGGGGTCGAGGACGCTTGCGCCGGCAAGCCGCAGCGCCTCGCGCGCCGGCCCGAGCGCCGGGTCGGCCAGGGCGGCGAACAGCCCCTCGCGAAGCCTCCGGAGGTCGTCGCCGGATGTCGCGGCGCCGGTCACATAGGGCAGGCCCGGCGCCGTCGGCGAGGTCGCGAGGATGCGGGAGCCGTGCAGCGCCTCCGGAGCGAGGTCGGAGAGCAGGGCGTGGGTCACGCAATCGACTGCGCACGCATCCGCCCTTCCTGCCGCGACGGCGCGGATGCTGGCGCGGTGGGACCCCATCGCCATGACCGCCCCGAAGAAGGACCGGGCGTCCTCGCCCGCCGGCAGCAGGCGCCGCCAGACGTGGAACCCCGAATAGGAGTCCTCGCCGTTCAGGGCCAGCCGGGCGCCGCGCAGCGCCGCAACGCTTCCGGCCGGGTCGGCCTCGCGGACGACGACGTGCGCCGCATAACGGGGGCCGTCACAGCCGGGCGCGCCGTAGTGGGGCGTGGCGACAAGCTTCAGTTCCGATGCCAGGCAGTTCACCAGCGGATAACCGCAGGTCTGGCCGAACAGCAGGCCGGACGCGCGCCATTGCTCGTAACGGTCTTCCGGCCAGGTCAGCCGGTCGGGGACGCCCGAAACGCCCTGCGTCCTGAAATGCCCGGCAAGCCCCGTCCACCAGTGCTGCACGGCCGGGCGGAACTCGGCCTCTTCGTACATCGGCAGGCCGGCCAGGCGCCTTGCGGCCGTCACGGGGTGCGCCCAAGGCCGTCCCGGAGCCGCCCCAGGAACGGCACGAGTTCGACCGGCTGCACGATGGCGGCGCGAATCAGGTCGTCGAAATGACGGTTCAGCACCGCGATATGCTCCGTCGTGTTGAACACCAGGTAGAACTGGCCGACATAGAGCGCGGCCCGCTGGCGCCCGAAGATGGTGTAGGGCGCGGAATAGTGCGTCAGGCCGTCGAAGAGATACATGCGCAGGCCGGGATAGAGCTCGTCCACGACCTCGGCCAGCCGGTCCAGTTGCCGGCGCCGCGCCGGGGCCTCCAGCGTGCGCCATATCCCGCCTCCGGCGGCCAGGGTCTCCAGCGCCTGCCGGGATATGCAGATTTCCATGTCGGCCTCAGGCAGCCGGAAATGTTCCAGCTTGTCGCGCGAAGCGCTGATGGCGCGGTCCGGGGGCCGGGACCGGAAATAGCGGTATTCGTGGCGAAGCACGTCTTCGGTCTTGGCGATGTCCGGGATCGTGGTCGGCACGTAGCGCACCTTGTATCCGGCCGCTTCCTCGAACCAGCGGACCAACATCTCGTCCACCGGCGTCTGAGCGCTCTCGGCGATCTGGAGCGACTCGTGGAGGATGTCGGCGCCCAGCCTCTCCACATGGCTGAGGCCGAGCAGCCAGTCGAGGCTGACGCGGAGCTCGGTCGCGATGGCCGCGACCGTATCGGCGCGCGGCAGCCGGTCCATGTCGTCGGAGAGGAGCTGGGAGAGGGTGGAGCGGTCTATGCCGGCCCGGCGCGCCAGCGCCGAACGGGACAGCCCCGACCGCGCCAGCGTTTCCGTGAGGCGCAGACGGAACAGGCGCGAGACCTCTCTTCTATCCACAAGCCGATGCCACCGAATTTGGAGAGAATATTGAACATTGGGTGGGTATTCTCAACAAATTTTTGATTCTGCTGCCCCATGTGACCTCACGAGGCAACTCCCTCATTGTCGGCCAGCGCTGCGGAAGCGTGCAATCCCGTCATGGCTGGCCAAACAAGAAATCGGGGTTCCATGGCGAACGGTCCACACCGCCGTCCGGACCGGAAGGAGCCGATGCAGGACGGCGAGTGGCGGACCTGGCTCGTCGCCGGCGCGATCTATGGCGGATGGGTCCTCCTTACCTACGGAGCAACGGCGTTGCCCTGGTGGCTGCTGTTGCCGGCGGGGGCTTTCATCGTCTGCTGGCACGGTTCGCTGCAGCACGAAACCGTGCATGGACATCCAACGCGTTCGGCGCGCGTGAACGGGGCGCTTGCATGGTTGCCGCTCGGCTTGTGGATGCCTTACGAGATCTACCGCGACACCCATTTGAGGCATCATGCCTGTTCCGCCCTGACCGACCCGGTCGAGGACACCGAGTCCTATTTCGTCCGGCAAGCCGATTGGCGCCGCATGAGCGGGCTGCACCGGTTGCTCCTGCGGTTCAACCGGACACTGTTCGGCCGGCTGACGCTGGGGCCGGCGCTGGCGGTCCTTGGACTCTGGCGGTCGGAAATCGGGCGGGCCCGGTCCGGCGACCTTGCCAATGGCGGCGTCTGGTTGCGCCATGTTCTGGGCGTGGGTCTCGTGCTCGGCTGGGTCGTTTTCGTCTGCGAGCTCTCTATCGGGGCCTATGTTGTCCTGTTCGCCTATCCGGGCCTGTCGCTGACACTGTTGCGTTCCTATGCCGAGCACCATCCTGCGGCCGAGAAGGACCGGCGGACCGCCATCGTGCTGGGCGGGCCGCTCAGCAGCCTCCTCTATCTCAACAACAATCTGCATGTCGTCCACCACCGCCGGCCGGACCTGCCCTGGCACGCCATCCCGGCGGCGTTCTCGGCGTGCCGCGAGGAGTACACGGCCGAAGCGGACGGTTATGTCTATGCCGGCTACGCCGCGGTGTTTCGCCGCTTCCTGTTCCGCGCCCGGAGCCATCCGGTGCATCCGGACTATCGATTTGTCGACGCTTGAGAAAGCTGCCCGGGGCGTCAGCCGAACTGCCGGCTCGCGGGACTTTCGAGCCAGGCGACGAGGCCGCCCGTGGAGACCCGCTCCGATCCGAAGACCAGCCAGGGATCGTCCACCGTCCCGATCGCGGCATCGACACGGAACCTTCCGGGGTGGCGTTCAGCGAACTCAAGTGTCGTCAGCCCGCTGTCGTAACGTCCTTCCAGCAGGCCCTCGGCGATTCGCATGATCGAGCTCACCGGCACATGCTCCGGCCAGGCGGAAATATCGGCATAACCCCGTGTGGCCGGTTGCAGCGCGAGCGTCCTGGGTCGGGCCACCTCCGCGCGCGTCAGAATGGCGAGGTCGCGGCTCGGCGAGATGAAGGTGTCGATAATGCGGATGCCGTAGTCGAAATGCGCCCTGGAGACGGTGTCGGCGCAGTCGGGATGCACCGCGACCTGGACCATGAAATCGGCCTGCCCGCCGTTCATCATCGCCAGGCCCTCGAAGAAGTCGTCAATGAGGAACACCTCCGCATGGCTCAGCCCGTGGAACGCCAGATACCGTCGGGTGACGAGGTCATGATTGGTTCCGGCGGGTCCGAGCGTGACGAATCGCAACCTGTTTCGCCTGTCCATTGCGTTAACCCCTGCCAAGGCTTGCCGCAGCGCCCGCGAAAGAGAGTCGCCGCGGGCCGAACACGGCTGCTGCTGCGACGGCGAGGCCGGCGACGGAGGCGATGCAGCCGGCGGCGTTGAGCGACCAGTCGGCGCCGAGCAGCGCAGGCCCGAAGCCGGCGAGGCCGTAGCCGGCAAAGGCCGAGCCCGTGCCGAGCGCCACGCTCAGCAGGATCTGGGTGCGGTACTCGTCGGTGATGAGGCGCGCGGCGGCGGGCGGGCAGATCAGCATGGCGATTACCAGGATCGAACCGACGGCTTCGAACGAGGCGATGGCGGCCGCGGCGACGAACAGCACCAGCCCCAGATGGACCAGGCCGGGCCGGAAGCCAAGCGCCGCAGCGAAGGCAGGGTCGAACACGGCGAGCTTGACCTCCTTTGCCAGCAGGAAGACTGCCGCGGCCGCCACGGCAAAGACGCCGGCAAGCACCCAGACTTCGCGCGGCAAGGCCCAAATGTCCGGCGCGTCGAGCCAGAGGATGTCCTCCAGCTGGCCGTAGAGCACGCAATCGGCGTCTATATGCAGGTTTCGCGCCGCCGCCTGTTCCAGCATGAACACGCCGGCTGCGAACATGACCGTGAACACCGCGCCCATGGCCGCGCCCGGCTCAATGCGCCCGAGCCGGCGCACGATCTGGATCGCGCCTGCCGCGACGAGTGCGGCGGCAAGCGCGCCGCCGAGCATGGCCGGCGCGGCGAGGGCGCCCGCCAGCATGAAGCCGCCGACAATGCCAGGCAGCACGGCATGGGCGATGGCGTCTCCGAGCAGGCTTTCGCGCCGCAGAACGAGAAAATTGCCAAGCAGCGCGCAGAGTCCCGATGCAAGGCCGGCCGCCAGGAGGGCCGGGAAATCGACTTGCCAGAAGAGGCTCACCGGCCGCGCTCTTCGAGGAGCGCCAACGCCTCTGGCGGCACCGGGTCGATGCCCCAGGCGAGGCCGGCCGGCAGCGCTTCGGGCGCTTCGGCGAGGCAGCGGTCCCAGAGTGCGAGCCGGGCGACCGCCGCCGCGCCCCTCGCGGTCGGCCGGCCGCGGCGGCGCCAGCCGAACAGGCCGACGCCCGGGAAGCTGCGCCCGGCCTGCAAAGCCCGCGCGGCACGCAATTGCCAGCCGGCGCGAGCCCGGCGGCCGGCCTCGGCGACGATGCCGCGGCGAGGGGCGGCCAGCAGGCTCACGGCGAAGACGATGCCGAGCGCGAGCACGATGGAAGCGCCGGTCGGCGCGCGCGGCCAGGCCGAGGAGGCGGCCGCGCCGAGGAAGGCCCCGCCGGCTCCGAAGGCGGCGGAGAGCCAGAAAATCCCCGTGAGCCGCTCCGACCAGAACCGCGCCGCCACCGCCGGCAGGATCAGCAGCGCCACAACCAGCACCAGCCCGACCGTCTGGAGGCCGAGCACGGTGACCAGCACGCCGAGGCCGAGCAGCGCCGCATCCAGCCGTGCGGCGGGCCAGCCGCCGGCACGTGCATGTTCCTCGTCGAAGCAGAGCAGTCCGAGCGGACGGAACAGCGCCAGCAGCAGGCCGAGCGCCAGCAGCGCGGCCATGCCGAGCCCGGCGGCTTCCCTGGCCGAGAGCGCCGCGGCCTGGCCCAGTATGAAGCTCTCAAGGCCGCCCTGGCCGCCCGCGGGCATGGTCTGGACCCAGGAAAGCAGCACGATGCCGACGGCGTAGAAGACGCTGAGCGCAATCGCGATGGCCGCATCCGGGGCAAGGCGGGTGTAGCGCGTGAGCGCCTCGACGGCCGCCATGCCGAGAATGCCGGTGAGCGCCGCCCCGGCGAGCAGCACGGGCAGCGAGCGGCCCTCGGCCCCGAACGCGCCGGCCGCGATGAAGGCGAGCGCGATGCCCGGCAGGGTCGCATGGCCGACCGCATCGGCCGCCATCGCCCGCGCGCGCAGGAAGAGGAAGGCCCCGACGCCGCCGGCGGCCGCTCCCAGCGCCGCCGCACCCGCCATGACCACGCCGGTATTGTAGCCGGCCCGGAAGGTCAGCGCCGCCAGCAGGCCGTCCCAGGCATCGATCACTAGGCCGCCACGGCGCGCGGCTTCAGACCCGACGCATCGTAGGCGCGGCGCAGCGTGTCTTCGGCCAGGGCTTCGGCGGGCCGCCCGCTCGCGACCACAACGGCGTTCAGCACCGTCACATGGTCGAAATAGGCCGCGACGGTGCCGAGGTCGTGATGGATGCAGACGACATGCCGGCCCTCGCGTTCGAGTTCGGCCAGCACGCCCAGCATGGCGGCTTCCGATGCGGCGTCGATGCCGGAAAAGGGTTCGTCCAGCAGCAGCAGTTCGGCCTGCTGGGCGAGCGCGCGGGCGAGGAATACGCGCTGCTGCTGGCCGCCGGAAAGCCGCCCGATCTGGCGGTGGCGGAAATCGGCCAGGCCCACCCGCTCCAGCGCCGTGTCGGCCGCGTCCAGATGGCGCTTGCCGAGACGCCGGAACCAGCCGACCCGGCCGTAAAGCCCCATCGCCGCGACATCGCGGGCGCTGACCGGGAAGTCCCAGTCGACGCTGTTGCGCTGGGGCATGTAGGCGATGCGCCGGCGCACCCGCGCGGCGGGCTCGCCGAGGAGGCGCACCTGGCCGGTGAGCACCGGGGCGAGGCCGAGCGCCGCCTTGACGAGGGTGGACTTGCCGGCGCCGTTGGGCCCGACGACCGCCGACATGCCGCGCGCGGGCAGGGTGAGATCCACGTTCCAGAGCACGGGCCGGCCGCCCCAGGCGACCGTGAGCCCGCTCGCCTCGAAGGGCGAGGCCGCCGGCTTATCGGCGGTCATGGACACGGAGCTTTCCCTGCATCCCGCGTTCCGGCGCCTGGCCGCCGAGCGCGCGCGCGATGGTCGTCACATTGTGGTCGATCATGCCGATATAGGTCCCCTCATAGGTGCCCTCCGGCCCCATGGCGTCCGAGAACAGCCGCCCGCCGACATCGACCTTGTGCCCGCGCGCCGCCGCGCCCTCGACGATGGCGCGGACATTGCGGTCGGAGACGGTCGATTCGACGAAAACCGCCGGGAGCCGGTGCGCGACGACGGTCTCCACCGCCGCCTCGATGGCCCGGAGCCCCGCTTCGGATTCGGTGTTGACGCCCTGGATGCCGACCACCTCCAGCCCGTAGCGGCGGCCGAAATAGGCGAAGGCGTCGTGGGCGGTGACCAGCACGCGCGCGTCCGGCGGGATGCTGGCGATGCTGGCCCGCGCATAGGCGTCGAGCGCGGCGAAGCCCTCCGGCGCGGGCACGCCGAGGCGTCCGGCGGCGGTTTCCAGCGCCTTCGCCCAGAGCGCAGGGTCCATCCAGAGATGCGGGTCGGCGGCGCCCGCATAGCCGGCGGCGACCGGCAGGCGGTCCGCCTCGGACACCGCTTCGCAGACGGCTGTCACCGGCTTGCCGGACCGCGCCAGGCGCTCGACGGCGTCCAGCATCTTTCCTTCGAGGCCGAGGCCGCAATAGAGGAGATGGGAGGCGCCGAGCAGCCGCGCGATGTCGGCGCGCGTCAGCTTGTAGAGATGCGGGTCCACGCCGGCGCCCATCAGGCTGTCGATGCCGAGCGGTTCGGCGATCATGGCGATCGTGGCGACCGGCCCCCGGTCTATGGCCGCGGAAACGGGCGGCGCGGCCAGGGCCGGCAGGGCGAGGAGGAGCGCCATAAGCCTTCGCATGGCCGGGACAATTGGCACGGATAAGCCTCGACGGCAATCTCCCGCCCCGACATAAAGTTACACGCGAGGCAGAAAAATTATGCCAAGGCTTCATTCTTGCCTTCGATCCCGCCCGCAGGCATGGTTCCCGCCGCCCGATATGGAGAGAAACCCGATGACCGAGAACCGCCGGATCGTTCTGAAGAGCCGGCCCGCAGGCCTGCCCACGCCCGACAATTTCGCCCTGGAAAGCGCGCCCAAGCCGGTAGCGGCCGACGGCGAGATGCTGGTCCGCACGCTCTGGATGTCGGTCGATCCCTATATCCGCGGGCGCATCAGCGACCGGAAGAGCTATGCGCCGCCCTTCCAGATCGGGGAACCGCTGGACGGCTATTTCGTCGGGCGCGTCGAGGAGTCGAAGGGCGGGCGCTTCCCCGCGGGCGCGCATGTGTTCGGCACGGGCGGCGGCTGGCGGGACTACCACGCCGCCGACGGCAAGGCGCTCCGGGCCGTCGATCCCGGCATCGCGCCGCTCCAGGCCCATATCGGCGTGCTCGGCATGCCGGGCCAGACGGCCTATGTCGGCCTGCTCGACATCGGCCGGCCGAAGGCGGGCGAGACGGTGTTCGTCTCCGCAGCTTCGGGTGCGGTCGGCGCGGTCGTCTGCCAGATCGCGAAGCTGAAAGGCTGCCGCGTGGTCGGCTCGGCGGGCTCGGACGAGAAATGCGCCTGGCTGCGGGACGCGGCCGGGGTGGACGCCGCGATCAACTACAGGACCTGCGGGGACCTCGAGGCCGCGCTCGCCGCCGCCTGCCCGGACGGCATCGACGTCTATTTCGAGAATGTGGGCGGCGAACACCTCCAGGCCGCGCTCTCGCAGATGAACTTCTTCGGCCGCATCGTCGCTTGCGGCATGATCGCGGGCTACAATGACAGCGCGCCCAGACCCGGTCCGAACAACCTCTTTCTCGTCGTCGGGCGGCGCCTCCGGATGCAGGGTTTCATCGTCTCCGACCACCGCGAGCGCACCGACGATTTCCTCCGCGACGTGGGCGGCTGGATCCGCGAGGGCCGGCTCCGCTGGCGGGAGACCGTGGTGGAGGGCCTGGAGCGCGCTCCGGACGCCTTCATCGGCCTCTTCCACGGCGACAATTTCGGCAAGATGTGCGTCAAGGTGGCGGAGTAGGGCGGCCGGCGGAGCAGGCATCGGCCGCTCTTCCGCACACCCCGGTCCGGCTGGTAGGCTCCCCGGCGAGGAGAACCTGTCGTGAAGACCGTTTACACAGCGGCGCATGAGCGCCATCGGCCGCCGACCATCCTGACCCGCGGCGTGGAGGTGCCGCACTGGGAGGTGGCGGCGCGCGCGGCGGAGCTGCTCGCCGCGGTGCAGGCGGGCGGCCACGAGATCGTCGAGCCGGCGGATTACGGGCGCGCGCCGAGGGCCGCCGTCCACGACCCCGGCTATCTCGCCTTCCTGGAGAGCGCTTGGATACGCTGGCGGAAGCTCGCCGACCCGACGCCGGCGGTGCAGCCCTACGCCCATCCGGGCCGCCACATGCACGGGCGGCCGAGCGGCATAGAGGGCCAGGCCGGCTACTACATGGCGACCGGCAGCGCGCCCATCGTCGAGGGCACCTGGGAGGCGGCGGTCTGGGCCGCCCATGCCGCCACCCACGCCGCGCGTCTGGTGCTCGACGGCGAGGATGCCGCCTATGCGCTCTGCCGCCCGCCCGGCCACCATGCCTTCTCCGACCTCGGCGGCGGCTTCTGCTACCTCAACAACATCGCCATCGCCGCGGACTATATGCGCCGCGAACGCGGCCGCGTCGCGATCCTCGATTTCGACGTCCACCACGGCAACGGCACGCAGGGCATCTTCTGGCGCCGGCGCGACGTGCTGTTCGTTTCGCTGCACGGCGACCCGGCGGACTATTTCCCCTTCTTCGCCGGCTATGCGAACGAGATCGGCGAGGGCGACGGGCGCGGCTTCAACCTCAACCTGCCGCTCGCGCCGGGCGCGGACGACGCGGCGTTCCTCGAAGCGCTCGACCGGGCGCTGGAGGCGGTCCGACATTTCGCCCCGGAGGCGCTGCTGGTCTCGGTCGGCTTCGACGCCTTCGAGGCCGACCCGATCGGCGTGCTGCGCGTGACCACGCCCGGCTTCGGCGAGATCGGCCGGCGCATCGGCGCCGTCGGCCTGCCGACCGTGCTGGTGCAGGAGGGCGGCTACAATCTCGACGCGCTCGGCGCCAACCTCTCCGCCTTCCTCGGGGGCTTCGCCGAGGCGCGCGGGTAGCGCCCGGCTCCCCCCTCCGCTTTGACCGACGAGACCGTCGAGGCCCTCTACGCGCGGTTCGGCCCGGCCTACCGGTGGCTGGCGACCTTCACCGGCATGACCGCCTCCTTCACCATGGTGCTGACCGGCACGGTGGTGGCGGTCGCCGTGCCGGACGTGATGGGCGCCTACGGCGTCGGGCAGGACCGGGCGCAGCTGCTCACCACGGGCTTCATTGTCGCCATGACGGCGAGCCAGCTCCTCAATGCCTGGTTCGTCGCGCGCTTCGGCCAGCGCCATACCTTCCTGATCGTCATCGCGCTCTTCTTCGCCGGCGGCCTGATGGCGGCCTTCGGGCCGACGCTGGATTTCATCATCGCCGGGCGCGTCATCCAGGGCTTCGCCTCGGGCGTGGTGCAGCCGCTGGTGATGGTCACGGTCTTCCAGGTGTTCCCGGCGAACCGGCGCGGCACCGCCATGGGCATCTACACCATGGCGCTGGCGCTGGCGCTCGGCATCGGGCCGGTGGTGGGCGGCGTCACCATCGACCTGCTCTCCTGGCGGCATATCTTCATCGTCACGCTCCCCTTCGTCGCCATTTCCTTCTTCCTGGGCCTGGTGTTCATGCCGCAGGTCCGCCCGCGCCCGCCCTTCCCGCGCTTCGACTGGTCGGGCTATGCGCTGCTCTGCACAGCCCTCTTCTGCCTGATGTCGGTGCTCTCGACCGGGCTCCGCCTCGGCTGGACCTCGGACGCGATCCTCTTCCAGGCGGCGCTCGGCATCGTCTGCGGGGCGCTGTTCCTGGCCTCGCAGATGCGCGCCGACGCCTCGCTGCTGGACCTCTCGCTGCTGCGCAACAAGGCGTTCGCGTCGGCCGTCGCCATCGCGGTCGTGTTCGGGGCGGGCAATTTCGCCACCAGCTACGCCATCCCCGTGTTCGGCCAGCTGGTGCAGAACCAGTCGGCGACCGAGGCCGGCCTGCTGCTGCTGCCGGCGAGCCTGCTGGTGGTGGCGATGCTGCCGCTGACGGGCCGAGCGTCGGACGTGGCGCCCGTCTGGATCCCGGTCATGGGCGGGCTGCTCTGCTTCGCCGCGGGCGCGGCGCTGCTCTCCGCGGCGGATGCGAACACGCCCTACTGGTCGCTGGTGTTCTTCGCCGGCGTCAGCCGCTTCGGCATGGCCTGGATCAACCCGGCGCTGATGACCGCGGCGCTGTCGGCCCTGCCGCAGGGCCGGCTCAACCAGGCGGGCGGGGCGATCAACTTCTTCCGCCAGCTCGGCGGCAGCACCGGCACGGCGCTGATCGTGCTGCTGCTGGAATCGCGCATCCTCGTCTATTCCGACGCGCTGGCGGCAACGCAGACGCCCGACAACGCCGCCTCGCGGGACCTGCTGGCAGGCCTCGCCCTGCTGCTCGACCGGGCCGGCCTGCCGGAAGCCGAGACCAGGCAGGCAGCGCTGGACTGGCTCGGCCAGGCCGTGCAGGCGCAGGCGACCGCCTTCAGCTTCCAGGACGGCTTCCTGGCGCTCGCCGCCGTCTTCGTGCTGGCGCTCCTGCCGGCCTGGGCGCTCGCGCGGGCCGTGGGGAGGTGACCGGCGGCAAGACCCCTGCGAATTGTCATGAAATGTCATGATGTGTCATGGGGCCGGTCTTCCGCCCGGCCGCTTGCGCCGGTCCGGGAGCCGTTCGCAAGGCATCGCAGCTTCCTTTCGGTCCTTGGTCCCTGCCGCCCCGCCGCCGGAGGAGCGTGCCCGTCCCGCGCATAGTGCGCGCGCGGTTCGCGGCGGCGCGTGTGCGCCCGCGTGCGCAAGGCGGCGGGCGGCACCCCTGCCGGAGTGTCATGGAATGTCATGATGTGTCATGTTTTGTCATGGGGCCGGTCTCAGCCCCGGCCGTTTGCGCCGGTCCGGCGGTCGTTCGCATGGCATTGCCGCTTCCTTTCCGTTCCTGGTCCCGGACACCCGGTTGCCGGAGGCGCGTCCCTCTCCCGCGCATAATGCGCGCGCGCGTGCGCCCGCGTGCGCGGGATGGCGGGGGCAGGCCTTGCGGCCAGCGCCGCCGCCGGTCGGGGTCGGGGGTCGTCCACGGTCATTCGTGCCTCCTCCTCCTTCGGGGCCAGGGGCGGGACGGGGTGTCCCTGTTTCGCGCGTATCGTGCGTGCGCGCGGGCGGGCGTATCGCGGCGGCGCGGTTCGCGCGCGTGATTGCCCGCGTGCGCGCGGGCCGGGCAGAGGGCACACCCCTCCCGCCTGCTCGCGCCGGGGGTTCTCGGCCCCCAGCCATGCTTTCTGCAGAAAAGCGGAACGGCGGTCCCGGAAGCCGCCCTTCTCTCATGCCTATTCTACACCATTTCTCGGAAAGTCAATCATTTTCTGGAACAAAAATGATAATATCGGCTAATTTTCTCACAACCCGCTGAATCGGCGGGATAATATCAGCGGTCAGCGATCGGAACCGATGGCGCTGCCGCCCCTTTCCGCCGTCCCGGCCCCCGAGCCTGTCCCCGCGTCCGTACCCTGCCCGGTTACGGCCGCAGGACCAGCCGGCCTGCGGCCTTGCGGTCCATGATCGCGCGCAGCGCCGCCGGCGCTTCCTCCAGCGGCAGTTCCGACGACACATGGGGCCGGATGCGGCCTTCGGCGGCCCAGCCGAGCAGCGCCTCGGCCGAGGCGCGCAGCCGGTCGGGGCGGCGCTTGCGGTAGTTGAACAGCGCAAGGCCGAGCGCGGCGCGGTTCTTGACCAGCAGGTGGTTGGCCCTGAAAGCCGGGATCGCGCCGCCGGCGAAGCCGACCACGATATGCCGCCCGCCCCAGCCGAGCGAACGGAAGCTTTCCTCGAAGAGGTCGCCGCCGACGGGATCGAACACCGCGTCGCAGCCTTCGCCGCCGGTCTCGGCCATGACGCGCCCGCGGACCGACTCGGCCGGGTAGGTCACGACCGCATCGGCGCCGCGCTCCGCGGCGAGCGCGCATTTCTCCGCCGTCGAGGCCGCCGCTATGACGCGCGCGCCGAGCGCCTTGCCGACCTCGACGGCCGCGAGCCCCGTGCCGCCGCCCGCGCCCAGCACCAGCAGGGTCTCGCCAGGCTGGAGGCGCGCTTCCCAGAACAGCCCGGCATGGGCGGTGAGACAGGCCGCGCCCAGCGCCGCCGCCGCGGTCATCGACACGCCGTCCGGGAGCGGGAAGGTCTCCGCCGCCGGCGCGACGGCGCGCTCGGCATGGCCGCCGTCATAGACCAGCGCCATGACCCGGTCGCCGGGCGAGAGGCCTTCGACGCCGGCGCCCGCCTCCGCCACCCGGCCGGCCACTTCCATGCCGGGCGCGAAGGGCAGCTCGTGCTTGTTCTGGTGCAGGTCGCGGATCATCAGCGTGTCCGCGAAGCTCACGCCGGCCGCCTCGACCCGGATCGCCACCTCGCCGGGCCCCGGCTCCGGCGCCGGAAGCTTGCCCATTTCGAGCGCTTCCGGCGGGCCGAACGCCCGGCAGACGACGGCGCGCATCAGTCGCGGTAGCCCGGGTCTTTCCTGTCCATCTTGCGCATGAGCGCGGCGAATTCGAGCCCGCCCATCGCCTCGTTGCTCTCGCGCCCGGCAAAGGCGTTGGTGTCCCGCCCCGAGCGCGCCGCGATGTCGTCGGAGAGCACCCGGAGCGTGCCGGCCGCGCCGGCATCGACCTGGACCTGGCAGGCCCGCTCCAGCCGGTAGAGCCGGGCGAACGCCTCCGCCACCGTGCGCCCCACGGTCAGCAGGCCGTGATTGCGCAGGATCATCGCCTTCTTCTCGCCCAGCGCCGCCAGCAGCCGCTCGCGCTCGTCGAGATAGAGGCTCGGCCCCTCATAGTCGTGATAGGCGATGTCGTCGAAGAAGGTGGTGGAGGTCATCGAGATCGGCAGCAGCCCTTCCTCGACGGCGGCAACCGCCATGCCGGCCCGCGTGTGTGTGTGCATGACGCAATTATTGTCGCCGCCCGCCATGTGGATGGCGGAATGGATGATGAAGCCCGCGAAATTGGCGTCGTAATCGCCCTCGATGACATTGCCGTCGAGGTCGATGCGGACGAGATTGGAGGCCGTCACCTCGTCATAGTTCAGCCCGAACGGGTTGATGAGGAAATGGTGGTCTGGCCCCGGCACGCGCGCGGTGAGATGGCCGTAGATGAGCTCGGTCCAGCCGAAATGGTCCACCAGCCGGTACGCGCAGGCCAGTTCCGTGCGGATGCGCCGTTCCTCGTCCAGCTCGTCCAGAGCCGGGTAGGGCGCGTTCGTCTGCATGCCGTCCATTGCCGTTTCCTCCTCAGCCGGTTTCCGCCGCCGCCGGGGCCAGGGCCGCGCCGATGTCGCCGGCATCGTCCAGGCTCCCGACCGCTCCGATCAGCGCCTCGGCCGCGCGCTCGCCCAGCAGCGGCGCCACCAGGGCGCGGAACTTGCCCTGCAGCTTTTCCCATTGCCGGTCGAGATCGGCCGCCGGCGTGCCGACATCGCCCGTGCCGCGCAGCGCGACGCCGTTGCCGAGATGCACGACGACATCGGCCGTGTAGGGCCGCAGCTCGTCCGAGCCCTCGACGGAGACGGTCTCGCGGATCGCATGCACGTCCGGCCGGTCCAGGTTCTCGTCGAAATAGATGTCGAGCGCGCCGGTCGCCTTCCGCGTCAGCCCGAGGCCGACATTGTAGGAGAGGCTGAACTTGGCCTCTAGCCCGGTCTCCGGCGCCGGGATGTTGCACATGCGCAGCGCGCTCATCGGCACCTTCACCTCGACGCGCTCCACATTGCCGGCGTCGAAGGCGGGGTTTTCCGCGAGGCCGAGGCAGGCCTCGATGGTGGCATGGGTGCCGTAGCAGGCCGGATGGTACTTGAAGAGCGTGTCGAGGATATGGAACCGGTCCGGCTCCTCCAGCAGGGCTTCGGGCCGGAAGGTCTCGGTCTGGGTGTCGGTGAAGCCCTGCACGCAGTCGAGCACGTCGTCGCGGCTGGTGAAGCCGCGCTCGGCGAGCGTGGCGGCCATCAGGCCGTTGCGGGCCGCCTTGCCGGCATGGAGCGGCTTGCACATGGTGCCGAACATCGACTTGAGCCCGGCGGCCTGGGTGCCGGCAATGCCGAGAGCCCGCGCCGTCTGCTCCGCATCGAGGCCGAGCATGTTGGCGGCCGCCGCCGCCGCGCCGAAGGCGCCGACCGTGCCGGTTGCGTGCCAGCCCCTGGCATAGTGGCTGTCGCCAAGCACGCGGCCGATGCGGGCTTCCACCTCGATGCCGGCGACGATGCCGGCGACGACCCGCCGGCCGTCCAGCCCCCGGCCCTCCGCCAGCGCCAGCGCGACGGGGGCGACCGGCGCGGTCGGGTGCCCGGTCATGGCGCCCAGCACATCGTCGAAGTCGAGCGCATGGCCGGTCGCGCCGTTGACCAGCGCCGCCTGGCCCATCGAGGTCCTGGCCCCGCCGCCGATGAGCGTCGCGCGCGGCGCGCCGCCCTCCTCGGCCGCCTCCGCCTTCAGCATCAGGGCGAGCGGCTCCCGCGAGCCCGCGAGCGTGACGCCGAGCCAGTCCAGCAGGCACTGGCGGGCCATCCGGCGCACCGGCTCGGGCAGGTCCTCGTAGCGGATGCCCGAGGCGTAGCGCGCGAGCTCGTGCGTCACATGCGGGGTTTCGGCCTTGCGGCCGGCGGTTTGGCGCATATTTCCGTTCCTCCCGGCAATCGGTCGTCCCAGCGCCCGGCGCTTCGATGCGCGGCGCGCTATCCGGCGTCGGCCTGCGGGCCGACGGCCAATTCCAGCAGCTTGCGGTCGATTTCCTCCCGGTGCAAGCCGAAGCGCGCCAGCGCATCGCCCTTGAGGCTCTTGCCGCTCGGCAGCTTGAGCTTCACCGGGTTGACCTGGCGCCCGTTGACGAGCACCTCGTAATGCAGGTGCGGGCCGGTCGAAAGGCCGCTGGAGCCGACATAGCCGATGACCTGGCCCTGCTTGACCCGCTTGCCCTGCCGCAGGCCCCTGGCGTAGCGCCTGAGATGGGCGTAGGCGGTCTGGTAGCCGCCGCTGTGGCGGATGCGGATATAGCGCCCATAGGCGCCTTTCCAGCCGCGGGCGACGACCGTGCCGTCGCCGGCGGCGCGGATCGGCGTGCCGGTCGGCGCGCCGAAATCGACGCCGCGGTGCATCCGGCTGTAACCGAGAATCGGGTGGCGGCGCTTGCCGAAGCTGGAGGTGATGCGCGCCGAGTCCAGCGGCGTGGCGAGCAGCGCCCGGCGCGCGCCCTTGCCCCCGGCGTCGAAATATTCGAACGTCCCGGGCTCGGATTCGAAGCGGTAGAACCGCAGGCGCTGGCCGCCGTTCTGCAACGCCGCATACTCGATCTCGCCATAGTCGGCGACGGCGCCGTCGGCCTCGCTGTAGCGGTCGAAGAGCAGCTCGAACCGGTCGCCCGGCTGGATGTCGCGCTGCAGGTCGACGCTGTAGGAGAACAGCCGGAAGACATCGAGCATGACGGCCGCCGGCGCGCCGTGCCTGACGCCGTCGGTGTAAAGGCTGGAGACGATCCCGCCCCGGATGTGGACGGGGTCGCGCCGGAGCCGGCGCTGGCGCTCGAAGGACTGGAAGGAGCCGTCGATCAGCCGCCCGACGCCGACCTCGGTGTGGGCGTCCTTCTTCATGCGCAGGCCGGAGAGCGCGCCCGCCACGCCGGGCTT
>JAJDYL010000009.1 GCA_022825195.1 Alphaproteobacteria bacterium
CAAGTGGATGAAGTCTCCCGACTTCGCGAAAGCCTTTGGAGAGCCGGATGCATAACGAAAGGTGCATGTCCGGTTCGGAGGGCGGGCCGAAGAAACCCGGCGGCCGTGAGGCCGAAAGGGCGCTTCGGTCCGACCCTACTCAAGACGCCTGTTCCATCTCGGAGGCGGCGCGAAAGCGCACATAAACCCAGATGGAGGGTCCGGTCGCGGCGTGAACGGCGTTGCGCACCATGTCGCGCAGGCGGGACCGTGTGGCGCGATCGACATTGTCCCGCTCAAGCATGGCCCAAACCCATACGGCAGGGTCGTCGGTGGCGTCGGATCCGGTTTCGACCTGCCAGCCGCTGACGGGAGTGGGAAGCTCCCGGAGCTTTTCGAGTGCGGCGGCAATGGCCGGTGCGGTTATTTCCATATCGGTCGCCTCCTGATGCGGCGCACCATATCGTGAATGTGCGCAGGGAACACCGCGGAGCGCGGCTATTCGCCGGATATGGCCGTAGCGGCAGCGCTTTTCAATCGGCCGCCTCCGCCGCGGCCCGCCGCCTTGACGGGCCGCCATGCGCCGCCCATGGTCGCGCCTGACGGCAGCGGGGGCAAGGCGCGTGGACGGAACCGGCCTGCATTATGCCGGGGAAAGCGCCCGACAGGCAGCGCGGACGGTCGCCCGGCTCGATGCGCTCGGCTCCGGGCCGAGGCCCGACCGCGACCGCGTGCTCGCCATCCTGAAGGAGGGCGTCGAAGAGACCCGCGCGGCGGTGCGCGCCTCCTTCGAGGCCGGGCAGCCGGCCGATATCGCCATGCACGGCCTCTCCGCCGGCATGGACCGCATCGCCGGCGGCCTGTTCGACTTCGTCGCCGGAACCGTGTTCCCGGCCGCGAACCCTACCACCGGCGACCGCTTCGCCCTGGTGGCCCAGGGCGGCTACGGACGCGGCAGCCTCGCGCCCTATTCCGACCTCGACCTGCTGTTCCTGCTGCCCTGGAAGGTGACGCCCAGGGTCGAGCAGATCGTCGAATATGTGCTGCTGCTGCTCTGGGACACGGGCCTCAAGGTCGGCCACGCCACGCGCTCGGTCGAGGAGTGCCTGCGCCTCGCCGGGCGGGACACGACGATCTGCACGAGCCTGCTGGAGACGCGCTTCCTCTGGGGCGAGGCCGGGCTCTACGACGAGTTCCGCACGCGCTTCGCCGACGAGCTGGTCCGGAAAACCGGGCCGGAATTCGCAGAGCGGAAACTGGCCGAACGCGACGAACGCCACCTGCGCTTCGGCGACAGCCGCTATGTGGTCGAGCCGAATGTCAAGGAAGGCAAGGGCGGCCTGCGCGACCTCCACACCCTCTACTGGATCGCCAAATATCTCTACCGGGTGGACGAGGTGGGCGAACTGGAGGCGAAGGGCGTGTTCGCGCCCGCCGAGCTTGCGGCCTTCGTGCGGGCGGAGCGGTTCCTGTCCACCGTGCGCTGCCACCTGCACTACCTTGCCGGGCGCGCCGAGGAACGGCTGACCTTCGACCTCCAGCAGGAGATCGCCGCCCGGCTCGGCTACCGCAGCCGCGCGGGCGCCCGTCCGGTCGAGCGCTTCATGAAGCATTACTACCTGGTGGCGAAGAAGGTGGGCGACCTGACGCGCATCTTCTGCGCGGCGCTCGAGGACGAGCATCGCCGGCGGCCGCTGTTCTCCCTCTCCCGGCTGCTGACGCGGGACCGGCAGATGGGCCGGTTCACCGCCGAGCGCGGCTGGATCACGCTCGCGAACGAAGAGGTTTTCGCCGAGGACCCGGCCGCCATGCTGCGGCTGTTCCACGAGGCCCAGCACCACGAACTCGACATCCACCCGGCGGCGCTCAGGCAGGTGACGCGGAACCTGCACCGGATCGATTCCGGCTTCCACCGCCGGCCGGAAGCGGCCGGGCTGTTCCTGGACATGCTGACCTCGCCGGCGGCGCCCGACGTCACGCTCCGGCGGATGAACGAGGCGGGGCTGCTCGGCCGGCTCATCCCGGTGTTCGGGCGGGTCGTGGCGCAGATGCAGTACGACATGTACCACACCTACACGGTGGACGAGCACACGATCCGGGCCATCGGCATCCTGCACCGCATCGAGCGGGGCGAACTCCGGGACGAAGCCCCGGTCGCTTCCGAGGTCGTCCACAAGGTGCTCTCGCGCCGGGCGCTCTATCTCGCCGTCTTCATGCACGACATCGCCAAGGGGCGCGGCGGCGACCACTCGGTCCTGGGAGCGGAGGACGCGCTCAGGCTCGGGCCGGAACTCGGGCTGAACGCGGAGGAGACCGAAACGGTCTCCTGGCTGGTGCGCCACCATCTCGCGATGAGCGCCGCCGCCTTCAAGCTGGACCTCAACGATGTCCGCGCCATCGCCGATTTCGCGGACCTGGTGCAGTCCCCGGAACGGCTGCGCCTGCTGCTGGTGCTGACGGTGGCCGACATCCGGGCCGTCGGCCCCAATGTCTGGAACGCCTGGAAGGCGGCGCTGCTGCGCGAGCTCTATTTCAAGACCGAGGAGCTGCTGACCGGCGGCGATGTCCGCCTCGCTGCCGCCGAGCGGGTGCAGGAAGCGCAGGACGAGCTTCGCGCCGCGCTTTCCGGCTGGTCCGACGGGGTTTTCGCGGAATTCGCCGACGCCGCGCCCGCCAGCTACTGGCTCGCCTGGGACCGCGACACGCTGGTGCATCACGCCGGCATGATCGAGGAGGTCCGGGACGATCCCTCGGCGCTCTCGGTGAAGGCGCGCATCGACGAGAGCCGCGCGGTCACCGAGGTGGTGTTCTGCGCCCACGACCATCCGGGCCTGTTCTCGCGTTTCGCGGGCGCGCTCGCGGCCTCGGGCATGAGCGTCGTCGAGGCCCGGGTATTCACCTTCGCGAACGGAATCGCCGTCGACACCTTCCAGGTCCAGGACGCCGAGGCCCAGGCAGTGACCGGCGCGCGCCAATTGCAGGCGCTGGAGCGCCGGGTGCGGGAGGCGCTGGGGGGCGAGATCGACCTGCGGCACGAGGTCCGGCGCCGGCGCGGCTGGCCCTCGCGCACCGCCGTATTCACCGTGCCGCCGCGCGTGCTGATCGACAACCGCGCGTCGGCCACCCACACCGTCATCGAGGTCAACGGGCGCGACCGGCCGGGTTTCCTGTTCGACGTGGCGCGCGCGCTCTCCGATCTCAGCCTGCGCATCACCACGGCGCGCATCGCCACCTATGGCGAGCGCGTGGTCGATGTGTTCTATGTGAAGGACGTGTTCGGGCTGAAGATCGTCCATGACGGCAAGCTCGCCCGCGTGCACGAGAAACTGCTCGAGGCGGTGGCGGGCCCGGACGACACGGGCTGAGGACCGGTGTCCCGATCGAGAACCCCGAGTACATCCGTGCCGCACCCCCTGCCCCCATATCGTCATGCCCGGACCTGTTCCGGGCATCCATACGGCCGCCCGAGGGAAGCGGTGGAGGGAGATGCCCGGATCAAGTCCGGGCATGACGGCTATCGCGCGCACACATCTCCGGCGTCGGCCTCGCACCGCGCGGCCTCCCAACTGTCACCCCGGCCCCCGAGCCGGGGTCCAGCCACGGTTCTCGTTGCGGGGTCGGCGGTCGATCCCGCTCTCCACCGGCTGCAGCATCGTCGCCAGCCATGGGTGGACCCCGGCTCGGGGGCCGGGGTGACAAAAAGGGGAGCGCCCGGCCGTGACGGCCTACCGGAGTCACACATCCCGTCCCGACCCGTATCCGGTGCACCCGCAGACCTGGCTACGCGCCGCTTCGCGCCCCTTTTTGTCACCCCGGACTTGATCCGGGGTCCAGTGCGGCCGTTGCGGCGGGCCCGACGGTCGTGCCCGCTCTCCAACGACGGCGGCAGTCGGGAAAGCCGCGGCTGGGCCCTGGATCAAGTCCGGGGTGACAGGGGAGGGGTCGGCCTCCCTCTGTGTCGCCCCGGTCCCCGAGCCGGGGCCCAGCACAGCCGCTGCGGCAGGCCCGATGGTCGTGCCTGCCCTCCAACGGCTGCGGCGGCCGGGAAAGCCGCGGCTGGACCCCGGATCAAGTCCGGGGTGACAATTAGGGGCACGCCGGGGTCCATCCCTGACCGTTTGCCCCTGCCGCCGCCGGTGGAGAACAGGCCCAGCCGCCGGGGCCTGCCCCGGACCGTGCCCGGACTTGTTCCGGGTAACCGGGGGCCTTAGCGATGGCGCTCCTGCGCGCCGCGGCGACCGTCGGCGGCTACACGATGGCGAGCCGGGTGCTGGGCTTCGTGCGCGACCTCGCCTTCGCCGCCCTGCTCGGCGCCGGCCCGGTAGCCGACGCCTTCCTCGTGGCCTTCCGCCTGCCCAACCTGTTCCGCCGGCTGTTCGCGGAGGGCGCCTTCGCCGCGGCCTTCGTGCCCATGTTCTCCGGGCGGCTCCAGCAGGACGGGCGGAAGGCCGCGCTCGCCTTCGGCGAAGAGGTGCTGGCCGTCCTGTTCGCGGCGCTGCTGGTGTTCACCGCGCTTGCGGAAGCCTTCATGCCGATCCTGGTGGCGGTCCTGGCACCCGGCTTCCTCGACCAGCCGGAACGGTTCGGGCCGGCCGTGCTGTTCTCGCGGCTCACCTTCCCCTATCTCATGTGCATGGCGCTGCTGGCCTTCTTCGCCGGCATACTGAACAGCTTCTACCGTTTCGCCGTCCCGTCCGCCGCGCCGATCCTGCTCAATGTCGTGCTGATCGCCGCGCTGGCCGTATCGGCGCTCTGGACCGGCGCGCCGGGGCTCGCGCTCGCCATCGGCGTCTGCCTTGCCGGATTCGGGCAGCTGGCGCTGATCCTCTGGGACATGCGCCGGGCGCGGCTCCGGCTCCGGCTGCGCTTCCCCCGGCTCACACGCGATGTCCGCCGGCTGCTGCGCCAGCTGGTTCCGGGCACGCTGTCGGCGGGCGCGCTCCAGATCAACCTGCTGATCGGCACCGTGATCGCCTCGCTGCTGCCGACGGGCGCCGTCGCCTGGCTGCACTATGCGGACCGCGTCTACCAGCTGCCGCTCGGCGTGGTCGGCATCGCGCTCGGCACGGCGCTGCTGCCGCGCCTCACCCGCACGCTGGAGGCCGGCGACGGCGCGGGGGCCGCCGACGAGATGAACCGGGCCATGGAGGTGGCGATGCTGCTGGCGCTGCCGGCCGCCGCTGCGCTCATCGTCATGCCGGAGGCGGTCGCCGGCGTGCTGTTCGAGCGCGGCGCCTTCACGGCCGTCGACACGCAGGCCACGGCCGCGGCCATCGCCGCCTTCGCCGCCGGCCTGCCCGCCTTCGTGCTGGTGCGGGTGCTCCAGCCGGGCTTCTTCGCGCGCGGCGACATGCGCACGCCGTTCCGGATCACGCTTGTCGTCGTGGTGCTCAACACGGGCCTCAGCCTGGCGCTCTACCGCGTCATCGGCCATGTCGGCATCGCCGCCGCGACCAGCGCGGCCGCCTGGGCGAACACGGCGCTGCTCTGGGCCGCGCTGCGGCGGCGCGATCATTGCCGGGCGGACAAAAGGCTGCTCTCCCG
>JAJDYL010000215.1 GCA_022825195.1 Alphaproteobacteria bacterium
CGCGCGCATCAGCGCGATGGTCTCGGATTCGCGCGCCATCGCCGCGTCCGTGGTCCAGTGCCGGCCGTGGTCGAGCCCGCGCGCGGCATGGATCGAGCCGTCGCGTTCGAGCGCCGCAATCGCGCGCTCCGCCGCATCGACGGTGACCGCGCCCGGCTCGCGGGCGAGCGTCGCCGCCAGCAGGTCCGCATGGCCGAACACCGACTGGCGCTCGGCGAGATGACCCGCCGCCCAGGTCGCCGCGTCCCCCGCCGCATAGCCCGGACCGGCGAACAGGTCCGGGCCGAGCAAGCCCCGCTCCGCCTTGCGGGCTTGAGCCCGCACCTTGCCGGGAGAAAAGCCGATGGTCTTCGCCTGGCGCTTCCAGCTTCGCTCCAGCGCGCCCCGGTCGATGTCGCGCTTCGCCGCCCGCGTCATCAATGCCGCCCGCGCCGCCAGATGGGGATTGTCCTTCGACTCGCCCATGCCGCGCTCGGCCATCGCCGCCTCGATCTCGGCCCGGCGGGTCGAGAAGGCGTCGATCGCTTCGCGCGGGACGCCC
The DNA here is from genome assembly GCA_022825195.1 of Alphaproteobacteria bacterium. Classification (GTDB taxonomy): domain Bacteria; phylum Pseudomonadota; class Alphaproteobacteria; order Bin95; family Bin95; genus Bin95. Next base: position 542 of record JAJDYL010000215.1, read on the forward strand.
TCGATCTCGAACCGCCCGTCGGCATGGGTCTTTTCGATGCCGTAGCCGAGGCCCTTCAGCCCCTGCGCCAGTTCCGCCCGGTAGATCGAGCCGATGGCCATCTTGCCCTTGAACAGCCCGTCATCGACCATCGTGCGCCACTTGGCATCGTCGCCCTGGACCATGTTGGCGATGACGCAATGGGTATGAAGCTGGGGATCCAGGTTCCTTGACGTGTCATGGCGGAAGGTGGCCGCGACCATCTTCTGGTCCCCGGCACGCACCATCGCCCCGGTCGCGGGATCGCGCATCCGGGTCTCTATGGCGTTCTTCTCGATCCAGCCCAGCGTCGCCGTCACCGCCCGGTCGTGCGCCTCGACGATGCGGTCGTCGCCGCCCACCATCGCCATCAGGGAGACCGACTTCGGCGCGCTCAGCGTCACGTCCCGGCCGGGCCGGTGGACGATCCCGCCGCCCAGTTCCTTGCGTCCGAGCCGGCGCCCGCCCGGAACCTCGCCTTCCAGCACCGACCGGAAGCGCTCGGGATCGACCGGGCCGGAGAGGCCCAGCGCCGCCGCGCCCTTGCCGGCCCAGGCGCTCGCCTCGCGGTGCGCCCCGTCGTCCTTCGCGTAGTAGCCGTCCTTCTCGAAATACCCCACGCCCTGCGACGGCGAGGCGATCTTGCCGATGGACGCTACCATCTCCTATCCGTCGTCGGCCTCGTCCGTCGGCGCGTTGTCGTTGGCGGCTTGCGATTGCCGGAACCGCTCGCGCGCGATCTGCCGTCCCAACAGGCGGGCGAGGCGCATCACGGCGGCGTCGATCCGGGCTTCCGGCCCGCCGCCTGCCCCGGCCTGCGAGCCGGTGTTGTCGTTGGCGGCCGGGCCGTGCAATCGCATCCGCTCGCGGCCGTCTCCGTCTCGCTGCATCGCCTCCGCCTTCCCGGATTCGGTGGCCCTGGAAGGGAGATTTGACCCTGCGAGCAAGCCTTGTCAAATGGTCGGACAAGAGTATTTCCTACGCATAATCAACGTGTTGTCCCCATCTGGCACGCCCTGGCACGCGGTGGCCGCGCTTGGCTATGATGAAAAAAATTTCGCACGACGCGACGATCATCGCGTTCCCGCATGGTCGGCCAGCGTCAGGACGGATTCGCCATGCTCGGTCGGGGCCAGAACGTCGGCGAATCGACGGTCCGCCGTCACCACCGTCGCGCCGATGCGGTGCGCGAGCGCGAGATACACGCAATCGTAAACCGGACCCGAGACCTTCCGAGGCCGTGCTCGCTGGCCGATTCCGGGCAAACCGGCGGCGGTGACGGGCGCGTCCCGCGACGGGTTCCGGGTCCGTCGCCGGCTTGGGTCTGGCCGAAAGGAGGGGCCGGAAGGAGGCGCTTGTCATCATAGCACACATGCTATAGGATGCGGCCGTATGGTTTGGCGCGTCAGAGCCCTGAATGCAACCGTTGACGGGGAGCTTGATGCGCTCCCCGCCGACATGAAGGCGCGGTTCGTTCGCATCGGCAGATTGATTGCCATCGACGGCCTTGAACGCGTTGGCATGCCGCATGTCAGGCACCTGACCGGCCCGTTGTGGGAGATGCGCCTCGGCGGCCGGGACGGCATCGCGCGGGCGCTCTACGTCACGGCGACGGAGCGGCAGGTCGTGGTGGTGCGGGCGTTCGTCAAGAAGACCCGGCGCACGCCCCGCCGGGAGATCGAGCTGGCGCTGCAACGCGCCCGGGAGGTATCGCAATGAGCACGCTTGAAGAACTGCATGAGCGGTGGAGCCGGGACCCGGACTATCGCGAAGCCTATGAGCGGCTGGAGCCGGAGTTCGAGCTGGCCCGCGCGCTCATCGAAGCGCGCCGGTGCGCCGGGTTCACCCAGGCGGAGTTGGCCGCCCGGATGAAGACCACGCAATCGGCGGTAGCGCGGCTGGAGAGCGGCCGGATACCGCCGTCCACGCGCACGCTGGAGAAGGTCGCGAAGGCGACGGGAACCCGGCTGCGTATCCGCTTCGAGCCCGCGTGAACCCGCAATCGGTCGCGCACGGGCTGGAGCCGGTGTGCGACCATGGGATACCGCCGAAGACAACACGACACGCTGGCCGGGCAGGCTGGCGAGAGACAGGAGACCCGAGACCATGACCCTTCGCTGTGCGCTCTATGCCCGCTATTCGTCCGACCAGCAGCGGGCGGCCTCCATCGAGGACCAGTTCCGGGTCTGCCGCGAGCACGCGGAACGCGAGGGCTGGAAGATCGCCGGCGCCTACCGCGACGCGGCGATATCGGGCGACAGCGTGATCCTGCGCCCCGGCATCCAGGGGCTGCTTGAGGACGCGCGGCGGGGCATGTTCGAGATCGTCGTCGCCGAGGCGCTGGACCGGGTGAGCCGCGACCAGGCGGACGTGGCGACCCTCTACAAGCATCTGCGGTTTGCCGGCGTGACGATCGTCACCTTGGCCGAGGGCGAGATCACCGAGCTTCACGTCGGGCTCAAGGGCACGATGAACGCGCTGTTCCTGAAGGACCTCGCGGCGAAGACGCACCGCGGTCTTCGGGGCCGGGTCGAGGCGGGCAAGTCGGGCGGCGGCATCTGCTACGGCTACGACGTGGTGCGGCTGCACGACGCCGCCGGCGAGCCGATCCGGGGCGAGCGGGAGATCGACGAGGCCGAGGCGGAGATCGTGCGGCGCATCTTCCGGGAGTTCGCGCAAGGCGCCAGCCCGCGCGCCATCGCGCGGCGTCTCAACGAGGACGGCACCCCCGGCCCCAAGGGCAGGCTCTGGACCGACTCCGTGCTGCGCGGCCATGCGAAGCGCGGCACCGGACTGCTCAACAACGAGCTCTATATCGGCCGGCTGGTATGGAACCGGCAGCGCTTCCTGAAGAACCCGGACACCGGCAAGCGGGTCGCGCGGGTCAACCCGCCCGAGGAATGGATCGTCGCCGAGGTTCCCGAGCTGCGCATCGTGGACGACGAGTTGTGGCAGGCCGCGAAGGCCCGGCAGGGGGAA
>JAJDYL010000125.1 GCA_022825195.1 Alphaproteobacteria bacterium
GTCATCACCGCGTTCCTGTTCCTGATGATGGGCATCCTGGACCACGCGCGGGGCCGGGTGCTGGCGCGCGCCGGGGCGCGGCTGCAAGCCCGGCTGGACACCCGCGTGTTGCGGGCGATCCTGGCCCGGGCGATCGCGCCGTCCGAGCGGGCGCGCCCGGCGATGGGGCTGCGCGACCTGGAGGCGATCCAGCGCTTCGCCTCCGGGACGGGTCCTTTCGCGTTTTTCGATGCGCCGTGGACGCCGGTGTTCCTCTGCGTGCTGTTCCTGTTTCACTGGATGCTGGGCGTGCTGGCGGTGTTCTCGGGCTGCCTGCTGCTTCTGCTCGCGCTGATCAACCAGACGCGGACGGGCCGCCTCCAGGGCGAATTGGGGGAGGCGACGGCGCGGTCCCAGCATTTCGTCGAGCAGATGCGGGCGGGAAGCGAGACCGTCCGGGGCCTCGGCATGGAAGAGGCGGTGGTGGCGCGTTCGTCCGAGCTGCGGGACCAGTTCCTGGAACGCGCAATGGCGGCGTCCGACCGGAGCGGCTTCTTCGGGGTGACGACCAAGACGCTCCGTCTTTTCCTGCAGTCGATGATGCTGGGGCTCGGCGCGTGGCTCGCGATCCAGGGACAGGTGACGTTCGGGGTGATCATCGCGGCGTCGATCCTGCTCGGCCGTGCGCTCGCGCCGATCGACCAGGCGGTGGGGCAGTGGCCGCTCCTGCAGCAGGTGCTGTCGGCGAGGCGCTCGCTGGCGCGGCTCCTGGAGGAGACGCCGCCCGAGAGGCCGCGGACGGGGCTGCCCCGCCCGCGCGCGCTCCTCGAGGTGCAGGGGATCGCGGTCGCCGCGCCGGGCGCGCGGGTGCCGGCGGTGCGCGGCGCGACCTTCCGGCTGGAGCCCGGCCAGGCGGCGGGAATCGCCGGACCGTCGGCGTCGGGCAAGTCGACGCTCGCCCGCGCGCTGGCCGGGGTGTGGCGCCCGGCGGCCGGCTCGGTGCGGCTCGACGGGGCGGAGCTCGATCAATACGGCGCCGCGCTCGGACGCTATATCGGCTACCTGCCGCAGGAGGTGGTCCTGTTCGAGGGCACGGTGGCGGAGAACATCGCGCGGATGGACGCGGACGCGAAGGATGCCGAGATCGTCGCGGCGGCGAAGCGGTGCGGAGCGCACGAGATGATCCTCAACCTGCCGGGCGGCTACGATTTCGAGGTCTCGGCCGGCGGCGCGGCGCTTTCGGGCGGCCAGCGCCAGCGCATCGCGCTCGCCCGCGCGTTCTATGGCTCGCCCGTCGTTCTGGTGATGGACGAGCCCGATTCGAATCTCGATTCCGAGGGAACGATGGCGCTGGCGCGCGCGGTCCAGGCGCACAAGCGGCGGGGCGGGGCGGCGGTGATCGTGGCGCACCGGCACGGCGCGTTCGCGCAATGCGACACGGTTTACGTGATGGAGGGCGGGCGTCCGGTCCCCGCCACGCCCGACCGCGGCAAGGCGCCGGTCCGCCAGCTGAAGGCCGGCGCGGCCGCGAAGCCGGACGGACCTTCGCCCGCGGCGCGTCCCGCGGCAAGGCTGCGCGAACGTCCCGTCGCGCCGGTCGCGCCGCTTCCCGCGAACGAGCCCGGAACCGGCCGCCCCGCCCCGCTTTCGCTTGAACAGCAGATCGTCGCCGCCATCGCGCGCGTCACCGGATACCGTTCCGAGCCGGATACGGAAGGCGGCCGGGGCGAGGGCGCCCCGCCGAAGCCGATAACCGGGGACCGGGCGCCATGACCGGCGGGGCGGACCTCGGCAGGTTCTCCGCGCGCCGGGGGCTGGTTCTCGGCTTCGGCGGGGCGGCCGTGCTGGTCGCGGGCGTCGCCGCCTGGAGCGTGCTGGCCTCCGTGTCGGGGGCGGTGATCGCGTCCGGCTGGATCGAGGTGGAAAACCGCAATCAGGCGGTCGAGCACGCCGACGGCGGCACGGTCAGCGAGGTCCTGGTGCGCGACGGCGACCGCGTCGCGAGGGACGAGCCGCTGCTTCGCTTCGGCGATGGGCTGCTGCGCTCGGAGGAGGCGATCCTTACCGCCCGGCAGGTCGAGCTCGCCGCCCGGCGCAACCGGCTGGAGGCCGAGTTCCGCGGCGCCGACGCCGTCGCCTGGGACGCCGATCTCGCCGCCCAGGCCGCCTCCCGCCCCCGGGTGAAGGCGGTTCTCGACGGCCAGAAACGCCTGTTCCGGGCGCGCGCCGCGGCCCGCGCCGGCGAGGTGGCGCGGATTCGCGAACGGATCGGGCAGGCGCGCGACGAAATTACCGGGATGGAGGCGCGGGCGGTCTCCCTGAAAGAGCAGAGCGCACTGATCGATCGCGAGCTCAAGGTGCAGCGCACGCTGTTCGAGAAGGGCCTCTCTCAGCTTCCGCGGCTGCTCGCGATCGAGCGCGCGGCGAAGAACCTTGAAGGCCAGTCCGGCACCAATGCCGCCAGGATCGCCCGTGTCCGGGGCCGGATTTCGGAACTGGAGATCCAGATTCTCCAGATCGGCTCGCGCCGCATCGAGGAAGCCGAAAAGGAAGCGCGCGACGTGAGCGCGGAAGAGAACGAGGTAAAGGAAAGGCTGGCCTCGGTGCGACAGCGCCTGGGCCGGATGGAGGTCCGCGCCCCGGTGACGGGCGAGGTGTTCGGCATGACGGTCTTCGCGGCCGGAGAAGTGGTGCGGCCCGGCGAGCCGATCCTGCAGATCGTCCCGGCCGATGCGGGACTCGTGGTGATGGCGCGGCTCAACCCGATCGACGTGGACCAGGTGTATCCGGGACAGCCCGCGGTGCTCCGCTTCTCCGCCTTTCCGGCGCGCGAAACGCCGGAGTTCGACGGCCGCGTGGTCCGGGTGTCGGCCGATGCGGTGCGCGACGCGGAGACCGGCCTTTCCTGGTACGAGGTGCAACTGACGATGGACGCGCCGGCGGCGGATGCCGGAGCGGAAAAACGGCGCGGGGAGGGGAAGGACGAGCGCCGCCTGTTCGGCCATCTGGAGGTGACGCCCGGCATGCCGGTCGAGGCGCATATCCGGACCGGCGAGCGTTCGGTGGTCAGTTATCTGGTGAAGCCGGTGAGCGACTTCTTCTACCGCTCGCTGCGCGAGGATTAAGCCGGGGATCGCGGGATGGTCGAAACAGTCCAAATTGCCCTGGAGAACGACCTGCGCAAGATCGCCCGCGTCGCGTCGCGCATCGAAGAGTTCTGCTCGGCGCACGGGATCGCGCAGGAAACCGCGTTCTCGATCAATCTGGCGATCGACGAGTTGCTGACCAACACCATCAGCTACGGCTACGACGACGACGAAGCGCACCGCATCGAGGTCATCCTGTGCATGGAGGGGAAGACGCTCGTCGTGGCGATCGTCGACGACAGCGCGCCGTTCGACCCGACGGAGATGCGCGAGCCCGATCTCGATGCCCCGATGGACGGGCAGGA
>JAJDYL010000015.1 GCA_022825195.1 Alphaproteobacteria bacterium
TTCTCCAACTCAAGACGCGCAATCTTCTGCTCCGAGGTCTCGGAACCGGATACCCGCAAAGGGTCAAACGCTTCGGAACGACTCATCCAAAGGTTGACTCATTTTTCGATTCCCACGTCAACCCCTCCTGGGCAGTTACGATGTGTCATGTTTTGTCATGGGGCCGGTCCCCGCCCCGGTCGTTCGCAAGGCATCTACCTTCCTTGTCCGTCCACGGTCCCGGCCGCCCGTTGCCGGAGGCGCGTCCCTCTCCCGCGCATAATGCGCGCGCGTTCCGCGGCGGCGCGCGTGCGCCCGCGTGCGTGAGGCGGCGGCCGGGGCGAGGCGCTCCAGCAGCATGGCCGTCAGTTCGGGTCGGGGGTCGGTTGCGGTCATTCGTGCCTCCCTGGGGGCAAAGGGCGGGACGGGGTGTCCCTGTTTCGCGCTTAATGCGTGCGGGCCTGCGTGCGCGGGCGGGCGGGCGTGTCGCGGCGGCGCGGTTCGCGCGCGTGATTGCCCGCGCGCACGGGCGCGCGACAGCGGGCCGGCCGGAGAGCGCACCCCTCCCGTCCGCTTACGCCGGGGGTTGCGGCCCCCAGCCATTGCTTTCTGCAGAAAAGCGGAACGGCGGCCCCGGAAGCCGCCTTTCTCTCAGGCCTATTCTACACTATTTCGGTGAAAATCAAGCTATTCTGGGAACAAAAATGAAAAATTCCGGGTAAATTTCTATCAGCCCGTTGAAATGACAGGATATTATTTTCTTCCTCCTTCGGCTGGCGGCAGGGGTCCGGCGGCCCGCTTCCTCCTATTCGTAGCCGGGCTGGTGTATCTCGATGATCGTGCCTTCGGGGTCCTGGAAGAAGATCTGGTACCAGCCGCCCATGGCCCAGGCGCCATAGTCCGAGAAGGGGATGCCGAGGTCCGTCAGGCGCTGCTTGACTGCCTCGATGTCGTCCGTGCGGAAGGCGATATGGCCGCGCTCCAGCGGGTTGACCGCGTGGCCCATGCGGTGCCCGACGCCGAGGTCCTGCGCGGCGAGGTGGAACTCGGTGCGCCCGTCGGTCAGGAACGACACGCCGCCCGAATAGCCCTGGTCCAGGTTCCGGTTGCCCTCGCGGCCCTCCATGGTCTCCATGCCGAAGACCGAGCGGTAGAATTCGTCCAGCCCGGGCACGTCCTTCGTGCAGACATTGATGTGGTGGAGTTCGATTTTCATTGCTTTCTCCGAGAGTTGGGGCCGGGAGCTATGGTTCCCGGTCGAGAACGGCCATCAATTCCCGCCACTCGCGCGGGGAGAGGCTGCTGCTGTCCTGCGTTACCTCCTCGCCCCGGAGCATGCGCCGCACCGCGTCGAGGGCGCCGGCGGACAGCGAGGCCGCATGGTGCACATAGTCCTGGAAGGCGCGGTAGGTCACGGGAACCCAGCGCTTCACGATCCCGTCGAGGATGAGGTCGGCATAGGCGCGGATTTCGTATTGCGCGTGACTGTCGGCCCGGAGCGAAAGGAAGTGGAGCAGGTTGTGCAGGTCGCACTTCCAGTAGAACTGGGTGTAGTAGTTGACCGGCAGGACGGAACGGGCGAGCTCGCGCGCGATTCCGGACCTGTCCTCGCGGATTTTCCCGCCGTCCTCGTCCTCGTTCAGCAGGTTCTTGTACACGCCGTAAGTCCGGCTTGAGACCCAGTCCAGCCGGGACAGGGAGTCATCGACCTCCGCCGCCGTCAGCCGGCCTTCCCGGCCCTGCCTGTTCGTGCCCGACTGGGCGGCGAGCGTTGCGGGTTCATCCGGCTGGCGGGGTTCGAACAGGTCGGGCCAGGCCTCCCGCTCCCGGCGCTTGCGGTTGCGCTCCTCCAGCAGGGCCTGCAGGTATTCCGGGTCGGGAATGTAGTATTCCCGGTCCATCTTCGAATACCGGGCGGAATACTCGTTCACATTCGCCGTGCGGTGGCGGATCCACTGCCGCGCAACGAAGATCGGCAGCTTGATGTGCAGCTTGATCTCGCACATCTCGAAGGGCGTGGTGTGCCGGTGGCGGAGCAGGTAGCGGATGAGCGCCGCATCGGTCGAACTGCGCTTCGTGCCCCGGCCGTAGGAGACGCGCGCCGCCTGCACGATGGCGTTGTCGCTGCCCATGTAATCCACGACCCGCACGAAGCCGTGGTCCAGCACCCTGAACGGCTCGTTCAGTATCCCTTCCAGCGCCGGCACGGTCTCCCGGCGGGTCGGCGCGGTCGCCTCCCACTCCGGGCGGACCTCTGCGCCGCCGCCGGAATCGCCGGGGTCCGGAGCGTCGTTCATGCCTCCAGTGTCGCCTGAACGGGCCGGCCGGGGCAAGCGGTCAGTCCAGCAATTGGCGCGGCGGCCAGAGCGCGATACCCGGCCACGCGGTCGCGGTTGCGGGGCCGGTCGCCTGCAGGACCGCCAGGGGCGCGATGCCCCTTCAGTCGGAGAGAATGACGGGCGGCGGCGCCGCCCGGTCGAGGATCATGTCGGCGGCCTTCTCCGCGATCATGAAGGTGGCGGCGTTGGTGTTGGCCGACGGCATGCGCGGAATGATCGAGGCATCCACGACCCTGAGGCCGTCGAGCCCGCGGACGCGCAGCCGGTCGTCCACGACGGCGAGCGGGTCCGTGTCGGGGCCCATATGGCAGCTCCCGACCAGGTGGAAGGTGGTCGTGCCCCGCTGGCGGGCGACCTCGAGCCACTCGTCGTCGCTCTCCACGCGCGCTCCCGGATATTCCTCGCCGGCGTTGTACGGCGCCAGCTCCGGCGTCTGCAGCAGGCGGCGGGCCAGCCTCAGCCCTCTCAACAGCACCTGCCGGTCCATCTCGTGCGCCAGGTAATTCGGCTGGATTTCGGGCGCCGACAAGGGGTCCGCCGAGACGATGCGGACATGGCCCCGGCTCTCCGGGCGCTGCTGCCAGGGCGCGATGGTCATGGCGGGATGGTCGTCGAGCGCAGCCTGCACGCCTTCCTTGTAGCTGGCCGGCGTGAAGGTCATCTGGAGGTCGCCCTTGTCGAGGGATGGGTCCGACTTCCAGAACACGTGCACGAGCGACGGCGAGAGTCCGAGCACGCTGGTGCCGCCGGCGAAGTAGCGGGCGGCCTCTGCCAGGAACGCCGGCCCGCGGACGCGCTCGTTGATCGTCTCCATGCCCCTGACGCGCGCTACGATCCGCACGGCGTAGTGGTCGTGCAGGTTCTCGCCGACGCCGGGCAGCGCGTGGTGCACGGCAATGCCGTGCCGGCCCAGAAGATCGGGCGGGCCGACGCCGGAGAGCTGGAGCAATTGCGGCGAATTGACCGTGCCGCCGCAGAGCACGACCTCGCGGCGCGCGCGCACCTCATAGGGATGGCCGCCGCTCCGGTAGCGCACGCCGACCGCGCGCTTGTCCTCGAACAGGAGGCGCGTCGCGTGGGCATGGGTGCGCACGTCCAGCATGGCGCCGCGCTTGCGCATGGCGGGATGCAGGAACCCCCGCGCCGCGCTGATCCGCCGGTTGTTGTGGATCGCGCGCTGGAAATAGCCGACGCCGTCCTGGTCGGCGCCGTTATAGTCCGGGTTGCGGGGAATGCCGAACCCGACGGCGCCCTCGATGAAGGCCTCGCAGAGCGGGTGCCGGTATGGATTGTCGGTGACGACCAGGCCGCCCTCGCGGCCGCGGAAGGTGTCGTCGCCCTCGCCGATGCGCCTCTCGTTGCGCTTGAAATAGGGCAGCACGTCGGCATAGCCCCAGCCGCGATTGCCGAGCTGGGCCCAGCCGTCATAGTCGAGCCGCTGGCCGCGATTGTAGATGTGGCCGTTGATCGAGCTGGAGCCGCCGAGCGTCTTGCCGCGCGCGGCCAGGATGCGCCGGCCGCCGGTCCATTCGCTCGGCTCGGTGGAGTAGAGCCAGTTCACGGCGGGATTCGTCAGCGTCTTCATGAAGCCGGCCGGAATGTGGATGAAGGGATGGCGGTCCGGCGGCCCGGCCTCCAGCACGCAAACGGAATGGATGCCGCCTGCCGCCAGCCGGGCGGCCAGCACGGACCCGGCCGTACCGGAGCCGACGATCACATAGTCGAAGCTGTCGGTCATGGGCGAGGGACCATAGCGAAGCCGCACCGGCGCGCAATGTCGCGCGCCCGCGACAATGCCGCCTACGACACACCTGTCTGCAAGCGTGACAAGCGGACACTGGCGTGCTTGCATGGCCGCCCGGCCGGACCGTGCAATATCGCGGGCGCCATCCGGGCGCCCACTGCGGACCGGAGAGGGACGCCAAGAGGAGGACAAGTGAACATGCCACGACTTTTGACCGCGACGCGGCGTGCGGCACTCGCTGCGCTGGCTGCGGCGCCGATGGCGCTGGGCCTCGGCGTCGGTCCGGCATCGGCGGAGTCGGTGCTGCGCATCGTACCGCATGCCGACCTGAAGAACCTGGATCCGATCTGGACCACGGCCTACATCACCCGCAACCACGGCTACATGGTCTATGACACGCTGTTCGCCCAGGACGACAAGCTGAACATCCACCCGCAGATGGTCGGCGAGCATTCCGTCAGCGACGACGGCCTCGTCTATACCTTCACGCTGCGCGACGGCCTGAAATGGCACGACGGCGACCCGGTGAAGGCCGAGGACTGCGTGGCCTCGATCCTCCGCTGGGGCAAGAAGGACGGCATGGGCCAGAAGCTCATGGACTTTACCAAGGAGCTGAAGGCGGTCGATGACAAGACCTTCACCCTCACGCTCAACGAGCCCTACGGCCTCGTGCTCGATTCGATCGGCAAGATCAGCTCCAACACGCCCTTCATGATGAAGAAGGAGCATGCCGAGACGGACCCGAACCAGCAGGTGCCGGAAGTCGTCGGCTCCGGCCCGTTCCGGTTCGTCAAGGACGAATGGGTGCCGGGCGCCAAGGTCGTCTATGTCAAGAACGAGGACTATGTGCCGCGCAGCGAGCCCGCTTCGGGCGCCGCCGGCGGCAAGGTCGTCCATTTCGACCGGGTCGAGTGGATCTACATCCCCGACCCCGCAACGGCGATGAACGCGCTCATCAACGGCGAGGTCGATCTCTGGGAGACCCCGGCCGTCGATATGGTGCCGCTGCTGGAGCAGAACGAGAATATCGAACTCGCGGTGATCGACCCGCTCGGCACGCAGGGCTGGCTCCGCCCGAACCACCTGCACCCGCCCTTCGACAACCCGAAGGCGCGCCGGGCGCTGCTCTACGCCGTCGACCAGGCGGTGTATCTGCAGGCCATCGTCGGTGATCCGAAACTCTACAAGGAGTGCGCGGCCTACTTCATCTGCGGCACGCCGAACGAATCGGATGTCGGCGTCGAGGCGCTTCAGTCGCACGATCCGGAAATGGCGAAGCAGTTGCTCGCGGAAGCCGGCTACAAGGGTGAGAAGATCATCCTGATGCAGTCCACGGACATTCCGGTGCTGAACGCCGCTGCGCTGGTGACGGCGCAGGTGCTGCGCGATGTCGGCATGGACGTGGAAGTGCAGGCGATGGACTGGTCCACGCTGACCTCCCGGCGCGCGGAGAAGAAGAGCCCGGCCGACGGCGGCTGGAACATCTTCCATACCTATGCGACGGGCGCGGACGCGACCTCTCCCATCGCCAATATCGGCGTTTCGGGCGGCGGCGTGGAACGGGCTTGGTTCGGCTGGCCGACGGATGAGAAGACCGAGCAGCTTCGCGACGATTTCGCCCGCGAGGCGGATCCGATGAAGAAGAAGGCGATCATCGACGAGTTGCAGGGCCGTCTCTTCGAGGAAGTGGTGCCCTATGTGAACTACGGCCAGTGGTTCCAGCCCGTGGCCTGGCGAAAGGGCCTCAATGGCGTGCTGGTCTCGCCGGTGCCGTTCTTCTGGAACATCACCAAGGACTCCGGATGACGAGTTCCGGAGCCGCCGGGCGGGGCCGTTCCCGCCCGGCGGCGTCTTTTTCGGATCGGACCTGAATGTACGCCTATATCGCCCGCCGGCTGCTGGCGACGCTGCCCGTCATGGCGGTCGTGGGCATTGCCGTCTTCCTGCTGCTGCACCTGACGCCGGGCGACCCCGCCGTGGTCATCGCCGGCGATTACGCGCGGCCCGAGGACATCGAGAAAATCCGGGAGAACCTCGGCCTGAACGAGCCGCTCCACGTCCAGTTCTTCAGCTGGGTGGGGGCGCTGCTCTCCGGCGACCTCGGCACCTCGATCTTCTCCAACCTGCCGGTCGCCAAGCTGATCGGCCAGCGGCTCGAGCCGACGCTCGCGCTCGCTATCGCCACCATCATCTTCGCCATCCTGGTCGCCGTGCCGATGGGCGTGATCGCCGCCTGGAAGGCCGGCACGCTGACCGACCGGGTCATCATGGTCTTCGCCGTGCTGGGCTTCTCGGTGCCGGTGTTCGTCATCGGCTACGCGATGATGTGGCTGTTCTCCATCACGCTCGGCTGGTTCCCCGTCCAGGGCTACAAGCCGATCGGCGACGGGTTCTGGCCGTTCCTGCGCTCGATCACCCTGCCGACGGTGGCGCTCGGCATCATCTATGTGGCGCTGATCGCCCGGATCACGCGCGCGAGCATGCTCGAAGTGCTGACCGAGGACTACATGCGCACCGCGCGGGCCAAGGGCCTCGACAACAACGCGCTCCTCATCCGCCACGCGCTCCGCAACGCCTCGGTGCCCATCGTCACGATCATCGGCATCGGCATCGCGCTCCTGATCGGGGGCGTCGTGGTGACGGAGAGCGTCTTCAACATTCCCGGCCTCGGCCGGCTCACCATCGACGCGGTGCTGCGGCGCGACTATCCCATCATCCAGGGCGTCATCCTGATCTTCTCGGGCGCTTACGTCATCGTGAACCTCGCGATCGACCTCTCCTACACCGTGCTCGACCCGAGGATCCGCTACTGATGGCTGACCTGTCGCAGGCCGCCGTTTTCCCCGGCGAGCTGGAGGACGAAGGCCCCCGTCCCGGCGCCTGGACCCGGTTCCGGGAATATGCGCGCCGCCACCCGACCGTGATCGTCGGCGGGGGCATCCTGATCCTCATGGCCCTGTCTGCGGTGGCCGCGCCCCTGATTGCGCCCGACCCGCTGAGGCTGAACCCGATCAACCGCCTGAAGCCGCCGAGCGAAGCTTTCTGGTTCGGCGCCGACTTCCTCGGCCGCGACGTGTATGCGCGCACCATCTATGGCGGGCAGATATCGCTCATGGTCGGGCTTGCCGTGGCGGTGATCAGCACGGCCATCGGGCTCTCCGTCGGCTTGGTCGCAGGATATGTCCGCTGGGTCGATGCGGTCGTCATGCGGGTCATGGACGGCCTGATGGCGATTCCCGGCGTGCTGCTCGCGATCGCCCTCATCAGCCTGGCGGGCGCCAGCATCGTGAATGTCATCATCGCAATCTCGATCCCCGAGATTCCGCGCGTCGTGCGCCTCGTCCGCGCGGTCGTGCTGACCGTTCGCGAGCAGCCCTATGTCGAGGCCGCGGTCTCCGTGGGCACGCGGCTGCCGAAGATCCTGCTGAAGCACATCCTGCCGAATACGCTCGCCCCGTTGATCGTGCAGGCGACCTATGTCTGCGCCTCGGCGGTGGTGATCGAGGCGATCCTGTCCTTCCTCGGGGCCGGCACGCCGCCCGAAATCCCGAGCTGGGGCAACATCATGGCCGAGGGGCGGACCTACTTCCAGTTTGCGCCCTGGATGATCTTCTTCCCCGGCATCTTCCTCGCCGTCACGGTGCTGGCGGTGAACATACTGGGCGACGGCCTGCGCGACTCGCTCGATCCCCGCATCGCCCGGCGGATGTGATCCGATGGCGAACGGCGCAATCCTCGAGATCGACGGCCTCAAGACCCACTTCCATACCCGCGACGGCATCGTGCGGGCGGTTGACGGCGTGTCGATCCGGGTAGACCGGGGCGAGACGCTCTCCATCGTGGGCGAGTCCGGCTGCGGCAAGAGCGTGACGGCCATGTCGGTGCTGCGGCTGCTGCCCGTCCCGCCTGCGAAAATCGAGGCGGGGCGCATCCTGTTCGACGGCGAGGACCTGTTGCAGGCGACCGAAGAGCGGATGCGGGACATCCGGGGCAACCGGATTTCCATGATCTTCCAGGAGCCGATGACCTCGCTGAACCCCGTCATGCCGGTGGGCCGCCAGATTGCGGAATCGCTGGAGCTGCACCAGGGCCTCAGCCGCCGCGCCGCAGCCGAGCGCGCGGTGGAGATGCTGGACATCGTGCAGATACCCGAACCCCGGCGCCGCGCCAGCGAATATCCGCACCAGCTCTCGGGCGGCATGCGCCAGCGGGTGATGATCGCCATGGCGCTTGCCTGCAACCCGTCGATCCTGATCGCCGACGAGCCGACCACTGCGCTCGATGTCACGATCCAGGCCCAGATTCTCGACCTCATGCTCCAGTTGAAGGAGCAGATCGGCGCGGCCATCGTGTTCATCACCCACGACCTCGGCGTCGTGGCGGAGACGGCGCAGCGCGTCGTGGTCATGTATGCCGGGCGCAAGGTGGAAGAGGCGGCGGTGGCCGACCTCTTCGCGCGGCCGCTGCATCCCTACACGCTCGGCCTGATGGGCTCGATCCCCAAGCTTGCCGCGCGGGCGCTCGCGGGCGACAGGGGACGCCTTGCCGAGATACCGGGCGTGGTGCCCTCGCTCAGGCAGGAAATGCCGGGCTGCACCTTCGCGCCGCGCTGCCCGTTCGCGCAGGACAGGTGCCGGGCGGAAGTGCCGGAGCTTGAGGATCGGGACGGAGGCCGCCTGGTCGCGTGCTGGGAGTGGGAACGGGTGGCGGAGCAGGCGGCATGAGCGGCGACGACACCGTCCTCGAGGTGCGCGACCTCAAAAAGCACTTCCCGGTCCATGCGGGCCTCCTGAGGCGCAGGGTCGGGTCGGTGCTGGCCGTCGATGGCGTCAGCTTCGACATCCGCCGGGGCGAGACGCTGGGCCTTGTCGGCGAAAGCGGTTCCGGCAAGTCCACGGTCGGCAAGACGGTGCTGCGCCTGATCGACCCGACCTCGGGCGAAATCCTGGTGCGCGGAGAGGATGTGACCCATGCGGGCGCGGCCCGGATGCGGACGCTCCGCCGGCAGATGCAGATGGTGTTCCAGGACCCCTACGCCTCGCTCAATCCCCGCCTCTCGGCGCGGCGCATCGTCGGGGAGCCGCTGGAGAACTACAGCGAAATCCCGCGCGCGGAGATCGAGGAGCGGGTGCGCGCGCTGTTCGGCCGGGTGGGCCTCAGGCCCGACCAGATGGTGAAATATCCGCACGAATTCTCGGGCGGCCAGCGCCAGCGCCTAGGCGTGGCGCGGGCGCTGGCGCTCGAACCCGGCCTCATCGTCGCCGACGAGCCGGTCTCGGCGCTCGACGTCTCGGTGCAGGCCCAGGTGCTGAACCTGCTGATGGACCTGCAGGACGAGTTCGACCTCGCCTATCTGTTCATCAGCCACGACCTCGCCGTGGTGGAGCATATCAGCCACCGGGTGGCGGTCATGTATCTCGGCAAGATCGTCGAGCTGACGGACCGGGAAACGCTGTTTGCCGACCCGCGCCATCCCTATACGCGCGCCCTGCTTTCCGCCGCGCCGGTGCCGGAACCGGGCGCCAAGCGCGAACGCATTATCCTGAAGGGCGACATTCCAAGTCCGATCAACCCGCCGGCCGGCTGCCGTTTCCACACGCGCTGCCCGCTGGCCGAAGCGCGCTGCCGCGTCGAGGAGCCGCTGATGCGCGATGTCGCATCGGGCCACCAGGTCGCCTGTCATCTGGTGCCGGGCGCCGCGCCGGAGTAGAGCCTGCAAGGAGGGCGCCATGGCCCGGAAACTAGCCGTTGCCGCCGCCCAGATGGGCCCCATCGCCCGCGAGGAGTCGCGCCAGTCCTGCGTGGCGCGCATGTCCGAGATGATGCGCGAGGCCCATGCCAGGGGCGCGAAGGTCGTGGTCTTTCCCGAGCTCGCGCTCACCAGCTTCTTCCCGCGCTGGTATCTGGAGGACGAAGCGGAGCTCG
The DNA here is from genome assembly GCA_022825195.1 of Alphaproteobacteria bacterium. Classification (GTDB taxonomy): domain Bacteria; phylum Pseudomonadota; class Alphaproteobacteria; order Bin95; family Bin95; genus Bin95. The sequence goes on from JAJDYL010000015.1 coordinate 9,988, forward strand.
ACGCCTTCTACGAGACCGAGATGCCGAATGCGGCCGCGCGCCCGCTGTTCGAACTCGCGGCGGAACTCGGCGTCGGCTTCTATCTCGGCTATGCGGAACTCGTCCGGGAGCCGGGCGGCGGCAAACGGCGCTTCAACACTTCGGTCCTGGTGAACGGCAGGGGCGAGATCGTCGGCAAATACCGCAAGGTCCATCTGCCTGGCCATGCCGAGCATGAGCCCTGGCGGCCGTTCCAGCATCTGGAGAAGGCCTATTTCGAGCCGGGCGACCTGGGCTTCCCCGTGTTCGAGGCCTTCGGCGGCAGGATGGGCATGTGCATCTGCAACGACCGCCGTTGGCCGGAGACCTACCGGGTGATGGGGCTGCAAGGGGTCGAACTGGTCATGCTCGGCTACAACACCCCGACCCACAACCCGCCGGTGCCCGAGCACGACCACCTGATGTGGTTCCACAACCACCTCTCCATGCAGGCCGGCGCCTACCAGAACGGCAATTGGGTGGTGGGCGTCGCCAAGGCGGGCCGCGAGGAAGGCTGCGACCTGATCGGCCAGAGCGCCATCGTTGCGCCGACGGGCGAGATCGTCGCCATGGCCCAGGGCGTCGGCGACGAGGTGGTGGTGGCCGATTGCGACCTGGACCGCTGCGACGAAATCCGCCGCCAGATCTTCGACTTCGCCCTCCACCGCCAGCCGCAGCATTACGGCCTCATCGCCGCGCCGAAGGAATAGTCGCGCCTTTCGCCTCCTTCGCCCCGGAATCCCGGCCCTTTTCCGTCTCGCCCCCCGGCGGCGGAAGCCGTCGCCCCGCCGCCGGGCCTGAAGGTTATTGTGCATTTTTTCCTGAATGTTCTTGTAATTTAACGCCGAGCCGCCTATATGGGCTTGGGATGGAGAGGGCAGCCATGACATAGAGGAAGCGGTGCCGGGAGCCGAAAGGCGCATACCCGGCGCCGGACGCCGCCAGGGTCCGGAAGCAGACAGGACAAGTGCGTCCGCTTCCTGCGACCCCGGCGGCACACGACCCCATCGGGTCGATAACGAAAAGCATTCCCCGGCAGCCCCGGCCGGGACCTCCCGGAACGGCGCAAGACCCCTCCGGGTCGATAACGAAAAGCACGCCCCGGCAGCGCCGGCCGGGCCTCCCCGGAACGACGCAAAATCCCACCGGGTCGATAACGAAAAGCACGCCCCGGAGCGGAGCGAGACTCCACCGGGTCGATAAGGACAGGGCCGTCCCGCCGCCCTGATCGCCCCCTTCCGTCATGCGCGGACTCGTTCCAGGCATGACGAGAAGAAGACATGAGTCCCTAATCCCTGATCGGCGAGCTGATTTTTTTGCGGCTGGGTTTTGGCTTTCCTGGAGCCGTTGTTCAGTGTTGCCGCGTCGTTCAGGCAGGCGTCGTCGTGTTTGGTATGGATTGGGGGCGGTCTGGCCGCAGTTTTTGCGAC
>JAJDYL010000017.1 GCA_022825195.1 Alphaproteobacteria bacterium
CCCGGCCCGCGTGGCCCGCCGTTCCCCGGGACCACCGCCCCATTGTGCCGTTTTTTTTTGTTTTATTGGTTATGCCCCCCGGGGGGGGCCCCCCCCCCCCCCCCCCCCGAATTCGGCGAAGGGTGAGCGAGCGCCTCCCTTGGGCGCCGAAGAACAGCAGCGCGTCGTCGGGATAATCGGCCAGAGCGGCGCGCAGCGCCCCAACGGACAGTTCAAGGCGGGGCAACCGATAGCAGATTTCCAGACTCGCCCCGTCCCCTTTGGGCGGGGCGTTCAGGATGCGGTCGCCTTCGTGCATCGCCTCCCGCATCACGCTGCAGCAGACGGGCATTGTGTGGTCTGGCCCCGGATAGCCGCCCACCAGTCGGTGCAGTCCTCCTGCGGTGATGCTGGCCGCGTCGTGGCCGTCGGCGGCCAATCCATTGAGGAAGCGCGCCAAGGCGCCTTCAAACTCCCTTCTTCTCATTGTTTTCCCCGGTTGGTTGGATCGGTTCGCGAGTGCGAAGGGCGCACCGCGGGAACGGTGAGTCAGGCGCTGGATCGAGCACTAAACGGTCTCCCGTCGATTCGTCCCAACGCCACAAGCTCCCGTGGCCAATCTACGGAAGGTGAGCGGAAAGTGCGCCCCCCAAATAATAGGGGGCGGCAGGGATCAGGATTCGGCCATGCGGTAGCCGACGCCGCGTTCGTTGAAGATCCAGGTGGGATCGGCGGCGTCCTCGCCGAGCTTGCGGCGCAGGTCCTTGACGAACACGGCCACGAGCTTCGCGTCGGCGCCCTCGCGCCCGGTCCAGACCCGGCGCATCAGGGCATCGTAGGTGACCACTCGGCCGGCGTCGAGCGACAGCGCGCGCAGCAGTTCGTACTCGGTGCGGGTGAGGTCGACGGCAGCCCCGGCCACCGTTACGCGGCGCCGTGAGTAGTCGATCGCGAGCTCGCCCGACACGAACGGCTGGGGCTCCCGGTGGCGGTGCAGGGCGCCGCGGACCCGGGCCATCAACTCGGTGGGCGCGAACGGCTTGACGAGGTAGTCGGCGGCGCCTGCGGCGAGCGCTTTTGCGACGGTCTCGTCGCGGCCGTAGCCGGAGATGAAGATGACCGGCACGTCGGACAGTTCCGGGACGCTGCCCATCAGCTCGATGCCGTCCTCGCCCGGCAGCATCAGGTCGAGCAGCACCAGCTCGGGCCGCTCGGCGCGAATGAGGTGGGCGATCCGCTCCGGCTCGCCGGTCACCAGCGGCGCGTAGCCGGCCACGGAGAGGGTGTCGCGGACCGAGCGCAGCGTGCGCGGGTCGTCGTCGACCACCAGGATGCGCGGCGGTTCGCCCGTCTCGGCCGTCACGGGCGCCGGGTCGGCAACGGCTTCGCCACGACGTTCCCCGACGGCCGGGATCGTGAAGGTGACCGTGGTGCCGCGGCCGACGCCTGCGCTGTCGGCGCGGATGCGCCCCCCGTGCGCCTCGACCAGGGCTTTGCAAATCGCGAGGCCCAGGCCGTGGCCCGCCGCGCCGGCCTGGTGCTTGTTGAAGAGCTTCTGGAGCGCCTCGGGCGCCACGCCCCGGCCTTCGTCGCGGACCGAGACCTTGACGTCGGCGCCCTCGCGCGCCGCGGCGATGCTTATGGGGGTCGATTCCGGCGCGTGCCGGGCAGCATTGGCCAGCAGGTTGGTGAGCACCTGCACGATGCGCTGCGGGTCGGCCATCGCGCGGGGCAGCCCGAGGGGCAGGTCCACGACGATGCCGTGCCGCCCGCCGCCGCCCAGAAAGGCGCTTCTCGCCTCCTCCACCAGGTCGGCCAGTTCGCAAGGTTCGGGCACCACCGAGAGCGTGCCCGCCTCGATGCGGCCGGCGTCCAACAGGTCGCCGATCAGCGCGCGCATGTGCTCGGCCTGCGCCGCAATGATGCGGTGGAACTCGCGCATCTCGGGGCGCGCGAGCCGCGCGTCCTCGAGCAGCGTGGCAGCCGAGCCCTTGATGGCGACCAGCGGCCCGCGCAGCTCGTGGCTCACGAGGCCCAGGAACTCGGTGCGCATCCGCTCGATCTCGTCGAGCGGCGCCAGGTCCTGCACGGTCACCACGACCGATTCGACGGCGCCGTCCTCGGCCTGAATCGGGGTCGCGTTGACGAGCGTTCGGACGCTGCGCCCGTCGGGGACCGAGAGCACCAGTTCCTCGGCGCGCACCGTCTCCCCGGCGCCCAGCTGCGGCGCCATGGGGATCTCGCTTAAGGACACCTCCCGCCCGTCGGCGCGCCGGAAGGACAGCACCTCCAGAATCTGCTCGGCCGGCTGGCCGGGGGTGCGCAGCCGCTCGACGATGCGCCGCGCCTCGCGGTTGAACGAGCGCGGACCGCCGCTCTGCGCGTCGAACACGACGACGCCGACCGGGGAGGTCTCGACCAGGGCCTCGAGGTCGGCCCGCGCGCGCCGCTCGGCGCGGTGGGTGCGCGCGTTGGCGATCGCCGACGCCGCCTGGGAGGCGAACAGCTCCAGCGCCTCCACGTCCTCGTCGGCGAACGCCGCGCCGCCCGCCTTGTCGGCGAGGAAGAAGTGCCCCACCGCCTCGTCCCGGTGGCGCAGCGGCGTGCCCAGGTAGGTGCGGGTGAAGAGCCAGGGCGCCTCCATGCCGAGTTCGGCGACGTAGGCCGGAAAATCGGGCAGGCGCGCCGGCGCCGGCAACTCCCGCAGATGCGCGAACAGGCGCAGGCCGTCGGGCGTGGCGAGGACCTCCCGCTCCTGGTCGGGCGTGAGGCCGGAGAAGGTGATGTCCCTGGGCACATCCTCCTCGACGGTGACGATGACGCCGAAGCTGGCATCTGTGAGCCGGCGGGCGCAGTCCAGGACCTCGGCGAGCACGGTGTCGAGGTCGAGACTGGCGTTGCTCTTCAGGATGGCGGCGTGGAGCGTGGCGATGCGTTCGCGCAACGCCGCGTTCTCCCGCGCCAAGGCGTCCGGGTCCGTCATGTCTGCTCCTGCTCCGTCCGGAGCGGCTCAATTTATCGAACCTACGCCAAAGAAACAATAACCACACCATATCTTGGTTGAACTTAGCTCACCCTCCGCCACACTTGCGGCACCGGGTCAGGCACCCGGGGAGGTGTCGTCATGAGTCAGCAGGATCAATACAACCGGGCCGTGGCGGCCTTGAACGCGGCGGCGCTCGACGACGCCCGCTGGCCGGAGGCGGCGGCATCGATGGATGAGGCCTGCGGCGCCAACGCCAACATCGTCGTGATTGGCGACGAGGGTGCGGCGGGCCGGATCGATATCTCGCTCGCCCGCTTCTGCTTTCGCGGGCGGTACAGCGACTACTGGGAGCGGCGCTACTTCGAGCGGCTCTACCACTCGGACGAACGCATCCCCCGGCTCCGGCAGCTTGCGGACGGGAAGCTTGTCCATGTCCCGTCGCTGTACACCGCGGACGAGCGGAAACGGTCGGAGGCCTACCGGGAACAGGCTCGCGCTGAGGTCGAGAATGGCCTCAACATGCGCCTGACGCTACCGGACGGCGGCAAGATCACTTGGCAGGTCGGCAACCCTGCGGACAGGGACGGTTGGGGCTCGGGCCAACTGCGGGTAGTCGAGGCGCTGCGGCCGCACCTGCTGCACTTTGCACAGGTGCGCAGGGCATTGGCGCAGGCGGACGCATTCGGCCGATCCATGGAGGCGATCCTAGAGGGCCAGGGGGTCGGGGTGGTGCAGCTCGACCGGCGCGGGCGCATCGTGGCGGCAAGCGACGCCGCGCTCGCACACCTTCGCAACGGCCACCTGCTGGACAACAAGGATGGGACCCTTAAGGCTGCGTCAAAGGCGCATGACAAAGCGCTTCAAGACCTGGTCGCGGGGGCGCTCGCGGCACCCGGCGCGGGCGGCTCGATGCGGCTGCGGAAGCGGGACGCACCGCCGCTGGTCCTGCACGTGGCCCCGGTGGCCGCGTCCGGCTCCGACTGCGGGACCGGCCGCATTGCCGCGTTCGCGCTTATCGTGGACGTCGGGCGACGGGCGCCCGACCCAGGCCCACTGGCCCGAGCGCTGGGCCTGACGGCGGCGGAGGCCGAGGTGGCGGCGCTGCTGGCCGGCGGGCTGACGCCGAAGCAGGCGGGTGTCGGGTCCGGACGCGTGGAGGGCACGATCCGTTGGCACCTGCACAACATCTTCGCCAAGCTCGGCATTGAGCGCCAGGCGGAGCTGGTCCGGCTGGTCCAAGCCTGCGGCTGGCTGCCGGGCAGGGACCGAGGCGGCTAGGTGCGAGCCCGCCCGAATCCCGGCAGCAGATCCCCCTCCAAAAAAAGCCAAACCCCTACCATTTGCTAGGCGAATCTCGCCCTGCCATTCCATAGGCTTCCCGGCCATCGACAGCTTGGAAAGCGGGCGCGCCGCGTTCGACCCAGTGTTTCCGCGCCCCCGAGACACATAAGAAAACCCAAGGAGCCCACCCATGATGCGCCAGCTCAAGTGCTTCGCCTGTTCCGCAACAAGCAAGGAATCCCCCCCCCCCCACAAATGCAGTCCGGCATCGCGCCGCGGCGGGAACGGATTCGGCGCGATGAGGCTCCCCAAGTGGACCACGCAGGCGCTGCTCGTCGGAGCGTTGCTCGCGCCCGGGCCGACCGACGCGCAGCCCACCGACGACGGGCCGTCGGTCACCCAGTTCGTGTTCCACACGGAGACGACGCCGGACGACGGCGAGACCTTCGGGCCCGGCGAGACGATCCGGGTGGCCGTGACCATGCGGCCGCAGGTGGCGGTGACCGGCACGCCGCGGATCGCGCTGGACATCGGGGGCGCCACGCGGTACGCGGAGTTCGTGCCCCACGGCACCGGCGGCAGCTTCCTGACGGGAGTCACGGGCCTGTCGGGCCTCTACTTCGACTACACCGTGCAGGGCGGCGACCGGGACGAGGACGGAATCTCCATTGCCGCAAACAGCCTGGAGCTGAACGGCGGCACGATCACGGCGCGGGAAGGGGGCGCGGCGGCGAACCTGAACCACGCCGCCATCGCCACCGACGCCAGCCGCAAGGTGAACGGCGGACCGGTCGGGCCGTCGGTCACCCAGTTCGTGTTCGACTCGGACACGACGCCTGATGACGGCGAAACCTACGGGGCCGGGGAGACGATCCGGGTGGGCGTGATCATGAAGCCCCAGGTGGCAGTGACCGGCACGCCGCGGGTGGCGCTCGACATCGGCGGCGCCACGCGGTACGCGGAGTTCGTGCCCCACGGCGACGGCGGCAGCTTCCTGACGGGAATCCCGGGCCAGTCGGGCCTCTACTTCGACTACACCGTGCAGGGCGGCGACCGGGACGATGACGGGATCTCGGTCGCCGCGAACAGCCTGGAGCTGAACGGCGGCACGATCACGGCGCGCAGCGGCGGCGGGGTTGCGAACCTGCGCCACGCCGCCATCCCCGCCGACGCCAACCGCAAGGTGGACGGCGGCCCGGTGCTGGACGTTCCGCTCGCTCCGGACCTGAGCGGCGTCGAGGTCCACGTGACCGGGCAGACCCTCACCTTCCGGTGGCACCCGCCGGCGGCGGACGCGGCGCGGGCGGCGGTGACCGGCTACCGCGTGGAACGGTCGGCCGACGGCAACGACCCGTGGACCGCGTTCCCCGACCTCGCCGCCCTCGACAATCCGATCTTCTCCGAAGCGGACGTCCCCCGCGGCACGACCCGGCACTACCGGGTGTTCGCGCTGAGCACGGCGGGCGACAGCCCGCCCTCGGCCACCGTCTCGGGAACCGTTCCCGCGCTCGATGACGGCGGCGACGGCGACGACGGCGGGGAGTCGGGCACCCCGCCGCCGAGCGGCGGCGGCGGCTCCAGCGGTGGCGGCAGCGGCTCCGGAGGAGGCGGCGGCTCGTCGGCCACGGTGCGCATCCTGCACGCGGAGCCGGTCGTGGAGGGGTTGCCGGCCCGCTTCCGCATCACGCTGGACGCCCCGGCGCGGCGGCGCCTCGACCTGCTGGCGTCCACCACTGCCGGAACGGCCTCGGAGGGCGCCGACTACGCGGGCCTGCGCCGCCGTCCGGTGACGGTGGCCCCCGGCGAGTCGGCGCTTTGGCTGGAGGTGGCCACCCGACGCGACGGGGAGGCGGAGGACGAGGAGACGTTCACGGTCACGCTGTCCGTTGCGCCGGGCTCGGCGCCAGCCCGGGTGGTGCGCCACCAAGCGCGCGGGACCATCCTCGACGGCCCGCCGCCGACGGCAGCGGTGCCGCTGCTGCTGTCGGCCTCGGACCCGGCCGGGCGGCAGGGGTTCGTGCGGGTGGTCAACCACTCCAATGCGGCGGGCGAGGTGACGGTGCGCGCGCTCGACGACGCGGGCGCGGACTACGGGCCGGTGACGTTCCCGATCGCGGCGCGGGGCGCCTTCCACTTCAACACGAACGACCTGGAGGGCGGCAACGAGGCC
>JAJDYL010000053.1 GCA_022825195.1 Alphaproteobacteria bacterium
AGGGGGCGGCGGAGGCGGCGGCCCCTGGGGCGGCGGCGGCGGAGGCGGCAACCAGGGCGGCGGCGGCTGGGGCGGCGGACGCGGGCCCGGCGGCGCGCAGCCCCCGAATGTCGAAGAGGCGATCCGGCGCCTGCAGGACTGGCTTCGCCGGCGCATGCCGGGCGGCGGGGCCGGGCGCCGCGGCGGGCGCATCGGCGTCCTGCTGATCGTGATCGTGCTGCTGGCCGTCTGGTTGCTTAGCGGCTTCTATCGCGTGCAGACGGACGAGCAGGGCGTCGTGCTGCGCTTCGGCGAGCGCGTCGGCACCACCACGCCGGGCCTCAACTACCATCTGCCCTATCCGATAGAGACGGTCGAGACGCCCAAGGTCACGCGCGTCAACCGCGTCGAGGTCGGCTTCCGCAGCGCCGAGGAGGCGCTGATGCTGACCGGCGACGAGAACATCGTGGACATCAACTTCGTCGTGTTCTGGATCATCAAGGACGCAGGCGACTACCTGTTCAACGTGCGCGAGCCGGAACGCTCCGTGAAGGCGGCGTCCGAGAGCGTGATGCGCGAGATCGTCGGGCAGACGCCTATCGCTGCTGCGCTCGCCGAGGGCCGCGGGCAGATCGAGGACAAGGTCAAGGCCGGCGTGCAGGGCATCCTGGACGACTACCGGACCGGCATCGAGATCACCAATGTGCAGCTTCTCAAGGTCGATCCGCCGAACCAGGTGGTCGATGCCTTCCGCGATGTGCAGCGCGCCCGCGCGGACCAGGAGCGGCTGCGCAACGAGGCGGAGGCCTACGCCAACGACATCATCCCCCGCGCGCGCGGCGAGGCGGAGCGTCTGGTGCAGGAGGCGGAGGCCTACAAGCAGGAAGTCGTGGCGCGGTCCGAAGGCGACGCCCAGCGCTTCACCCAGGTCTATACCGCCTTCAGCGCCGCCAAGGACGTCACCACCAAGCGCATCTATCTGGAGACGATGGAGGAAATCCTCTCCAACGCGGAGAAATACGTCATCGACCAGAGCGGCGGCGCGTCGGGCGTCGTGCCCTATCTGCCGCTGCCGGAGGTGCAGAAGCGGATCGGAGCCAACGAGGCTGACGGGACGCAGTCCCGCACGGGAGACCTGCAATGAGACATGCGGCGCTTTTCGGCGGCGCGATCCTCGTGATCGTGCTCGCCATCCTCGCGGCCAGCGCGCTGTTCACCGTCCACCAGACGCAGCAGGCCATCGTCATGCAGTTCGGCAACCCGCTGCGAGTCGTGCAGCAGCCGGGCCTGCATATCAAGGCGCCCTTCTGGCAGAACGTGGTCTATTTCGACGCCCGCGTGCTGGACTTCGCGCCGCAGGGCGAGGAGATCATCACCTCGGACCAGAAGCGCATCGTCGTGGACAGCTTCGTGCGCTACCGCATCGACGACCCGCTGCAATTCTTCCAGTCCGTCGGCACGGAAACGCGCGTCCAGAGCCGGCTTGCCGGCGTGGTCGTCTCCAGCCTCCGGCGCGTCGTCGGCAATAACAGCTTCGGTTCGATCCTCTCCGAGGAACGCGGCGACATCATGGCCAACATCCAGAGCGAGGTGAACTCGGCCGCCTCGGAGTTCGGCATTGAGATCGTCGATTTCCGCGTTCGCCGCACCGACCTGCCGGACGCCAATGCCCAGTCGATCTACCAGCGCATGCGCACCGAGCGCGAGCGCGAGGCCAAGGAGTTCCGCGCCCAGGGCGCCGAGGTGGCGCAGCGCATTCGCGCCCGCGCCGACCGCGAGCGCACGGTGCTGATCGCGGAGTCGAAGAAGACGGCGCAGATCAGGCGAGGCGAGGGCGACGCGGACGCGATCCGCATCTACGCGGAGAGCTTCGGGCAGGACCCGGACTTCTTCGCCTTCTACCGCTCGATGGAGGCCTACCGGAACGCGCTCGGCAAGGAGAACACCACCCTGGTGCTGAGCCCGGACAGCGACTTCTTCAACTTCTTCGGCGACATTTCCGGCAGGGCCGCGAAGACCGAATAGGGCGCCGGTCCTCGCCCGCCCGTGGAGGATTTCGCCCTTCAGGACTTTCTGGTCGCGCTCGGCCTGGCCCTGGTGCTGGAAGGCGCCGTCTGGCTCGCCGCGCCGCAATCCATGCGCCGATTCATGCTCCGCCTCGCCGGGTCTTCCCCGACAGTGCTGCGCTTCTGCGGCCTGACGGCGGCCATGCTGGGGCTGGCGGTCGTGTGGGCGGCGCGGCGGTGGGTGTGACATTACGGCTGTTCGACGGCGGTGCGACAGTGCATGGAGCCGTTCGGGCGGAATGCCCGGAACCTCCGCCCGTAACGGCCGCTTCGTACCGGACCGGGCCGCCGCTCATGCTTCGCGGCCCGGATGCCGTCAGCTGCAGAAGGGCCAGACCTGGTACCAGGAGTCGCAGCGGAAGCGGGACTCGCAGCGCTGGAGCTGGTCTTCGTAGCGTCTGGCGGTGTCCGCGACCCTGCTGGCGGATTTCCTGACGCCGGCCTTGTTCTTCCACCTGCCGCTCTTGTACCCGCTGCGCCCCTCGTGATAGGCGAGGTACAGCCTGTAGGCGTCACTGTAGGGAATGCCCAACTGGCGGTGCGTCTTCCGGTTGTACCAGCCGATGAAGTCGAGCGCGTCCTCCATGTCGGAGCGGCTGCGGAACAGTCCGCCACGCTCGTCCTGGTATTCGCCCCAGGTGCCGTCCAGCGCCTGCGCATAGCCCTTGGCCGATGTCTGGCGCCCCCACGGGATGAACCAGAGCCACTTCCTCGGCGGCCGCGCGTCGCTGCGATAGCTGGATTCATGGCGCACGAAGGCCATCTGGACCGGCACGGGCGTGCCCCACTCGCTCTCGCTGGCGAGGGCATAGTCGTACCAGTCCGGATGCTGCTCGAACACGGAGCAGATATCGCCCTGGTCGTCGGGCGGCGCGGTCGAGCAGCCGGCGGCGAACAGCGCGAGGCAGGCGGCCAGCGCGGGCAGCGCCACCCGGATCACGACGAGCGGTCCTCCCGCTCCATAAGCCGGAAGAAGCAGCTTCGGGCGCCGGTGTGACAGGCCGGACCGGTCTGTTCGACGAGCAGGAGCACCGTGTCGCCGTCGCAGTCGAGGCGGCATTCGCGCACGCGCTGGATATGGCCCGACGTGTCGCCCTTGCGCCAGAACGCCCGGCGTGAGCGCGACCAGTAGCAGGCGCGGCCAGTGCTCAGCGTCTCGGCAAGCGACTCCCGGTTCATCCAGGCCATCATCAGCACTTCGCCGGTGTCGTGCGCCTGGGCGACGGCGGGAACGAGGCCCGCCTCGTTGAAGCGCACGTCCTCGAGGGCGGCCGGTTCGAGCGGCGCGGTCATGCGGCAATCCTTGCCATGACGGTTTCGCGGAAGCGGTCGATGGCGGCGAAGGTCTCCTCCAGGGTCGGGCGAAGCAGGTTGAACATGAGCCGCGTCACGCCGATCTCGCCGAGTGCGCCCGCATCCCCGGCCACCTGCTCGTCCGAGCCGGTCAGGATGAAGCGCTCGCCTTCGTCGTTCCGCCGCTCAAGGTCTTCCCGATACCAGTTGGCCGAGAAGGCAAGCCCGATCTCCGCCGGGTCGCGCCCGATCTTCTCCGCCTCGGCCCGCATGCGGGCCACGCCGACGGCGAAGCGCGCGGGCGTGTCGAGCGGATGGCGCGGATTGGCGCCGATGGGGAACCAGACATCGGCATGGCGCGCGGCGCGGCGCAGCGCCGGCCCGCTCTCGCCGCCGGTCCAGATCGGCGGATGCGGGCGCTGCACCGGCTTCGGCTCGAAGATGATGCCGTCGAACGCGGCGAACTCGCCCGCCATGGCCGGGTTCTCTTCGGTCCAGAGCGTCTTGAACGCCTCCAGATATTCGCCGGTGACGCGCCCGCGCGCGTCGAAGTCCGGGGCGCCGATGGCCTCGAACTCCTCGCGCAGCCAGCCCGCGCCGACGCCGAGGTCGATGCGCCCGCCGGAGAGCACGTCCATGGTCGCGACCGCCTTGGCCGTGAACACCGCCGGGCGGTGCGGCGCGACCATGACGGAGGAGAGGATGCGCGCCTTCTTCGTCACCGCCGCCACATGGGTCATCAGGATGAGCTGGTCCATGCAGTCGCCCCAGTCGCCGGTCAGCTTGCCGGAGACATCGTAGGGATAGCGCGAGGCGTAGCTTTTCGGGATGACGACATGATCGGGTATCGCGAGGCGGACGAAGCCGCTTTCCTCGGCCCTGGCGGCCAGCGCCTTTATGGCCTCCGGGGTGGCCATCGGGCCGCGATTGGGGATGCTCAGACCGAATTCCATGGGCGCCGCTCCCGGCTGTCGGATGTCTCGGGTATAGTCACCCCCGGATATAGCAGGAGCGGCGGGCGATGGGCATTGGTGTCGGGCTGGGGCTGGCGGATTTTCCGTTCTCGGACGCGCGCGCCTTCTGGCGCTGGGTCGATCTCTGCGAGGAGGGCGGCGTCGATTCGCTCTGGCAGACGGACCGGCTGGTCTCGCGCCAGCCGATCCTGGAGTGCATGAGCGCCATGGCCGCCATCGCCGGGCGCACGAGGCGGATCAAGTTCGGCATGAACGTGGCCTCCGTCGGCCTGCGCGATCCGCTGCTGCTCGCCAAGCAATGCGCGACCATCGACGTGCTGAGCGAGGGCCGGCTGCTCCCGGCCTTCGGCGTCGGCAGCCCGCGCGGGCCGGAATGGCAGGTGCGCGGCGAAGCCTTCGACAAGGGCGCACGCCGCACCAATGAGGGGCTGGAAATCCTCTCCCGGCTCTGGTCCGAGGAGAAGGTCAGCTTCGAGGGCGAGTTCTACGCCATGAAGGACGCCTCGATCTCGCCGCGCCCGGTGCAGGACCCGCTGCCGCTCTGGATCGGCGGATCGAGCCGGGCCGCCATCCGCCGGACGGCGAAATGGGGCACGGGCTGGCAGGCCGGCGGCGAGGCGCCGGAGGAAGTGGGGCCGGTCGTGGCCGCAATCCGCGAGGCGGCCGAGGCCGGGGGCCGGCCGTTCGACCCGGAGCATTTCGGAACCGGGCTGAATGCGCGTTTCGGCTCCTGGGACGAGCCGCTGGTGGCGAAGGCGGCCGACGCCCAGATGAAGCGCACCGGGCGCGACCCGCGCCGGCAATGGGCCATTGGCGGCCGGGACGAGATTCTAGCCCGCATCGCCGCCTTCGTGGATGCCGGCATCTCGAAGTTCATCCTGCGCCCGATGGGCCGGGACGACGAGGAAATCATGGCCCAGACCCGCCGCCTGGTGGAAGAGGTCATCCCGGCTGCGGAGGCGCTGAGGGGGCAGCGCGCCGCCGCGTAGGGCGGGGCAGCGGCCGGCAGGGCGCGCATCAGCCGCCGCTTTCCTCCCTCAGCCGGTCGATCAGCTCGTTGGTGACGATGCCGCCGCGTGGCGGAAACGGGCGGAAGCCGAACTCCTCCGCCAGCCGGCGCGGCCCGTCGTCCGCCAGCGCCTGCCGCAGCAGGTCGGACACCGCTCTGCCGACGGATTTGGAGTCGCGGCTGGCGATTTCCCTGACCGCAAGCAGCAGGTCGTCGTCGATGTTGAGCGTGGTGCGCATGGCCGCAGCCCCGGAAGGCAGGATGATGCGCGATGCCTAAGCACTAGGCGTCACTTGTCAAGGCGTGGAAGCGTTCACACTGGAGCGCGACCCGTTTGGGTTGAAACGATCTCGAATGCGCAACCCTATTTGTCACCCCGGACAGAGCGAAGCAGCCTGCCCCGGACCCCGATCCGGGGGAGATCCAGGGTCCAGCCTGTCGAGGTCTTTGCGAGGCCGTGCCGACGGTTCTGGGCCCCGGCTCGGGGGCCGGGGCGGCAAGTTTGGGCTTGGCCCCGATGTCGTTTCAATCCGAAAGGACTCCGCGCCACAGCTAGACATTGAAGCGGAAGAGGAGCACGTCGCCGTCCTGCACGACATAGTCGCGGCCCTCGGCGCGCATGCGGCCCGCCTCCCTCGCGCCGCGCTCGCCGCCGCACGCCACATAGTCGTCGAAGGCGATGGTCTCGGCGCGGATGAAGCCGCGCTCGAAGTCGGTGTGCACCCGCCCCGCCGCTTCGGTCGCGGTGGCGCCGGCGGCGACGGTCCAGGCGCGGGCTTCCTTCGGGCCGGCGGTTATGAAGGTGATGAGGCCGAGGAGCCGGTAGCCCGCGCGGATCACCCGGTCGAGACCGGACTCCTCCAGGCCGAGCGACTCCAGGAACGCCGCGCGCTCCCCCGCATCGGCGAGCAGCGCGATCTCGGCTTCGACGGCGGCCGACACGGTGACGCATTCGGCGCCCTCGCCGGCCGCGCGGGCGGCGGCCTGCCGGGAATGGGCATTGCCGTCCGCCGCATCCGCCTCGCCGACATTGCACACATAGAGCACCGGCTTGGCGGTGAGCAATTGCAGGCCCTCGAAGGCGGCCCGGTCGTCGCTGCGCGTGAAAGACACGCTGCGCGCCGGGCGGCCGGCCTCCAGCGCCGCCAGCACGGGCTCCATCGTGCGCACCAGCACCTTCTGTTCCGGATCGCCTGCCGCCGCGCGCTTCTTCGCCATGTCGAAGCGCCGCTCCAGGCTTTCGAGGTCGGCCAGCATGAGTTCGGTCTCGACCGTCTCCGCATCCCGCACCGGATCGATGCCGTCGTCCACATGCGTGACGCCGCCGTCCTCGAAGCAGCGCAGCACATGGGCGATGGCGTCCACCTCGCGGATATTGGCGAGGAAGCGGTTGCCGAGCCCCTCGCCGCGCGAGGCGCCGCGCACCAGCCCGGCGATATCGACGAACTCGAGGAAGGCGGGCTGCACGCTCGGCGCGCCCGCCAGCACGGCCACCCTCTCCAGCCGGGGATCGGGAACCGCGACGCGCCCGACATTCGGCTCGACCGTGCAGAAGGGATAGTTCGCCGCCTGCGCCTGGGCCGTCGAGGTCAGCGCGTTGAAGAGCGTGGACTTGCCGACATTCGGCAGCCCCACTATGCCGCATTTGAAGCCCATCGGCGGATCAGGCCTCCGCGGCCGGCGCGGAGGGAGGCGGGCGGGTCAGGATCGCGACCCGGTTCATGAAATTGGCGTCATCGTCTTCCGCCAGCAGATCCGCCGAGCGCGCCACCGCATCCAGCATACGCATCAGCCAGTCGGCATCGTCCGGGCCGAACGCATGCAGCACATGGCCGGTGACGCGCCGGGAGTCGCCCGGATGGCCGATGCCGAGGCGCACGCGGCGGTATCCCGGCCCGACAAGCCGGTCGATGCTGCGCAGCCCGTTATGGCCGGCCGAGCCGCCGCCCCGCTTCACGCGCAGCTTGCCCGCCGTCAGGTCGAGCTCGTCGTGGAACACGACGATCTCGGCGAGTCCGGCCTTGTAGAACTGCATCGCCGCGGCGACCGCGCGGCCGGACTCGTTCATGAAGGTCTGCGGTTTCAGCAGCGCCACCCGCTCGTCTCCCAGCCGGCCCTCGCTGACCAGTCCACGGAAACGCTTGCGGAAGGCCGGAAAGCCGTGCCGGTGGGCAATGGCGTCCACCGCCATGAAGCCGATATTGTGGCGGTGGCGGGCATATTTGGGGCCGGGATTGCCGAGCCCGACAAAGAGTTGCACGGCAGCCGGCCTCCTCTGCCCGGACGATCAGCCGGAGGCGGACTCCTCGCCGCCTTCCTCTTCGCCCTCCTGCCCCTCTTCCTCGAGGTCCTCGCCTTCCTCGTCCTCGTCCATGCCGCCGGCGGGCGCCGAGACCGAAACGATCAGCAGGTCGTCATCGCCGGCCGGCCGCACACCTTCCGGCAGGACGATATCGGAAAGCCGGATGCCGCTGCCGATCTCCAGCGCCGCGATGTCGATCTCCAGCGCTTCCGGAATGCTGTCCGCACGGCAGACGACCTCGACATCGTATTGCGCGACGGCGAGCACGCCGCCTGCCCTGAGGCCGGCGCAGTCCTCCTGGCCCAGCAGCGCCACGGGCACCCTCACATTCAGTTCCGACGCCGCCGAGACGCGCATGAAATCGACATGCAGCGGGCGGTCGGTCACCGGGTGGCGCTGGACCTCCTTGGGGATGACGCGTTCGCGGCCGGCGCCCTCGATCTCCAGGTCGAGCAATGTGGCGGTGAAGCCGCCGCGGCCCATCAGCCAGCGCAGCCGGCGGTCCTCGACGGACACCTTTTCCGGCTCCTTGCTGCCGCCATAGACGATGGCCGGCACCCGGCCTTCGCGGCGCAGCGCCCGCGCCGGCCCCGTGCCGGCTTCCTGCCGCGGCAATGCGGCGAGAGTGGCGTTTTCGCTCATGTTCCTTCGTACTTCCTGTCTTCGCCGGCCGGCCTAGTTGAACAGGCTCGAAACCGACCGGCTCTGCGTGATCCGCAACACCGCCTCGCCCAGCAGCGGCCCGATGGTGATCTGCCGGATATTCTCCGCATCCTGCATCGCCTGCGTCGCCTCGATGCTGTCCGTCGTCACCAGCATGTCTATCGGCGAGGCCGTCACCCGGTCCACCGCCCCGCCCGACAGCACGCCGTGCGAAACATAGGCCGAGACGCCGCTCGCTCCCTCCTCCATCAACGCCACCGCCGCGTTGCACAGGGTGCCGGCGCTGTCCACGATGTCATCGAATATGACGCAGCGCCGCCCGCCGACTTCGCCGATGATGTTCATCACCTCGGAAACGCCGGCGCGCGGGCGGCGCTTGTCGATGATTGCAAGCTCGCTGTCAAGACGGCGCGCGAGCGCACGGGCGCGCACCACGCCGCCGACATCGGGAGACACGACGACCGGCGCCTCGTCGTTGAACACCTGCTTCAGGTCGGCCGCGAACACGGGCGCGGCGAACAGGTTGTCGGTCGGGATGTCGAAGAAGCCCTGGATCTGGCCGGCATGGAGGTCCATCGTCAGCACCCGGTGGGCGCCTGCGGTGGTGATGAGGTTGGCGACCAGCTTGGCCGAGATCGGGGTGCGCGGACCCGTCTTGCGGTCCTGCCGGGCGTAGCCGAAATAGGGGATGACGGCGGTGATCCGGCGCGCCGAGCCCCGCTTGAGCGCGTCGATGGCCACCAGCAGTTCCATCAGCGTGTCGTTGGCGGGAAAGGAGGTGGACTGGATCAGGAACACGTCCTCGCCGCGGACGTTTTCCTCGATTTCGACGAAGACCTCCTTGTCGGAGAAACTCCTGATGCTGGCCGCCGTCAGCGGTACTTCCAGATAGTCGGCGATCGCCTGGGCGAGCGGGCGATTGCTGTTGCCTGCAATAACCTTCATCGGTCCTGCCGCCCCTCTCCCCCGAGTGGCGCGGAACCTAACAGTGCGCCCCAGGGCTGTAAATGCCGGGTCACAGGCGCGTCGAGAGCGCGATGGCGAGCTTCGAGGCGGTGTTGACGGCGCGGTAAAGCAGGCCGTAGGCGGGGGCCTGTTCCGCGCCGGCGTCAAGCGCCGTGTCGCGATGCTCCAGCTCCTCGGCCCGGAATTCCTCGATGGCCGCGGCCAGTTCCGGCTCCTCGCCCTCCAGCGCTTCGAGCTGGGCCGCATAATGCTCGTCGATGGCCTCCTCGACGGCGACGGTGCAGGCCATGGCGGCGCGCTCGCCCATGGCGGCGGTTGCCGCGCCGAGCGCGAAACCCAGAACGTGCCAGAGCGGCTGCAGGGCGGTGGGGCGGACGCGGCGCCCGGCGATCTCCGCATCGAAATAGGCGAGATGGCGCGCTTCCTGCCGCGCCATGCGCCGGAGCGTCGGCCCGGCCGGCCCGCGCCCGAGCACGGCAAGCTGTCCTTCATAGATACGCTTCGCGCCGTATTCGCCCGCATGGTTGACGCGGACCATCGCCTCCACGCGCGCCTTCGGCGCCGGATCGCCGGGGAGACGCTTCATGCCGCCGCGCTCCTCCCGGCAGGGACCGTGCGCCGGAGCGCGCCGGCCGCCAGGCCCGCCAGCGCCAGCGAAAGCAGTCCGTTCCAGGCCGCCATGGACAGGCCCAGCAGCGACCACGCCACCTCGTCGCAGCGCGCCGGCGCGGCGTTCAGCAGGCGTTCGCGCAACTCGGCGGCCGTCTCCGCCGGCGGGCCGCCGCTGCAGGCGGCCAGGCCCGCCCACCATTGCTGTTCCACCCCGACATGGTAGCCGGCTAGGCCCGCGCCCGTCAGCGCCGCAACGCCCGCCAACCCCAGGAACGCCGCCGCGGCCGGCCCCCGGACGCC
This sequence comes from Alphaproteobacteria bacterium, assembly GCA_022825195.1. Lineage (GTDB taxonomy): Bacteria > Pseudomonadota > Alphaproteobacteria > Bin95 > Bin95 > Bin95. The sequence goes on from JAJDYL010000053.1 coordinate 10,165, forward strand.
CAGCGACAGCGCCGCCAGCAGAACGACCGCAACATGCGGCCAGCGCTGCCAGATGCAGAGCGGGCAAGGCTCCAGGCCGCCCAGATGCTGGAACGCGAACGCCGCGGCCAGCGCCGCCAGGCTGCCGGCGGCCAGCGCCGCGGGATGGAGCAGGAACCGCATCACAACACCTTCAACAGCACGAAACCTGCCACGAGCAGCACGGTGAAGGCGAGCGTCAACGGCGCGAGCCGGCGCTCGATGAATGCGCGCAGCGGCTCGCCGAACCGCCAGAGCAGCGCCGCCACGATGAAGAAGCGCAGCCCCCGGCCCGCCGCCGAAGCCAGGACGAAGGCGCCGAGGTCGGTGCCGGCGACGCCGCTGGCGATGGTGAAGACCTTGTAGGGAATGGGCGAAAAGGCCGCGGTGAAGACGATGAGGCCGCCATGGGCGTTGTAGAGCGCCTGCGCTTCCGCGAACGCCTCCCCGTAGTCGTAGAATTCGAGCAGCGGCGCGCCCGCGGCCTCGAACAGGAACGCGCCGACGCCGTAGCCCGCCACGCCGCCCGCGACGGACGCGCCGGTGCAGATCGCCGCGTAGCGCCACGCCCGCGCCGGCGCCGCGAGCACCATCGGAATGAGCAGCGCGTCCACCGGCACCGGGAAGAAGACGCTCTCCGCAGCGGCGACAGCCACCAGCAGCCAGACCGCGCGCGGATGCCCGGCGAGGCGCATGGTTCCGTCGTAGAGGCGGTGCAGCATGGTGGAGGCCGAAATAGCCGCCCCGGACCGGGCGGGCAATGCGCCGCCGCCGCCGGGACACGCCGCGAGTGTCATGGAATGTCATGTCGCGGTAGGGACGCCGGTTTCCCGGCGCCCCCCGCACAGATCCGGACGTGCGCGCTAACGCATCCGGCTCCTACCTCGGGTAGTGACGGCGAAGCGCACGCTTGGCCACGGGTGCCGGGTCCGGGGTTTGGG
>JAJDYL010000193.1 GCA_022825195.1 Alphaproteobacteria bacterium
GCGCGGCTTCGGGACCTGGTTCTACCAGCGCAAATGCGAGCTTCTCGCCTTCGAGATCGCGCGCTCGGGCAAGCACCCCGCCCTGTGGGAGAAGAAGGGCGCCAGCCTCTACACGGCGACCAACGTGAGCCGCTATCCCGAGTTGCGCCGGTTCACCAACCGTCTGCTGAACAGGATCGAGGCGCTCGGCGGGTTTGTCCTCCATGTCGGAATACGGAAGACGGCGGCTCCAGAGAGGCACGACCCCAACCGCCTGTATGCGAGGGTGTTCCTGGAGGCGATCAAGCGGATCGATCAGTTCTGCGCCGGGGACTGCGATCCGCCGGAGGATTTCGTGCTGATCCTCGACGAGCACAACCAGCGCCCGGCGTTGATCGCGCAGGCCGCGCAGAGCATGTATGGGCGCAATGAACGGCGACGGTATCTCATCGAGCCGCCATTCCATGTCGAGAGCCACCGCTACCAGACGCTTCAGGCCGCCGACTGGATCGCGGGACTGGTCGGCCGCTTGGGCGCGGTCTGGGCCGAACCGGCGGTATGGCCGGAGAATGAAATCTTCCGGCGGTATTTCGAACACCGCATCAACCGCGTCAGCCGCCGCAGCGGTATCCGGCGTTGACCGCAGGGGGTGCGGCTATGGGCCCAAGGCGCGGCATAGGCGTTGCGTGTCGCAACTCCGAAGGCCAGCCGCGCGCTCCATTTGGCCGGAGACACGCGAGGACCGGCAGGACCGCCCGCCCAGCTCTTGCGAACTGTGGCCGAGCGGGACCAAGCGCACCACTCAGCGCCCGCAAGAACTTCCGGTCCACACCGAAAAGCCCGACGCGGGACTCCTCCTTCACTGGTTCGTCGGGTGCAAGTAGCAGCCGTCCAAGGGCCGCGTAGATATTGCCGCCGGGCGTGGAGCGCACTCATAAAACGACGGCGACCACTGGCTTGAGGATACCCCCACGCAGCACGCAGCTTGTCATCGTCCGCCGCATTATCCAGAAGACTTACGGCTTGGTTGTTGGAAGGCTTGGGTTAGGGGGAAGACCAAGTTCTTTCCTCAGCAAATTAACTTCTTTCCCCAGAAGCTCAGCCGTTTCAGACCTTACGCCACCCAATGCTTCGATCAAGTACCCTTTGGTTATCCAGGTCGCGCCCCATGTTATGACGCTGAGAATGACCAAGAGGATGAGGGAGTCCGCAAGCCTTTGCAGGAGCCCCCTTGCGTAAGCTGAAAAGCTTCCGTTGGTTTCCTGCTCATTGGAACTTCTTGCCATTGGCAGTTGCTCCGGCAACTCGTCCAGCGATTCGGGCTCCTACCTCTGCCAACAGAAATTCAAGACCATATAGGGCGGCATGTTGTTGTGTGGTTCCCCACCTCCGCTATTTGCAGTTTTCCGATCAATATCACTGTGGCGTGTAGGCTCATCATCACCATAATCGGCGCGTATTCCTGTTCCCACCTTATCTTTGTAACTATGCCGATGTACGGGCATTTCTTTCGCCGTTAGCTGATGTTGATATTCGCCACCTTCTTCACCGGAGATGAATACTCTTTCTTCTTCTCGGTCATCTCGGCCTTCGCCGGCCGCCAAGGGAAAACGGCCAGCTATCGGACCGTAAGGGACCCAACCCTCGCCCAGTTCCTCGCATGGCCGATCGGTGAGGATGATCGCTCTTTGCAGCTTCTCTTCCAAGGCTGTCAGTCTTTCAGCAGTTGTCGGGCTATCACCCATCGTCTGTTGCGCCGTCGCTTCAAACCCGACAAGCATGAGGCACAAGGTCATAGTGACAACGGTCTTCTTCATCGTTCAGCCCTCTTATGAAACGCCGGAAGGGATGCGGAAAAGGCCACAGAGCACACGGAACCACGGCCAAGTTGGCAAGTCAATCGCTGTAGGTGGCGCTACTCCTTCGGTTCCATCGGCGTCGTCGCGCTGAAATTACCGCTTACGGCAATCATCGCACCCTGATGCCCGTCTTCCGTCGTGCTCATGTTGGTATCGACGCGCCCAACTGCCCCGAAACACCTGATGGCTTGTCCATAACCGATGGGCGGCGGAAGCCCTCGTGCCCCTCTGTATCCGCGTCCCAATCACCGCGCGCAACCCCGTGCCGCCGACCCGACGCCCGCCGTTCGACACGCCGCCGATCCGGTTCTCGCCGGCAGGAGGGGAGGTTTGGCCGTGAGTGGGGCGGCGGTCGGCGCTTCGGAGGGCGGGGCGCTGCCGCCGATTTCCACCACGACACGATGGAGACGGCAGCATGAGCGCAGCAATCGCATTGCCCGGCAACACGGCGGCGACCTTTCTCACCCATTTCTTCGGACCCGGCCTGGCCGACGATCGCTACGCGGTCGAGACGTTCCGGGCGATGGCGGACGGCGAGATTCGGCGCTGCTCCGACGTGTCGCCGAAGGGCGGCAGGAGCCGCGGGGCGAAGATCGTCACCGCGACGCTGAAGGCGGTCAAGGAGATGCGGCCCGCCCCCAATGAGATCATCGTCTGCACCGGCCTCAAGAGCCGCGGCGGGGTCCAGTACTGGGGAGCCGTATCGACGTCCCTGTTCTGCAACCGCCGCCAGAAGGGCTGACGGCAGTCTTCGCGGACGTCCCGCCGGCCCGATGTCCCCGGCTCGGTGGCCCGGGCAGCCGGCGGGGCGTCCTCCGTCCGTTTCCGGATTGGCAAGGAGGAGACCGTCATGGCTTATGCCGACATCGGCAAGCGGCGCCAGGCCGATCGCGCACGTTTCCAACGGCGGGTCGCGGCCCGCAAGGCGGCCGGGCTGTGTGTGAAGTGCGGCAAGACCGAGCCGGTGCCGGATCGCACGCTGTGCGCGCCCTGCGCGGAGAAGCGCAACGCCGCCGACCGCGCCCGCTCTGCCAGGCTGCGCGGCGAGGGCAAGCCCGTGCGGGACCCGGTGCGGGCGAAGGAGTACGAGCGCGAGCGCAGCCGCCGGCTCCACATCGAACGCAAGGCCGCCGGGACTTGTGCAAAATGCGGCCGGGCTCCCGCGCGACCGGATCGCACGACCTGCGAGCCCTGCGCGGAGAAGCATCGCGCGCGCGACCGGGCCCGGTACGCCAGGGCGAAGGCCGAGGGAATCCCCTGCGGCGGCCGCGATCCCGAGGCCAAGCGAGGGGCCGACCGGGAACGCAGCCGCCGGCGCAGCGAAGCCCGCCGCGCGGCCGGGCTCTGTGTCCGTTGCGGGCATGTCCCGACCGAGGAGGGCCGGGGCCTGTGCGAGCCGTGCCGCGACGACCGGCGGGCCGCCCGACGCGCGCGCGATGCGGACCGCCGCGCTGCCGGCCTCTGCGTAAAATGCGCGGCGCCCGCGCCAGGCGGGAAGACCTATTGCGGTCCCTGCGCTGCCGCCAGGCACAAGCGGCGGAAGCGCGACCCGGAGGCCAGGCGGGAAGCCGACCGCCGACGCTATGCCGAGCGGCGCGCCAGGGGCGATTGCACGAGTTGCGGGAAGCCCGCGAACGGGGCGGCCGAGTGCCGGATCTGCCGCGATGCCGCGGGGGAGCGCTACCATGCCCGCCGCGTCGCCGGGATCTGCGTAAAGTGCCGGACCCCCACCTTCGGCGGCGCGGCCTACTGCGCGCCCTGCGCCGTGGCCAAGGAAGCACGGCGGAACCCCGAGGCGGAACAGGCCGCCCGGCGCCGCCGCTATGCCGCACGGCGGGCGCGGGGCCGGTGCGTCGAGTGCAACACGCCCTCGCCGGGGGTCGCCCGCTGCGAGCCCTGTTCGCTGAAGCACCGCGAGAGCTCGGGCAGGTTTCGCGGCATCCCGGTCTCGGACCCGACCTGGACGGTGATCGAGGTGGACACTGGCCGCGAGCACGGGCCGTACGACGATCCGGCCGACATAGCCCTCTGCCTCGCCTTCGGGAAGCTCGACCGCGACCGGGTCGAGATCGTGACCGACGCGCCGGTAACGGCCTCGATCACCGGCTGGACCTGAGCCGCCTCCCCGCTGCGCAGCCGGCCCGTCGCCCGCCGGGCACGTGCTGCCGGCCCGCCGTCCTCCGCTGTTCATACATATCGCCGGCCGGACGCCCGCCGCTCCGGCAGGCACAGCAAAGGAGTACCCATCGATGACCGCCTGCATTCCCGACGACCCGACATATTGCTTCTGTCCGATCAGCGATGCCGACGGCGAGCCCCCGCAGATCCGCATCCTCGTTGAGGGCCTCGCCTTCGCCGTCCCGACCGCACTGGTCTGCCTCACCGCCGAGGACGGTTTCGCGCTGGCCGACAAGCTGAACCGCCGCCTCGGCCTCGACCGCGCCGCCTGGACGGCGCTGGCCGCGCGCTGCCGGCGCACCGCCGGGGCGGGCAGCACCGCCATCCATTGACCGCCGCGCCGCCGTGCCCCTCGCCGCCGGTCCGGCACGGGGCGGCCGGCCGGGAGGCGGAGGGGAGCTTTCGCGGGGGGCGTGTCCGGCAGGGCGGCCGGAGGGAGTTCGGTCGCCTCGATGCCGGGCCGGGCAACGGCAAGAGGAGTTTCCCCGCCATGTTCCAGTCCGACCATTCCCCCGACCTTCCCACCGGCATCATCGCCGAGCTGGGCATCGACCCGGCCGCCGTCCGCGAGGCGATCGAGGACGAGCGCGCGATCCGCTGTCCGGAGCGCCCGGCGGTCTATCCCGAGCACAGCTTCGCCCGTCTCGCCCCGGAACCGGCGGCGGGGGGCCTCGGCGAGGCGGCGGCGCCCTGGGATCCGGCAGCGTCGCTTCCCCCGGCCTGACGGAGGTGGAGGAGGGCCTGGAGAAGGTGAGCGGACGGGGGCTCGGGAGGGTGTCCCGGCCTCCG
>JAJDYL010000116.1 GCA_022825195.1 Alphaproteobacteria bacterium
AGGAGGCACGAATGACCGTGAACGACCCTCGCCCCGAACCGGCGGCGGCGTTGGCTGCAAGGCCCGCCGCCTCGCGCGCGCACACGCGCCGCCGTGAAACGCGCACGCGCATTATGCGCGGGAGAGGCACGCTCCTCCGGCAGCGGGAGCGTCCGGGACCGCGAACCGAAAGGAAGCTGCAATACCTTGCGAACGACCGTCGGACCGGCGCAAACGGCCGGGGCGGAGACCGGCCCCATGACAAAACATGACATCTCATGACATATCCCGACACTTCCGCCGGTCTCCCGGCCGCTGCCCCGGCGGTCGATCCCGCTCTCCCCCGGTTGCGGCGGCCGGAAAAGCCGCGGCTGGACCCCGGATCCCCCGCCTGCGCGGGGACAGGCCCGGGCCGGGGCGGCGATGCGGGCTCTGCGGCCGGGTCCGTTTCAACCCGAGCGGACCGCGCTTCGGCGCAACAGCTTGCGGATCCGGTAGGCGGCCCCGAAAAGAGCGGAGAGCCCGTTCGCCAGGCCGTAGGGCGGGCGGCGGGCCGGCAGGCATTCGGCGGCATCCAGGTCCTCGATGGCGGCCAGGGTTCGCCGCACGCCGGTTTCCACCAAACGCCGCATACGGTCGTCGCCGAGGTCCAGTCCTCCGCATATGATGATCGTCGGCAGCAGGAGCGAGAGCACGCTTTGCCGGTAGAGCTGCCAGCAGTCCTCGAAAGAAAAGCCGGGCGCGCCCATGCCGCAGACAATGTCCCGATATTCGCCGAGGGCATCCCGCTCGATCCGGCGGCGAATTTCGACAGGGACGCTTCCGCCGAGAAAATAGGCGACATCGTAGAGCCCGTTGCCGAGGCAGCTGACCTGCCAGTCGATCAGGGCGACCTCGTCCCCGCCGCCCGCATCGAAAAACATGTTGTCGAGGCGGACATCGCCGTGGATGAAGGTCACGGGCGCGGCGGTTCTGCCGCGAGGATCGCCCACCAGCGGGCCGTAGGCTCTGGCGAGCCGCCGCATGTCGCCGGAGAACAGGTCTCCCAGCTGGTCGAGAGCCGGCGCGAGGTTCGCCAGATATGCGAGCTGCGCGAGCCTGGCGAGCTTCGGGCTGGTGGAGTCGTAGATCCCGGTCGCGGGCAGCCGGCCGGTCCTGTTCCAGTAAAAGCCGTGCAGCCGCGCCAGCGCCCGGATGACGCTTCTCGCCTGCTCCGCGGTCGCACCGGCGATCTGGTCCGCGGAGGTCATGCCGCGCAGGTCTTCGAGCACCAGGACGAACCGCCGGCTCTTCGGTTCATAGTCGCCGTACAGCAGCGCCGGCGACCGGCCCGGCGCCCGGTTCCCGACATGCCGGTAGTAGTCGTATTCGCGCTTGTACAGCGACAGGCGCCGATCCAGGCGCAGGCTCTTCCGGCTCCGGGCAGGCAGTTTGACGACGACGCTCGCGGGCGCTGCCGCGGCTTCTTCCTCCCAGGTCAGGCGGCACCGCAGGATCTCCCCCATCAGGCCGAGTCCGGCGCCGATGTCCTCAACGGCCGCATCCCGGATGGCGGGAAGGTCCGACGCCCCGCCGGCGGCCAGCGCCCGCTGCAGCCAGTCCGCATCGATTGCCTTGCCGCTTTCCGGAATTTCCGGCTTGTCCGCCATGTCCGCCCGCGCTGCGACAGAACGGGTATTTGTAGCAGAAGACGCCGCCGCAAGGAGCGGACCGCGATGCCATCGCGCCGGGCGTTCACTCCGGCCAGAGCGTTGCCGGGTCCCGCCAGCGGGCGCGCGGGTGGCCGGCGACGAACCGGGCGAGCCTGCCGAAGAAGGCGAGGCTTGCCTCGTCGGCGACAAGGTGGTGGGAGAGGATGCCGGTCGCCTCGTCCGGGTCCGCCCCGCCCGCGCGCCGGGCGCGGAGATGGGCGGCGATGTCGTCCAGCACTTCGGCCTCGCCGCGAAAGCCGCGATGCGTGCGCCATGCGACCGGATCGACATGGGTGTTGGTCTCGAATGCGCTCCGGCGCGGGCGGAAGATGGACAGGCCGCGCCAGCCGGCCTCGGGCAGCCGGGCCGCCAGCGCCGGGTCGATCCGGTTCCAGGGCGGCACGAGCACCGGCAGGAAGCGCGGGCCGTACAGCGCCTGCAGCCGGTCGCGGCCGGCCCTGAGTTCGGCCAGCACGGCCTCAAGCGGCCTGTGCGCGCCCAGCTCCGCCTTCTTCTCGTCCGGCCCGGCATGGTTGCGGTGCCGCCAGCCATGCTGGAGGATCGCGCCCGGCAGGCCGGCGGCGGCCCCGGCGGGAACGACCGCCAGCGCGAACGGGATGCCGTCGAGAGCCTCGACCAACCGCTCCAGCGGGGGCGTCCGGGCCTCGGCGTCGTCATCCCGCCACCAGAAATCGGCAGGCTCCGCCCACAGGTCGAGCTCGTCCGCCAGTTCCTGCCAGGGGTCAGCCGGCATCGAGGCCCTGCAGCAGCCGGACGGTCGCCGGAATGCCGCCAAGGTCGATGCCGGCCGCGGAGAGCGGCGGTCCGGCAAGCGCCCTGTCCACGGCGGCGGCCAGGCTTTCCGGGGAAAGCCCGTCCTCGGCCACCACCTGCAGGGCGCCGCGCGCCGCAAGCGCCCGGGCGCGCAGGGTCTGTTCGCTCTCATGCCCGCCCGCATAGGGCGCGACCACGGCGCGGAGCCCCGCCGCCAGCACCTCCATGACCGTGTTGTAGCCGCCCTGCGAGATGGAGAGATGCGCGCGGGCGAGCAGCGTCTGGAAGTCGGGCCGGGCGCGCTCGACGATCGCACCGGACGGCGCGGCCCGGACAAGGCTGGAAAACGCCGCTTCCGGCAGGCCCTCGCCGACCAGGAAGCGCCAGCGCCGGTCGCGGGCGGCCGAGAGCGGGCGGGCGGCGAGCGCGGCGCGGAGCAGCGGCTCGCCCACCGCCCCGCCGCCGGCGGAGACCAGAACCTCGCCATCGCCGTCGCCGGAGGACGGGACCGCGGCCCTCTCGACCGCATAGCCGGTATAGCGCACCAGAGGCGCGATCCCGTCGAGGCCGGGAAAGGTCGCATCGAAGGGCACGAAAGCCGGGTCGCCGTGGACCAGCACGAGGTCGTACCAGCGGGTCGCCCGCTCCAGCATCTCGCCGACGCGCTCCGGCTTGTCGGGCTCGACCAGTATGTCGCGCACCGAGGACACGACCCTGCAGCCGTCGGCCTGCGCCCGCGCGAGCAGCGGCTCCAGCTCGAAACGCAGCTGCCGCCGGCCGAACGGGAAGAGTTCCGTTACCAGCGCGTCCGGCCGGGCCGCCTCATAGGCCTCGAGCAGCGCCGCCCGCCGCCTCTCCCGCCAGCCATCATCGATGGGCTGGCCGCGCTCGTCCGCCAGTTGCTTGAAATAGCGGTCCGCGGCGCGCACCGGCGGAAGCTGCACCAGCCTGGCTCCGCCCGGATCGGCGCCCGGAACCGGCAGGCCGCCCGAGGCGACGACCGTTTCGATGCCGGCCGCGGCCGCCGCCCTTGCGAGCGACAGGGTGCGGCGCAAATGGCCGATGCCCAGCAGGTGCTGCACCCAGAAGAAGACCTTCATCGGAACGCCTGCACATCGAGGCCGCGGAGCCGGGGGCGGCCGCCGGCCGCTATGTCGAACAGGTGCGCGGCCGGCGAGGAGAGCGCGCGGGGCGGCGGCGCCGCCATGTCCCATCCGGTGGCTGCGGCGTAGAGCGCGCGCAGCACGCCGCGATGCGCAACCGCAACGGTCGGCCGGTCCCGGCGCGCCACCTCCGCCAGCCAGGGCGCCAGGCGGCGCTGCACCATGCGCGGGCTCTCGCCGCCGGGCGGGAGGAGGTCGAGGCCGCGCGCCTCGTTGGCCGCCATTTCAGGCCCGAGTTCGGCGCGCAGCTCCGCGAGCCGCCGGCCTTCCCATCCGCCCCAGTCCATCTCGATGAGCACCGGCGCGAGCCCGACCGCCCCGCCGGCCAGCAGCGCCGCCGTGCGCCGCGCGCGGACGAGCGGGCTCGCCACCCAGTCGAAGGAGGAGAAAGCCGGAGGCAGCTTCCAGCCCGCGACTTCCGCAACGCCCTCGGCGTCCAGCGGGATGTCGCGCCGCCCCTGCAGCCGGCGCTCCCGGTTCCAGGCGGTCGGCCCGTGCCGGATGACGGCGAGCAGGGTCATGCCAGAGCGGCCGCGGCAGCGGGGATGTCGTGGCGGGCGAGCACGCGCCGCCGGGCCGCCGCGCCCATCTCCCGCCGCCGGTCCGGGTCGGCCAGCAGCGCGCGCAGGCAGCCGGCGAAGGCGGCCGCGTCGCCCGCCGGCGCCAGCAGCCCGGTCTCGCCATGCGACACCACCGCCGGCACGCCGTCGGTCTCGGCCGCCACGACCGGCAGGCCGGCCGCCGCGGCCTCCAGCAGGGCCATGCCGATCGCCTCGCGCTCCGCCGGCCAGACGAAGAGGTCCGCATTCGCCAGGATCGCCGGCAATTCGGCTTCGCTTCGCCTCCCGAGCCAGCAGGTGCGCCCGGCCGGCAATGCCGCCTCGACCTGCTCGCGCGCCGGCCCGTCGCCCACGACGAGCAGCCGCCAGGGCAGGTCTTCCAGCTCGGCGAGCGCCGCGCCCAGCCGCCGGTACGAGGCGAGCTTCGCGCCCTCGCGCATCATCGCGACCGTCACCAGCATCGGCGGGTCGCCCCGGCAGGCGGCCGCCCGCCAGGCCGCGGCGTCCAGGAAGGGCGCGAGATCCGCCATCCGCTCCGGCGGGGCGAGCCGGGCGAGGCAGGCGCGGTCGTTCGGGTTGAGGCAGAAGAGGCGGTCGGCGCGGGCTATGGCGTCGGCCGCCGCCCGGTGCCCGATGTCCCACGGGCCGCCGGCGCGCTTCGGCGCATGCGAGGCCTCGGCCACCCAGTAGGACGCGCCGCGCGCGGCGGCGAGGCGCGGGCCCAGCCAGTCCGGCGCCTTGTAGTAGAGGTGGTAGGTGAACCAGACATCGAAGGCCGGCAGGCGCGCTTCCAGCCGGTCGGCGAGCCTGCGCCCGAGCGCGCGGAGGCGCTTCTGGCGGCAGGGGTCGCCCCGCTTGTCCAGCGGGCGGAAGCGCGAGGCGAGGAACACGTCGTGGCCCGCCGCCCGGAGCGCGCGCAGGAAAAGCCGTGCGATCTGCCGCTCGCCGGACGGCACGGGATGGTCGGGCGGCTTCAGCGGCGCATAGAACGCGATGCGCATGCCGGCGTCCCGAGGCGCTCCGCCAGCCGGTCGATGCCGGCCTCGAAGGAAAAGGCCGTGCGGACCCGCGCATGGGCCGCGCGGCCCATGGCGGCCCTCTCCGCCGGGTTGCGGATGAGCGCGGCGAGCGCCGCCGCGAGCGCCTGCGGGTCCTCCGGTTCGACCAGGAGGCCGGTCTCGCCGGCGCGCACGAACTCGGGCACCGCCGAGACCCGCGTGGAGACGGCCGGCAGGCCTTGCGAGGCCGCCTCCATCAGCACGTTGGGCAAGCCGTCGCGGTCTCCGTCGGCGGCGATCCGGCAGGCAAGCGCGAACAGGTCGGCCCTGCGCAGTTCCTCGATTACCCGGCCCTGCGGCTGCGGGCCCAGGAACGCGGCCGGCAGGCCCGCCGCGGCGCGCTTGAGCGGACCGGCGAACCCGCCGCCGCCGATATGGACGAAGCGCCAGTTGAGCTCCGCCGGCAGCAGCCCGAGCGCCGCGAGCAGTATGTCGTAGCCCTTTTTTTCCACCAGCCGGCCGACCGACGCGATGACGACCGGGCGCTCCGGGTCGCTGCCGTCGGGGGCGTCGCGCTCCGGCGGCGGGGGGAAGCGCGCAAGGTCGAGCCCGTGATAGACGAGCATCACCCGTTCCGGCTCGGGGGCAAGCGCGGCCAGGTGCCCGGCCCCCGCGCCGGTGCAGGTGGCGAGCCATTCGCATTCGGCCAGCTTCTCGCGCTTCTCCCATGCCGGCGTCGTCCAGATGTCCTTCGCGTGCGCGGAGCAGGACCAGGGCAGGCCGGTCATCAGGCTGGCATAGCGGGCGACGGAGGCGGGCGTGTGCAGGAAATGGACATGGAAGCGCTCGACATCCGCCGGAAGCTCCGCCGCCAGCACGGCCGCCTGCGCGAAGCGCCGCCCCCGGTTCGGTGTCGGGTCGCGCCGCCAGTCGCGGAGCCAGGCGGCGCGCGCGGCGCGGTAGCCGGGCAGGCGGCGCGCCCTCCGCCAGCCGCGCCACACCCGGACCGGCTCCTCGCGGACATATTCCGGCAGGTAGTGGACCGGGGCCGCGATCCGCTCATGCATCGGGTGGCGCGCCGGATCGGTCGGGTGGCGCAGCGAGACGATGCGCTGGGCGATGCCGCGTTCCTCCAGGCCCAGTACTTCCTGCGCGATGAAGGTTTCGGAGAGGCGCGGCCAGCCCTTGACGACCGTGGCGACTGTCAAGGCTGAACGAGCCTGAGCGGTCCGCCCGCCGGCCGCTCCAGCGCGAGGTCCGTAAGCCGCGCGATGCTCTCCACGCCGTCCATCAGGCCTGGCACCACCACCTCGGACGGGCGGTTCTGCACGGCGAGACTGCGAATCGCCGCCGCCATGGCGCGCGTGTCGGCAAGGAAATCGGGATCGAGCATACGCACCAGGCCGAGCTCCTGGGCGCGTTCGGCGCGGATGCGCTGCTCCAGGCGCGGCCGGGTGCGCGGCACGATCACGGCCGGCTTGTCGAGCGACAGGATCTCGCAGAAGGTGTTGTAGCCGCCCATGGCGACCACGCCGGCGGCGCGCTCCATCAGCGCCTCCAGATGGGCGTCGAACACCAGCGTCGAGACCTGCGGCACGGCCGCCGCCCGCTGGCGGAACTCCGCCTGGCGCTCCGAGGGCATGAAGGGCCCGAATACCAGCACGGCCCGCCACGGCATCGGGCCTGCCTGCTCATAGGCGCGCAGCACCCAGTCGATCAGCTCGTCGCCGTCGCCGCCGCCGCCGGCCGTCACCAGAACAAAGGGCTCGTCCGCCGCGCGCTCGGCCTCCGGCGAGAGCGGCGCATCCGGCACGCTGCGCGGCAGGTATCCGGTATAGACCGCCTTGCGCTGCACCGTCTCCGACAGGCCGAGCCCGTCCAGCGGGTCGCAGATCTGCGGCAGGCCGTATATCCAGATCTGGTCGTAGAGCCGCGTGAGCGCCGGTGCGACGTTCTTGCGTTCCCATTCGGGCGCCAGCATTTCCGGCTCGTCCATCACGTCGCGCAGGCCCAGCACGAGGCGCGTGCCGCGCTGGCGCAGAATCTCCAGCGTCTCCGCCACCTCGCCGCGCAGGCCGAGCGGCTCCTTGTCCACCAGGAACAGGTCGGGGTCGAAGATCTCCGCCGTGTGGCGGATGATCGAGGCGCGCATCGCCAGCGTCTCTTCCGGCGCCATGTTCAGGTTGAGCGGCGTGTAGTCGCCGTTGCGAAGCTTGATCATGCCCGGCACGCGCACGAAATCGACCCGCGTGCGGAAGTCGAAGCTGCCGATGATCGGCGAGCCGGACAGGATCAGCACCGACAGGTCGCGGCGCCGGCCGACCAGCGCATGCGCGATCGTCCGGCAGCGGCGCAGGTGGCCGAGCCCGAAGCTGTCATGGCTGTATATGAGGATACGCTTGCCTCGCATGGTGTGGACTATCGCACATCTCCGGCGCGGCGCGGAAGCGCGGGGTGCGGCTTCCGGGAACGCGCCTCCATTGAATGTCGTGCGCCCGGCCCGCACTTTCAATTGCGCCCGATAGGCCCATGATGCGGGCTGGGGTCGAGGTGCGGGAGCCCGCCGGCATGGAAAAGACGATCTACGGTTTCGTGTTCCGCCACAGCCTGCCGCAGCAGATCTTCCTGCTCGCGCTGACCGCGGTGTCCTTCCCGGTGCTCTACGTGTCTTACGAAATCCCGAAGATCATCATCAACGACGCGCTCGGCGACGACGCCGGCGCCCGGACGCTGTTCGGCGTCGAAATGGAGCAGCTCACCTACCTGTTTGCGCTCTGCCTCGTCTTTCTCGCCCTCGTGCTCGTCAACGGCGCCTTCAAGTTCAACATCAATGCCGGCAAGGGCCGGCTCGGCGAGCGGATGCTGCGCCGGCTGCGCTACGACCTCTATTCGCGCCTGCTGCGTTTCCCGCTTCCCGTGTTCAAGCGCGTGGGCCAGGGCGAGATCATCCCGATGGTGACCCAGGAGGTGGAGCCGCTCGGCGGCTTCATGGGCGATGCGCTCGCCCAGCCCGTCTACCAGCTCGGCATCCTGGTCACCATCGGCGCCTTCATGCTGATCCAGGAGCCCGTTCTGGGCCTTGCGGCGCTCGCGCTCTACCCGTTCCAGATGTATGCGATCCCGAAGCTCCAGCGGCGGGTGACCCAGCTCGCCAAGCAGCGCGTGCAGCATGTGCGCCGCCTGTCCGACCGGATCGGAGAGTCGATCTCCACCATCGAGGCCGTCCACGCCGACGACGGCGCGAACTATCTGCGCGCCGACATCGCCAACCGCCTGGGCGGCATCTACGACATCCGCTACGAGATCTTCCGCCGCAAGTTCTTCATCAAGTTCCTCAACAATTTCCTGGCGCAGCTCACGCCCTTCTTCTTCTACTCCATCGGCGGCTACCTGATTATCCAGGGCCAGCTGAGCATCGGCGCGCTGGTGGCCGTGCTCGCCGCCTACAAGGACATGTCCGCGCCCTGGAAGGAGCTGCTGGCCTACTACCAGCAGCAGGCCGACGCGCGCATCAAATACGACCAGGTTGTGCAGCAGTTCGACCCGCCGGGCATGATCGAAGAGGCTCTCCAGGTGGACGAGGCCGAGACGCTGCCCGCGCTCACGCCCGCGAGCCGGATCGGGTTTGAGAATGCTGCTTATGCCGAGGACGACATCTCCATCCCGGTGCGCAGCGCCACCTTCTCCGTCGGCCTCGACGAGCATGTCGCCATCGTCGGCCCGAGCGGCGGCGGCAAGGAGGAGATCGGCCTGCTGGCGGCCCGGCTGGCGACCGTCACCGGCGGGCGCGCGCACCTGGACGGCACGGCGCTCGCGGACCTGCCGCAGGCGGCGTTCGGGCGCCAGGCGGCCTATGTCGGCCCGCACGCCAACCTCTTCAATGCGAGCCTGCGCGAGAACCTGCTGTTCGGGCTGCGCCACCGCCCGCTCCGCCCCGCCGACCTCGACCCCGAGGCGGCCGCCCGCCGCGACGCCCGGGCGGTCGAGGCAAGGCGTTCCGGCAACACCGACGCGGACTTCGCCGCCGACTGGGTTGATTACGGTGCCGCCGGCGCCGCGCCGGGCGCGGAGATGGTGCGCCGCATGGTGGAGGTGCTGGCCGCCGTCGGCCTCGACGAGGACCTCTACACGCTCGGCCTGCGCGGCGTGCTGGACCCGGCGGCCCATGCGGGGCTGGCCGAGCGGGTGCTGGAGGCGCGGGCCGCGCTCCGCTCCCGCCTCGACGCGCCGGGCGCGGCCGCCCCGATCGAGCCCTTCGACGCCGACGCCTACAATGTCAACGCCACGCTCGCGGAAAACCTGCTGTTCGGCGCGCCCATCGGGCCGGCCTTCGCGGTCGGCAACCTGGCGGGCCACCCCTTCGTGCGCAGCGTGCTGGAGGAAGCGGGCCTGTTGGACCGGCTGGAGGGCATCGGCCTCCAGGTGGCGAAGATCATGGTGGAGCTGTTCGCCGACATCGACCCCGGCCACGAGCTGTTCCAGCAGTTCTCCTTCATCGACGCCGACGACCTGCCCGAGTTCCGGACCATCGCCACGCGCGCCGACCGGCTGGGGGTGCCGGGGCTGGAGGCGGAGGAGCGCCGGCGGCTGCTCGGCCTGCCCTTCCTGCTGATCCCGGAGCGCCACCGCCTCGGGCTGATCGACGACGCCCTCCGCGCCGACCTGCTGGCCGCGCGCCGCCTGTTCCGCGAGCGCCTGCCGGAGGCGGACCGCGCCTCGGTCGAGTTCTTCGACGCCGACCGCTACACGGCGCGCGCGAGCCTCCAGGACAACATCCTGTTCGGGCGCGTCCGCCACGGGCAGGCCCACGGCGCGGCGCGGGTGAGCGCGCTGCTGGCCGACGCGGTGGACGAGGCGGGCATCCGCCAGGCGGTGATGGAGGCGGGGCTGGCCTACGAGGTCGGCATCGGCGGCAGCCGGCTGACCCAGACCCAGCGCCAGAAGCTCGCCTTCGCCCGCGCCCTGCTCAAGCGCCCGGCGCTCATGGTCGTCAACATGGCGACCGCCGGCGTCGAGCGCGTCGCGCGCGAGATGCTCTTCCTGGCGGTCCGCACGGCCATGGAGGGGCGGGGCGTCGTGTGGGTGCTGGAGGCGCCGGAGCTGGCGGAGGGCTTCTCGCGCGTGGTCGTGGTCGAGGACGGGCGCACGGTGGAAGACGGCACCTGGGAGGCGCTGAGCGGGGCGGGCGGCCCGTTCGCCCGCCTCCTGCGGCAATCATGAAGGCTTGAGGAGGACCGGACCCATGGCGTTGAACGAGGAAGTCGAGGCGCTCCGCGCCATCCCGCTGTTCCAGCGCATCGAGGCGTCGCGGCTGCGCCTGCTGGCCTTCACCAGCGAGCGGGTGCGCTTCGAGCCGGACGACCTTGTGGTGAGGCAGGGCGATATCGG
Organism: Alphaproteobacteria bacterium; assembly: GCA_022825195.1. Classification (GTDB taxonomy): domain Bacteria; phylum Pseudomonadota; class Alphaproteobacteria; order Bin95; family Bin95; genus Bin95. The sequence goes on from JAJDYL010000116.1 coordinate 10,554, forward strand.
CGATGCCGCCTATATCGTGCTGGAGGGCCGGGCCGAGGTGCTGGTGGACACGCCGCAGGGCCCGCTCCGGGTGGCGGAGCTCGGCCGCAACGACATCATCGGCGAGATCGCGATCCTGATCGACGTGCCGCGCACGGCGACGGTGCGCACCACGGAGGCGATGACGGCGCTGCGCATCTCCAAGGAGCTGTTCTTCCGCCTGGTGGAGGAGTTCCCGCAAATGGCGGTGGAGATCATGCGCGAGCTCGCCCAGCGGCTGGACCGGACCACCAACGACCTCCGCGAGGCCCGCGCCCAGCTCGCCGCGGGGTGAGCGGGCGAACCCGTGGACCGGAGCCCGCAGCGATTGCCGGACGGCCCTTCCCCGGCCGGCCCCCGACCGTCACCCCGGCCCTGCCTTTCGCCGCCCCGGCCCCGCTCTTCGTCACCCCGGCCCCCCAACTGTCACCCCGGACTTGATCCGGGGCCCAGCCGCGGCTTTCCCGATGCCGCCGCAGCCGGTGGAGGGCAGGGCGAACCGCCTGGGACTGCCGTAGGACCCGGAGCTGGACCCCGGCTCGGGGGCCGGGGTGACAAGAGAGCCTGCCCTGAGCTTGCCGGAGGGGGCGCGGCCTTGGCCAGGAGGGCGCGGGGCGCCCCGGCATGACGCGGCTCGACAGCGCCATCCGCCGCCTCGCGGCCCAGCGCGCCTGCCTCGACCGGGCGGCGGCGCTGGTGCGCGACCTGCCGGGCCCGGTGCTGGAGCTCGGGCTCGGCAACGGGCGCACCTACGACCATCTCCGCGCCCGCCTGCCCGGCAGGGACATTTTCGTGTTCGAGCGCCGGCCCGCCGCCCACCCGGACTGCACGCCGCCCGAAGACCGGCTGATCGTCGGCGACTTCCTCGACACGCTGCCCCATGTCCGCCTGCCCGCCCCCGCCGCGCTGGTCCACGCCGACATCGGCACCGGCGACAAGGCCGCCTCGCTGGCGCTCGCCGCCGCGCTCGCCCCCCTGCTGCCCCGCCTGACGGCCCCCGGCGCCGTGCTCGCCGGCGACCAGCCCATGGCGCTCCCCGGCTGGCGGGAAGAGCCGCTGCCGGAGGGCGTCGCGCCGGGCCGCTACCGCCTCTACCGGCGGCCGATGGAGGGCTGAGCGGCGGACACACATCGTCGCCCCGCCCTCATGCCGGAACGCCCCCGGATCGGGGTCCGGGCCGGCGTCCCGTACCGCCAAATCCGGCATAAATTCCTCCAAACTCCTTGCATCCCGCCCGGTTGTTCCCTATATACCCCTCGGAAACCCATGCCAAACCGAGAGGAAGCGAGGCGATGACGTGGATGTGAACCGGGGCGCCGGGCGGCGCCTCGCGAGGGATTTGGGAGCGGTGTCGGGGGAGGGTGACACATCAACAGGACAGGTGCGCCCGCCCGCCGGCCGGCGGAAGGCCCCGGCTCGTTGGACCTGGAACGAATCCGGGCCGGCCGGCGGGGCGAAAACGGGCCCGGCCGGCGCACTCACCTGAAACGGCGACGGAAAGGAGGACGGACAGGATGGCGGAGGGGCTGGGAGAGCAGAGGCCGGGCAAGGCGGTGGGCGAGGACCTGCGCCGCCGGGCGGTGGCGGCGGTGCTGGAGCGGGGGATGAGCTACCGCGCGGCGGCGCTGAAATTCGAGGTGTGCGCGACCAGCGTGCTCCGGTGGGTCCGGCGCTTCGAGGAGCGCGGCGATGTCCGGGCGGACCCGCCCCGGGGCCGGCGGTCGCGGATCGAGGAAGAGCGCGCCCGCGTGTTCCGCATCCTGAAGCGGCGCCCGGCCATCACCGTCCCGGCCTTGCAGCGGGCGCTCGCCGCCAGGGGCCTCACCGTCGGCGACGCCGCGGTGAAACGCTTCCTGAAGCGCCACGGCCTGCAACGCAGGCAGCGCCTCGCGGGGGCGGCGCTTCCGTGGGGGTGGGGCCGGGTGAGCCGATTGGGGTCAATCGCCGAGTGCGTCCCGGGCGTCCGAAGAAATCACCTCGGCCAGAAGTTGCGATGCGGGCTTGTCGTAGGTGACGCGCCACCGGTCGATAATGTCGCGTCCCAGCAATGAGGGAATGGTCATCAGCTCTTTTGCCGGTTTACAGATGTGGAGGTCGATTTCGTATCCGTACAGCGCCTCGTCGCCGACGAAGGCCAGATACGCCCGCTCAATGAAATTCTCCGACGCCCCGCCGATTCCAAGCGTCGATGCTTCCCTCTCGAACAGTCCGTAGTCGAGTCCCATCCGCTGCGCATCGAGGGGCATCAGCAGGGAAGCGTCCGCCCCGGTATCGAAGATGAACGAGACATTGCCGCTCGTTCCCAGCCGGGGGAACAGGACACGTCCTTCCATGTAGGGCCGGCCGGAGGTGTCGCCGAATCTCCCTCGCAACATGCTAGAGGATCAACGTGCGCCGGTTCTTCTCGATGAAGCGGACGATCGTGTCGCCCGGCGGAATGCCCCGCCGCTCCAGCTCCTCCATGAGCGATGGGAGGTCGCCGGCTTTCGCCGACACTTCGCCTCGATACACGCCGATCCACTGCAACGGGTGCTCATCGATGAGACGCGGCTGATCGTTCGAGAGCATTTCCGCGGACTTCGAAAATTCCCGCAATCCCCTGGCAATATCCTCGGGATCGCTCCCGAAGCGGGACAGCATCCGGTTTTCCGGATCGTTCATTCGATGCGCCTCCCTTGAGCGCCGTCCGCGCCCGTTCCTCGGCAGTCGCCACCACCGGGGCGATTTTGGACCGAACGCGACGCGAATTCCACTGCCCTTGAGCGTCGTCGGCATGCGGCGATGCCTGCCGCGCGGCCGCAGGTTTCGGACAACGCATGGGCCGTGCCCGGCCTCTTCCGCCTGTACCCGCCCCGCCGCCTTCGTCCACGCCGACATCGACACCGGCGACAGGCGGCCCTCGCCGGTCTCCCTCCTCCCCCGCCAGACGACCCCCGACGCCATCCTAGCCAGCGACCAGCCCATGCCGCTCCTCGGCCGGACGGCAGAGCCGCCCCCGGACGGTGTCGCGTCGAGCTGGTGTTGGTTGTATCGGCAGCTGGTTGGGAATTGATCTGGCGAGATTCACTGGGTGACGGCCGGCTGCGATGGTGATGGAATGAGTGAAGCGTTTCCAAGCTGCTGCCCAGTAATCGCTTGTAATGGCATAACCATGCCGTCCGGTAACCCCCTGCTCCTCGCAAGCCCAAGAACCAGCAAGGACGACAACACAACCATTGTTCTGCTACCAATTGCCCCACTACGAGCGGCAACTGCTACGCTTTTACTCGACCAGTACAGATCATTGGTTCTTAGAATTAATTTTCTTGAACTTCTCAGGATCATTAACTTGTTCCACCAAGAAGTCCACCCATGCCTGCGAATAGGTGTAATCTTTATGAGCTGGATGGAAGATGCAATACTGTTTGTTAGTGTTTTCCGGCTGTTTGCTCTTTGTAGGCGGTCTAGCACCATATAACCGCCATGCCCGCATGTGGTTATAGGACGAAAATTTCATTCCGGTTGCTTTTGTCACCAATTCACATACGGTATTTGGTTTAAATGGGTATAGGTGATCTCCTGGTTTGTAGTTGACTAAAATGTTTTGAATTTGTCTTCCATCATCAGAATCAGGATGAACAAACTCGAAATGTGCGCTCCTTTTCGAAGCTGCATCCAATGTAAATACTACCCGGAACTTATATTCTATGTCATTCCGCTGTTCCAGCGTTAGAGTTTCCGAGATTCGTGCATCTATTGCTTCAATATGTGGTGGAATTTCGTACTTATTTAATATATTAACTTGCTCAATATTAGGTCTCATAAACTGTAGAGCAAATGGCAATTCGGGAGCGAGTGACAATTTCTCTCCAAAGAGGTCTCCTAATGTTTTATCAAAATTCAAACAGCAAGCTTGAAACAAACCCAACCAGATCAAATCCCCCTTCCTGAACAACTTATGCTCGACCTGATTGCGAATGCCTATTATAGACCTCAAGTTATCGCGCATGCCACTAGAAAGTGGACAATCATTGCGTTCGATCATTTGACTGAGGAGTAATGATCGATCACTTGAGTCGACAGTAGCGATACCATTCCGCTCGTAATGCTCATGCAGTAAATATGTCCATGCGATGTTGGCGAGTACAGAAAAAACTTCGGTCTTAAAGCCAATTGCAGCACTATTAAAAACCTGAACTGCAAGTATCATTGCCTCCCGGGCACGAATCAGCCGTTCGTCGTCATATAGATCCAGTCCAGTTTTTAGGTCATATGATTGTTTTTTCTTATAGAAAAATTCAATCTCTTCTTCTGATGCCGACTCTTGGTTCTTGATCTTCTTGACTTCGCTAATTCGTGCCCCGTTTATAGTAGCGGACCTTCCAATATTAATTAACGCCTGAATATCTTGGTTGCGCTGCCCCTTATCCAATAAGGCTCGGACAATTCTTTTCTCCTCGTCAGTCAGAGCACCGCTTAGACTTTTAGCCACGATAAAGTTCCTCTATGGTTGTGCATGCTCATACGGTTACGAAAATAGCTGTCTCGCGAAAGTGTTAATCCGCCACTCCCTACCGGAAGCGCGCCTGAAAAGCCGTCGGCATCAGGCAAACATGCGCATCGAGCGGCGGGGCGATCTCGAACGCCTTCGGCTCCCGCGAGAAATTCCAGAGGCGGAACAGCCGCCATTCGGCGCGCCTTGCCTCGGACACGGCCAGTTCGTTCTGCGAGATGTAGAAGGGCGTGCGCTCCCATCCCCTTGTGGTCTTCACTTCGAGCAGGTGGTTCTCGCCGGCCGGCGTGAAGCTGGCGATGTCGTAGCCCGCGCCGTCGCCCTCCTCTTGCGATACCCAGCGCACCGCGCGCGCCAGGTCGTCGCGGCCCGCGCCCGCCAGCATGGCGCGCTCATGCGACAGGGCGATCTCCTCGCCGGCGCGGCCGAGGGCGCGGTTGCGCTCGTCCCGGCCCGCGGCGTCGAACCTCCGGGCGATTCCCAGCATCCGCTCGAGCTGCTTGGGCGGCGGGCGGTTGCCGAGCGTGGGCGGCGGCCCCACCCAGAGCGGCGGCGGTTCCTGCATGCCGGCCGCCTCCACAAGGCTCTCGTCCGGCGGGCGGCGCAGCCAGTCCGGGTATCGCGCCAGCCAGCGTTCCACCGCGTCTTCGAGCGCGGTCTGGATATTGACGGCGGGCCGGTAGCCCGGAAGCCAGACCTCGCCGAGGCCCATGAGCACGGCGCTGATGTTCCGGTGCTTGAACTCGATGGACGCCTCCGACCGGTTCCGGAGCCGGGGCATCAGGGCGCGCCTGTGCCCGGCCTTGCTGTAGCGCCGCCCGGCGAGGTCCTCGGCCAGCATCGCGAAATAGTCCGCGACGATCAGGTCGTTCTCTTCATCCGACCAGGGCCCGTTCGACATTACAGAAAGTTATAAGCCCAGGTCCTTTTTGTCATCACAGGCGCTACCGGCAGCCTGTTGCGGTTTCCTGAATAGCGGCGCGCCTTGTTCAAATTTCCCGCGAAAATCCTGATAGCGGCAGCGGCAAACTCCCCGCCTTCGAGCGCTGCTGCCCCCTACCCGCGCTGGCCCTCGCGGCGCCAGAGCCAGGCGAGCAGCAGGGCCGCGAGCGCCAGCACCAGCCAGCCCGGCAGCAGCGGCGTGCGCTCGATGCCCGTGACCCGGTAGGCCCGGTTGTCGCGCAGCCCGAGCCAGCCGCGCCCGGCCATGCGCCCGCCGGGCCGCACCCGGCGCAGCTCCGGCACGCCGTCCCGTCCGAGCCACAGCACGCTTCCGCCCGTGGCCTCCGCGACCGGCGCGAGGCGCGCCGCCGTCGGGCGCAGGTCCGCGTATTCCAGCGCGTCCTCGACCGCCACGCCCGCAATGGCGGTCTTCTCCCCCGACCGCACCTGCCAGACGCCCGCCATGTCCGCCTCGATCCCGCCCCGCCAGCGCCCGGCGCCGGCCGGCCGGAGCTCGACATCGAGCGTGCGCCCGTCCGGCGCCAGCGCCGTCACCGGCTCCGGGTCGGCCTCCGCCTTGCGCCGCTCGACCTCCAGCCGCCCGCCGGCGATGCCGGCCGTCAGCGCGTCCTCCTCCAGGTCCGGCTCCTTCATCAACCAGTGGGCGAGCCGGCGCAGCAGTTCCGCGTGCGGCCCGCCGCCCTGGTAGCCGCGCGCCCACAGCCACACCTGGTCGCTGGCCAGCAGGCCCACCCGGCCCTCGCCGACCCGGTCCACGAGCAGCAGCGGCCGGCCCTCGGCCCCGGCGAGCAGCGTGTGGCCGCGCTCGGGCTCCACTTCGACCTGGCGCAGCCAGCGCCCCCAGCGCGGCTCGGCCGCGCCCGCCGCCAGCGGCCCGGTCACCGGGTGGCGGCGCCCGATCTCCGTCGGGGCCGGCCGGAAGGGCCCGGTGAGGATGCGGCCGGTCGGCGCGCCGGGATAGACATCGCCCAGCGCCGACTCGTGCAGCGTCGTGACCTTCGAGGCGAAGGCCGGGCCGGCGGCGTCGAGCAGCGCGCCGCCGCCGCGCACATAGTCGGCGACATTGGCGAGGTAGAGCCGCGGGATCACCCCCCGGCGCGCATAGCGGTCGAAGACCACCAGGTCGAATTCCTCCAGCCGGTCCTCGAACAGTTCGCGCACCGGGAAGGAGATCAGCGAGAGCTCGCGGATCGGCGTGGCGTCCTGCTTGTAGGGCGGGCGCAGGATGGTGAAATGGATGAGGTCCACCGCCGGGTCGGACTTGAGCAGGTTGCGCCAGACCCGCTCGCCGGCATGGGGCCGGCCCGAGACCAGCAGCACCTTCAGCCGGTCGCGCACGCCGTTCACGGTCGCGACGGCGCGGTTGTTGGCGAGGCTGAGTTCGCGCGGCCCCTCTTCCACGCCGAACTCGAACACGGTGTTGCCGGCGCGGTCCACGGGCAGGGCGATGCGCTCCGCCCGGCCGAGGCTGACGCCCACGGTCTTCAGCAGCTTGCCGTCCGCCGAGACCGACACCAGCGCGCCGCCCCGCCCGGCGCCCTCCGGGCCGAGGTCCTCCACCAGCAGCTCGACCTCGATCTCCCTGCCGACGATGCCGTAGGCCGGCGCCGCCTCGATCGACAGCCGCCGGTCCCCGTCCCGGTCCGGGTCGCCGGTCAGCAGCACATGGACCGGCCCCATATCGTCCGGCCCGGCCGGGTCCGCCGCCGGGGCGTCATGCACCCGGCCGTCGGTTATCAGGATGGCGCCCGCCCGCTGGCGCGGGGGCACCGTCGCCCAGACCTGCCGCAGCACGTCGAGCAGCAGCGTGCCCCGCTCGCCCGCCATGCCGCCATGGGCCTCCACGAGCAGCACGTCGACATCCGCCAGCAGGTCGAGCCGGGCCGCCAGCGCGTCCAGCGCCTCGTCCGTCGCCCGGGCCCGGCCGCCCACGCGCTGGCTCTCGGAGCGGTCCGCCAGCACCATGGCGACATCGCGCTCCGGCTCCCGCAGCTCGGAGACCAGGGTCGGCCGCGCCAGCGCCGCGACCAGCAGCGCCGCCAGCAGCAGCCGGAGC
>JAJDYL010000195.1 GCA_022825195.1 Alphaproteobacteria bacterium
CAGAATGTTACAGGTCCTCTCCGTCATGCCCTTCGAAAAAATCCCCATAAAACAAGCACTTGGCACAACCGTTCCCCGAAACCCAAATCTCCAGCACGATAACCAATTGAATCTGTTCAACAATTTAACCGGACACTAATGCGACATTCTGAATATTTCTTCTGAAGGAAGAAACGAGGATACGCCAAAGGCAAGCACCGGATATCACGCGGTTCCCGCAGTTCTTACAAGTGACATACTTTACCAAGGGCCCGATCGGATGGCTTCCATCGAGTTGGAAGAAATAACCGCGCATCGCTTTTCCGACGACGCCGTTACTGTTCTTGGATATGGAACGCTCGAGCAATATCAGCTCATTACGTTGATGAAAAAATGGGCCGGCGGCGGTTTGAGCGAATTATTGGACTGGGGCGGCACCAACTCAAGTAATGCCTTGTTCGTCTATAAACCGGGATTGGGGTTTTTGGTCGGCCCAAAGGGAGAGCCTTTTATGTTAATATCGGGCTCGGGAAGTCGGGTAAGGCTTGAATTCATAACCGGAAGATCTGAGGAACTCGTCGTGGCGGAATAGAGTCCATGGCCGTTAGGGACTAACGAGCAGGCAGAACAGACAACTTCCACTGTCCTCCATATCTCGCCTGCAGGATCTGCGGCATAACGGACTCCTGTCGCACCGGGATGCGGCTTTACCGGAAGTATGAAGCCCGCATCCACGGGCGTGCATAATATGGCTGCAAGAAGGGAGGGCGGCAGCTACCTTCGGCAAACCCGCTTGTTGCGGGTCGAGGAACGTCTCGCGGGCGGATGTACAAGCGCCCCGAACAAATAGGGAAACTAAAACCAAGTTGAAATCAAGTCAAATTCCCTTTGGAGAAAACGGCTCGGACTCAAATCAACTTCATCGACCTGCCTCCGTCTCCAACCGATAGTGGCCGTGCGGCTGGTGGAGTTGCAGGATCCTCACTCCCCTCGTCTGCCGGAAAAGGCGGTCGTTGGCGCAGCTCCTCCAGCCCACCGTTCATCGCAGGAGGCGCGGCATGCGGTCGGACGACGAGAGAATGGGGGCGACCCGCCTGCCCAGGCGGAAGTTGCCACAGCGATTGCCCGGAAGCTCGACGGAAATGGCGCAGCGTTCGCAGGAAGCGCCGGCTCCGCCCGGGGACGGGGCTGCGCTTCTGCCGATGGTGACGGCGCTTTCCCGCGACTTCGTGCATGAAGGCCCCGGCGAACGCGGCACGATTGAGCTCCACGAAATCGTCGCCGTCCGCCAGTCGGACGGGGGCGCGCTCGTGCTGGGTTACGGCACCGTTGCGGAAGAGGCGCTCTATCTGCTGGTAGACGGGTATCCGGGCGGCGGGTTCGCGGCGGTGATGCGTTGGGCCGAAGTCACCCCGGAGGACGGGTTCTCCTACGATCCCGAACGGGGCCTGCTGGTCGGCCCGGAGGACCGGCCCCGCCTGGTCGTGGGGCGGTCCGGATGCCGGGTCCGGCTGACCTTTGCGAGCCCGAGGACCGGTCCGGGTGCGGACATTGCGGGCGTCTCCTGGTGGGGCCCGTCGGAGAGCTGAGCGGGGCGGGACGGGCCCGGCGCTTGACGCCGCCGGATGCAAAGGGGCCAATTGGGAGCGTGTGGCCCCGGCCGGCGGCGCAGCCGCGCGGCGGACGAAACCTTGCGGGAGGGAGCCGATGCAGGCCGTTGACGAACGCGCTTTCTGGACCGTCCGCGACTTCGCCGGCCCGGAGGACTACACGGTCCGGCTGACGGCGGCCGAGATCGCCGAACTGGACGGGTTCATCCGCGAAATGGACCGCGAGGGCAAATCGCTCGACGATATCGGCCGCGAGGATTTCCGCTGTCCGCAGGTCGAGGCGCGGCTCGCCGCGCTGCATGACGAGCTGCGGGACGGGCGCGGCTTCGCGGTGATGGCCGGCCTGCCGGTCGGGCGGTGGCGCCTCGAGGATACGGAACGGGTCTACTGGGCCATGGGCGCGCAGCTCGGCGCCGGCATCTCGCAAAGCGTCCTGGGCGACCGTCTGGGCCATGTCCGCGACACGACCCGCGAAGACCCGCATGCGCGCGCCTACCGCGCCCGCAGGGAACTGGAGCCCCACACGGACCGGGCGCACATTGTCGGCCTGTTCAGCCTCCGCGCCGCGCGGGAGGGCGGCGTCTCGCTGCTGACCAGCGCGCTTGCGGTCCACAACCGGCTGCTGGCCGAGGAGCCTGCCTGCCTGGAGCGGCTCTATGAGGGTTTCCACATGCACCGCCGCGGCGAGGAGGCGCCCGGCGACGATCCGGTCACGCCGCACAAGGTGCCGGTCTATTCGTCCGTGGACGGCAAGGTCAGCTGCCGATGGGTCAAGACCTACGCCGTCATGGGCCAGGAGGCGAAGGGCGAGCCGTTCGGCGCGCGCGAGGAGGCGGCGGTGGAGGCGTTCATGGCCGCCGCGCGCAGCGACGAGCTGCAGTTGCGGTTCACCCTGGAGCCCGGCGAAATCCTCTGGTTCAACAATTTCACCCACCTCCACGCGCGCACCGCCTTCGACGACTGGGAGGAGCCCGACCGGCGCCGCCACCTGCTGCGGCTCTGGCTCCGGAACGATGCGATACGGCGCATCGTGCCGGAAATCGCGGTCGAAGGCATAGCGCCGCAGGAGGGCCGCACGCCGTCCTTCGACGTGGAGGCGGCCCTGAGCGAAATGCGCGCCGGGAGACAGCGGCGGTGAAACGGATATTCCAGTTGAAGATAAGCCTGCTCGGCATCGAGCCCGGGATATGGCGGCGCGTCCTCGTGCCGGACTCGCTGACATTGCGGGAGCTTCACGCCGTCATCCAGGGGGCGATGGGCTGGCAGGACTGCCACCTGCACATGTTCGACATCGGCGGCAGGCAATTCGAGATACCCGAGGACGACGGCCGCGGCCCGGCGCCGGACTATGAAGACGAGCGCGCACACAGGTTGGGCGCACTGGTCCGCGTGAGGTCGCGGTTTCTTTACAACTACGATTTCGGCGACGACTGGGACCATTCGGTCAAGGTCGAAAAGGCTGCGCCGCCGGACCCCGGGCGGCTGGACTCCGCCGGCCGGTTCGCTCCGCAATGCACAGGCGGCGCGCGCGCCTGCCCGCCGGAGGACTGCGGCGGACCCTACGCCTATCCGGAACTCCTCGAGGCGCTCGCCGATCCCGGCAATCCGGCGTATCGGGAGCTGGCGGAGTGGGCGGACGGGTTCGAGCCGGAATTCTTCGATCTCCGCGAGACGAACGCCTGGATCGCCGCTCTCTGCAGGTTCTACAGGGAGCGGGGCTGGGGTTTCGCGGAGGGGTGAAACGAACCGGCGGGGCCAGGGCAGCTTCCGGCAATCGCCATGGGTTGAAATGGTATAATTTTAGCTTCATATATGGACATGATCTGCGAGTTCGACCCGGAGAAAAGCGCCACGGACCGTGACAAGCACGGCATTGACTTCGACGAGGCCCAACTGCTCTGGGACGATCCTTGGCTGCTTGAAGCGCCAGCGCGGACGGTAGATGAGCCCCGCACTATCGTCGTCGGGAAGATCGGGAACCGGCACTGGGCTGCCGTCTTTACATATCGTGGCGAGCGAATCCGGATCATTTCGGTTCGCCGCGCCCGTGAGGAGGAGATAGAGCGTTATGAAAGCGCGTGAATTCGATCTGGCATTCGACGATGCGGAGGATGTCAGCGCGCATGTCGACTGGTCGCGGGCGCGGCGGGTCAACACGGAATCCAGGCGCGTCAATGTCGATTTTCCGGCCTGGGTTGTTGCCGCCCTGGACCGCGAGGCCGGAAAACTCGGCGTCCCCCGGCAGTCCCTCATCAAGCTCTGGATCGCGGAGCGGCTGAAAGAGGCCTCCTGACGCCGCCCCGACCGCGATCGACCTCGCGTTCGGGCATCTCGCCAGTTCCCGTCAGTCGTCGAGCAGGTTCCGCACGCCGAGGCCGGAATAGATCGAAAAGCCCCGGTCGAGGGTCACCCATTCGCAACCATGCTCCATTGCCAGCGCCGCGTGGTAGGCATCCGGCAGCCTGTTCCCCGTAAGCCGGAGCCTCGCCGCAAGGTCGTGAAATATGCGCCAGTGGCCGCCCCCTGGACGCAGCATTTCCGTCACGGGCTGCGCAAGCAGGGCATCGACGAATTCCAGCGCCCTGTCGCCCGGCGTCGGCGGATGGAAAACCCGGGGATGCGTCAGCACGCGGAGCACGCCGCTCAATACCAGTTCCGACAGGCCGAGCCGGTCGCGGCCCGCCAACGCCTCGATCAGCCACTTCCGGCAGAGTGCGTGATGCTCGGAATCCATCCTGAAGGCGGACACAAGAACATTGACGTCAGGACTCTGCATCCATGATGTCCCGAAGCGCCGCACTGTCCGCCAGGTCCACGCCCGCCTGCACGCCTTGTCCATCGAATACCGGAATCGGCGGCGCGCTGGCGGAGGAGGCCGCAGGACCCGCCAGGAATTCCCGAAGCGCCCGCTCGATCGTGGCCTTCAGGGTCATGCGTTCCTCGGCCGCATAGACCTTGACGGCCCGCAACAATTCTTCGTTGACATCGATCGTGGTCCTCATATGCGAATATGTAGCATGAAATATGGGTTCGCACAATTTCCATGCTGCCGGTTTGCGTGCACAGGAGGTGTCAGGCGATTACGCGCTCCACCGGCAGGCCGCGCACGTCCATCTCGAAGGCGAGGCCCTCGACCGGCGGGTGCGCGTAGGTCCACTGGATGCCGTCCGGGGCGGCGCCGCGCGCGACGATCTCCGGCCCGAACAGGCCGTGGATCTCGTGGACGGTATAGACCTGGCTCGCGGTCGCGTCGGCCCAGCCGAAGCCGAGCGCCGCCATGCGGCTTTCCATGGTGTCCAGCACGTAGCGCGCCTTCTCGGCCATGGCGTCCGGCGAGGTGTCGCCGAGGCGGATGATGCGGTCCCGGTATTGCCCCGGCCCTTCCGGCGCCTCGCCGGAGCCGGCGATGACGAAGGTTCCGGCCTCCGCGCCATCGTCGGGAACCGTGTAGCAGAAGGCGTGGAAGCCGGGCTCCGCGGGCGGGTCCGCCTCCGGGCAGACATTGGAGCGCGCGACCGGGTTCTCCTCGTCCCGGAAGATGCCCCAGCGCTCCAGTGTGCGCACATAGGCCCGGTTGAAGGCCACGAACCCCTCCTCCGAGAACTGTCCGGGCGAACGCAGCTCGCAGGCGCAGAAGGCCGTTGTCGGGCGGCCCGCCGCCGCCAGGTGAGCCTCGATCCGCCGAAAGCCCGCCTCCAGCGGCACGAGGCGATGGAAGCGGACGCGCTCGATCCGGTAGCCGGGCTCCGCCGCCACCCCGCCCGAATACTGGAACCGCCCCCTTATGTAGCGGTATCCGCCGGGCGCGAATGTCGCCACCTCTGCCATGTCCTTCCCCTCCCGGGCCTCGTCGACGGGGAGATTAGCACAGCGCCCGGACGCCCGGCGCAGGCCGATGACAGTGGCGGGACATCCGCGCTAGGCTGCCGCGATCGATATTCCGCGGGGCCGGAGGGGGCCGATGAACGAAGAAGAGTTGTGTTTCACGCCGGCGACCCGGCTGGCGGCGATGGTGGCCGCGCGCGAGCTCTCGCCGGTCGAGATCGTCGACACCGTGCTGGCCCGCATCGAACGGCTGGAGCCCCGGATCAACGCCTTCGCCACCCTGACGGCCGACCGCGCGCGCGACGCGGCGAAGGCGGCGGAAGCGCAGGTGATGGCGGGCGGCGCGCTCGGAGCCCTGCACGGCGTGCCGGTCACGATCAAGGACCTCGCCAACACGGCCGGCATCCCGACGGAGCGCGGCTCGCACGCGGAGAAGGGAACCTTGCCGGCGGAAAGCGCGCCCTGCGTGGACCGGCTGGCGGCCGCCGGCGCGATCTCCCTCGGCAAGACGACCACCTCCGAGTTCGGCTGGAAGGGTGTGAGCCAGAGCCCGCTTACCGGCATCACGCACAACCCCTGGGCGCACGGCATGAATGCGGGCGCCTCCTCGGCCGGGGCGGGCGCGGGCGCGGCGGCGGGCTACGGGCCGCTCCACCAGGGCTCCGACGGCGCGGGCTCGATCCGCATGCCGAGCCATTTCTGCGGCATTTTCGGCATCAAGCCGAGCTACGGGCGCGTGGCGCACCTGCCGGTCGGCAATACCGACCAGGTCAGCCATATCGGGCCGATGACCCGCACGGTCGCCGACGCCGCCCTGATGCTGCGGGTCATGGCCGGGCCGCACCCGCGCGACCATTACAGCCTCGAAGCCCCGCCGGCGGACTATCCCGCACTTCTGGGCGAGGGCGGGCGGCTCAAGGGCGCGCGCGTCGCCTGGAGCCCCGATCTCGGCCATGCGCGCGTCGATCCCGAGGTGGCGGCGCTGGTGGCGGACGCGGTTTCGGCGTTCGGGGATTTCGGGGCCGAGGTCGAGGAGGTCTCGCCCGCCTGGGGGCCCGACGGCGTCGAGATCGAGCATTTCTTCTGGCCGGTCCACGAGCTCGGCTATGCCGGGCTGCTGGAGGAATTCGAGGACAGGATGGACCCCGGCCTGGTCGCCTGCATCCGCGACGGGCTGGGCTACCGGGCGGAGGACTATCTCGCCATGCGGGCGCGCAAGCTCGCCTATGTCGAGGCGATCCACCGTTTCTTCGAGGAATACGACTTCCTGCTGACGCCGTCCGTCTCCGTCGCCGCCTTCCCCGCCGACCGCCTCTCCCCCGCCCATTGGCCCGACCATCCGTGGAACTGGCTGCAATGGGCGCAATTCAGCTACCCCTTCAACCTGTCCCACAACCCGGCGGCGTCGATCCCCTGCGGGTTCACGGAGGCGGGCCTGCCGGTCGGCCTCCAGGTCGTCGGGCGCCGGCTGGACGATCTGGGCGTGCTCCAGGCCGCCGCCGCCTTCGAGGCCGCGCGGCCTTGGGCGGACAGCCGCCCGGCGCTCTGAGGCCGGCTACGCCTCGTCTTCGGGCGGGTCGCGCGGCGTGAAGCGGTTGTTGCGCGGGAAGCCGTGCGGCGGCAGGCGGCCGATGCCGCCGCGCTTGCCGAGCCAGGTGCGGAGGTCCGTCTCGCGCCTTGTGCGCGCGGCGATGCGCCAGACGAGGCCGTCCTCCAGGCGCAGCGCCGCCGCGTCCACGAGCCCGCCGCGCTCATAGCGCTGCAGGCGCACGCCGCGCCCGCGCGTCAGTTCCGGGGCCTCGTCGAGCGGGAAGACCAGCAGGCGCCGGTTCCTGCCGATCACGGCGACGCTGTCGTCGTCCGGGCGGATTTCGGCGACGACCTTGAGGGCGCCGGTCATCACCTGCCGCCCGGTCCGCGTCTGCGCAACGACATTCTCCTCGCGCACGACGAAGCCGCGCCCGTCCTCGGCCGCCAGCAGCAGCCGGCCTTCCGGCCGGGCCGCGCGGATCGCCACGATGCGGTCCTCCTGCGCCATGTCCACATCGAGGCGGAGCGGCCGGCCCATGCCCCTGCCGTCCGGCAGCCGGTCCACCGCCAGGGTGAAGACGCGGCCGGACGCCGCGAACAGCAGCAGCCGGTCCGACGTCGAGACGGCGAGGCGCCATGCCTCGCGGTCGCCCTCCTTGTAGCGCGGCGCGGTGTCGGCGCCGATATGGCCCTTCAGCACGCGCACCCAGCCCATCTCGGACACGAGCACGGTCGCGGGCTCGCCCGGAATGACGGCGTCCGCCGCCGCGCCGTTCGGGGCGGGCGCATCGGCCAGAAGGGTCCGCCGCTCGCCGGCCTCGCCCGCGCCGAAGCGCTTGCGCATCTCCTTCACCTCGTCCGAGAGCCGGCGGCGGCGCAGCTTCTCGTCGGCCAGCAGCGCCCGGCACCCGGCCTGTTCGGCCGTCAGCCTCGCATGCTCCTCTCGGATGACGGCCTCTTCGAGCTTGCGCAGCGCCCGGAGCCGCATGGCGAGGATGGCGTCGGCCTGCGCCTCGTTCACGCCGAGGCAGGCGCAGAGTTCGGCCCTTGGGTCGTCTTCCTCGCGCACGATGCGGATCACCTCGTCGAGATTGAGGAAGACGGCGAGATAGGCTTCCAGGACCTCGAGCCGCCGGGCGATCCGCTCCAGGCGGTAGCGCGTGCGCCGCTCCAGCACCTCCATGCGGTGGTCGAGAAAGGCGAGCAGGCATTCCCTGAGCGACATCACCCGCGGCCGCCCGTCCGCGTCCAGCACGTTCAGGTTGAGGCCGAAGCGGACTTCCAGCTCCGAGAGGCGGAACGCCTGGTCCATCATCGCGCCGGGGTCGACGGTGCGGTTTCGCGGCACCAGCACGATGCGCACATCCTCGGCCGATTCGTCGATCACCTGTTCGACCGACGACAGCTTGCGCGACTCGATAGCGGCGTCGAGCTTCTCCAGCAGGCGCGCCTTCTGCACCTGGTAGGGAATTTCGGTCACGACGGCGCGCCAGACGCCGCGTTCGAGCCTTTCGACCTCCCAGCGCGCCCTGACGCGCAGGCTGCCGCGTCCGGTGCGGTAGGCTTCGGCGACCGCGGCCGGGTCCTCCGTGAGGCAGCCGCCGGTCGGGAAGTCCGGCCCCGGCACGAGCTGCGCGATCTTTTCGTCTTTCGCGGTCGGCCAGCGGATCAGGTGCAGGAGGGCGGCGGCGAGCTCGCCCGCATTGTGCGGCGGAATGTTGGTCGCCATGCCGACCGCGATGCCCTGGGCGCCGTTGGCGAGCAGGTTGGGGAAGGCCGCCGGCAGCACTTCCGGCTCGCGGCCCTCGCCGTCATAGGTCTCGCGGAAATCGACCGCGTCCTCGTCGATGCCCTCCAGCAGCGCCTCGGCCACCTCGGTCAGCCGCGCCTCGGTGTAGCGCATCGCGGCGGCGTTATCGCCGTCGATATTGCCGAAATTGCCGTGGCCCTCGACCAGCGGATAGCGGACTGCGAATTCCTGGGCGAGGCGCACCATGGCGTCGTAGATCGCCGCGTCGCCATGCGGATGGTATTTGCCCATGACGTCGCCGACGACGCGGGCGCATTTCTTGAAGCCGGAGTCGGGGTCGAGCCCCAGTTCGCGCATGGCGTGGACGAGGCGGCGGTGGACCGGTTTCAGCCCGTCCCGCACATCGGGGAGCGAGCGCGCGGTGATCGTCGAGAGCGCATAGGCGAGATACCGCTCGCCCAGCGCCGTGCTGAAGGGGACGGGCTCAACGGTACCGGCAATCTCGTCGGACACGGTGCGCTGCGGATGCTCCGAATCGGGGTCCCCGCCAGCATAAGCGTCCTCAGCCCGCGAAACAATCCGCGAGGCGCAGGCGCGCGGCGGGAACCGGGCGGTCCGCGGGCCCGGCGATATGGCGGGCGAGGAAATGCCCGGTGAGCGCCAGCCCGTCCCGGATATCGCCCGGCGTGAACCCGCTGGCGCCGCAGAGGAAGCCGGGCAGGACGAGCAGGCGGTCCTGCCAGTCCGCGCCGGCCTCGCGGGCGACAGCCCGGCCGGTCCGCGGCGAAACCCAGGCGAGGCCCTCGCGCGCGCCGGTGACCGCGCAGCGCTCGAGGTCGAGGCCGAAGCCGAGCTCCGCCAGAAGCGCGACCTCGTAACCGACATAGGCCGCCGGCCAGGCCTCGCCCGCCAGCGTGTCCAGCAGCGCCGCCAGCCCGGCGAAGGCGGCCGGATGCGGCTCGCGTTCCGGCAGGCCCAGTTCCGCCACGGCGCAGGCGCTCTGGAGCGCGGCCAGGCGCAGCGGGTCGTCCAGCCAGAGCGCGGCATGAGCGGTCTCGACCTCGCAGGAGAAGGCGCCGAGCTGGTCGGCCAGCCGGGCCCGCCAGCGCACCGTCGCCAGGGTGCCGGGCTGGAGCGCCTCTGCCTGCCGCCGCGCGCCCTGCACGAGGCCGGCATGACGGCCGTGCGTCTCGGTCAGCGCCTGCGCAACGGCCTTGCCTTCCCCGAACGGACGGGCGGAGAGCATGACGGCGCGGTCGGTCCAGTCGATCATCGCCGGCCGTCATACCACCGTTCGCGGCCCGGCGGGCGCGCCGGTACAGGCCTAAGCGGGACAGGCGCATATGGCAGCCGATTGACCGCCCTATCTGCGCTTCGGCGCGGGCGGGGCCGCATCGATGAAGCGCCGGGCGGCCTCGGCCTGCCGGGGATCGGCCTTCAGCAGCGCCCGCCAGGCCTCTTCGGCCAGTTCCGGCGCGTTGCCCCAGACGCCGGACTGTACGGCGAACCGCAGGGCCTGGGGGTCCCCGGGCGCCATGCGCATCAGCCGGCGCGCATGCCCCGTCATCTCCTCGAACCGCCCGCCAAGCTGCAGCGAGACCAGCAGCGAAATCCGCGCATTGATCGAATTCGGGACCTGTCCGGCCGCCTGGCCGTGCAGGGCTGTGGCGCCGTCGAAATCGCCGGCCCGCGCGAGCAGGCGCCCGGCTTCGAGCAATTGGCCGTGGTTCCGCGCCCCGGCGCAGGCCTCGACCAGTTCCGCACGGTCGGATTCGCTTGCCCTGCGGCCCTGGAATGCGTCCATCCCGGCCGCACAGGCCGAGAAGGCCGCTCCCAGCCGGCTCGTCACTTCCGCGGCCTTCGGGTCCGCACGCAGGGCCAGGAGCATCCTGACGGACGCCGTGGGCATCGCTTCGAACCGGCCGTCGCCCCCGCCGACGGCAATGCCCGTCAGCGCGCCGGATTCATGGACAAGGGCGCCGCCGCTGACGCCGGGCTGCATGCGGGAGCGCGTATGGAGCCGCCCCAATTCCGCGCCCTTCGCCGGCCCTGCAATCAACCCGCCGGGATCGAAGACGCGCACCTCCCGCCGGGCGATGTCGACGCCGACCGCGTAGAACTCGCCGCCGCCCGTAATTTCGTCCTTGAGGCCGGGCACGAAGCCGTCCGCCGGCAGGCCGCGGACCTCGAGCAGCACGAGATCGCCCGGATAGGCGGAGGGGACCACCCTGGCCTGCCTCGGTCCGTCCGGCGTGTGGACGACCGCGTCCGGCCGGTCCGCCACGACATGCCGATTGGTCACCAGCAGCGCGGGACCGATCCGGGTGGCGCTCGCGGCGGGATCGAAGCCGGAGACCGGGAAGACCGCCTGCCGGACGCGGCAGACCGGCGCCGGATGGGGGCAGTCCGCCGCCCCGGGCCTGTCCGGCGCGTCCGCCGCCTTCGGGGCGGCATCCAGAGAAAGCGCGACGATACGCTCCCGCCCGCCGCGCAGCAGGGCGATGTCGAGCGGCGCGCGCAGGTCGCGAATGACGGCGAACGCGGCGACGGCGTCGCGGGGCGTGCGGATCCTGCGCGGGCCGATCCTCAGGATCACGTCTCCGGGCCGGATGCCGGCCGCCGCCGCCGGACCGCCCGCGCCCACTTCGCGGACGACCGGCGCGGCCACGACGGCCAGCCGGGCACGCGCCGCCGCCTCCAGCCGCCAGCCGGGCGCGGGATGAGCGACCCGGCCATCGGCGGCCAGAGCCTCGACGACGCGCATGAGCAGGTCCGTCGAAACGGCGAAATTGATGCCGATGTCGGTGTCGCCGGCCGACGCGAAGATCGCCGACATCATGCCGACAAGACGGCCCTGCCGGTCCACCAGCGCGCCGCCGGAACTGCCCGGATTGGCGGCAGCATCGGTCTGGATGAAGTCTTCCACGGCGTTGAAGCCCGCGTCGGTCACGTTCAGCGCGGAGACCACGCCGCATGTCACCGAGAGGCCGAGGCCGTAGGCGTTGGCGATGGCGCATACCGGCTGCGCCAGCTGCGGGGCGGGCGCGACCGCGAGGGGCCGGAGCCCGGCATCGACACGCAGGAGCGCAATGTCGCTCGCGGCGTCCTTGGCGACGAGTTCCGCCGGCAGGATGCGTCCGTCGGACAGGCGCACGTCGATCCGCCGGGCGGGCTCGACGGCATGCCAGGCGGTTGCGACGAGGCCGGGCTTGACGGCCACGCCGCTCGCTTCGGGCGCCGCGCCCGGACGTCCGCCCGCGCCGCCCTGGGGCCGCCCCGGCCAGACCGGCAGCACCGAAACGACCGACTCCAGCGTCTCGGCGGGCAGGGCCTGCACGGGCGGCGACGGAGCGCCGGCGAGCAGGAGCAGCAGCGCAAACGCCGCGGCGGCTTTTCCGTGCGGGATCATCCGCCGGCCTGCCGGCTCTCGAACTTGCGGCGCCACTCGTCGAAGCGGCGCTCCTCTATGGCGGTGCGGATTTCGGACATGAGGGCCTGGTAGAAGGCGGTGTTGTGCCAGCTCAGTAGGGTTGCGCCCAGCATTTCGTTCGCCTTGACGAGGTGGTGCAGGTAGGCGCGGCTGAACTCGCGGCTCGCCGGGCAATCGACGCGCGCATCCAGCGGCGCGGGGTCCTCGGCATGGCGCGCATTGCGAAGGTTGAGCGGCCCCTCCCGGGTCCAGGCCTGCGCCGTGCGCCCGGACCGGGTCGGCAGCACGCAGTCGAACATGTCGATGCCGCGCGCCACCGCGCCCACGATATCGCCCGGCTTGCCGACGCCCATGAGGTAGCGCGGCCGGTCCGCCGGCAGCGCATCGGGAACCGTGTCGAGCACCCCGAACATCGCCGCCTGCCCCTCGCCGACCGCAAGGCCGCCGACCGCATAGCCGTCGAAACCGATACCCCGCAATGCCTCGGCCGACTCCGCGCGCAGATCGTCGTGCACGCCGCCCTGGACGATGCCGAACAGGCCGTAGCCCGCGCGCTCGCGGAAGGCGGCCCGGCAGCGCTCCGCCCAGCGCATCGACCGGCGCATGGAGGCGGCGGCGCCGTTCCTGTCGATGGGCCAGGGCGTGCATTCGTCGAGCGCCATGGTCACGGTGCTGTCCAGCAGATATTGGGCCTCGACGGCGCGTTCCGGCGTGAGTTCCAGCCGCGCGCCGTCGATATGGCTGCGGAAGCGCACCCCGTCCTCGCCGACTTTCGCCAGGCTGCCGAGCGACATGGCCTGGTAGCCGCCGGAATCGGTCAGGATCGGCCCCGGCCAGCGCATGAAGGCGTGGAGGCCGCCCAGGCGCGCGACGCGCTCCGCGCCGGGGCGGAGCACAAGGTGGTAGGTGTTGGCGAGCACGATTTCCGCGCCGGCTGCCGCCACCATGGCGGGGGTGAGCGCCTTGACGGTGGCGGCGGTCCCGACCGGCATGAAGGCGGGCGTCTCGACCGTGCCGTGCGCGGTCTCCAGCCGCCCGCGCCGCGCGCGCCCGTCAGTGCCCGTCAGCGCGAAGCCGACCGCCATCTCAGCCTTCGGCCTCGGCTTCCTCTTCGGCGTCCGCCTCCGCCTCGGCGCGGGCCCGGCGCCGCTCGATGCGGCGCGCGAGCACGATCGAGATCTCGTAGAGCACGAGGCCCGGCAGCGCGAGGCCGACCTGGCTGATGATGTCGGGCGGGGTCAGCACCGCCGCCGTCAGGAACACGACCACGACGGCGTATTTGCGCCCGCGGGCGAGCTGGTCGGCCGAGACGATGCCGGCGCGGGCGACCAGGGTGATGCCGACCGGCATCTGGAAGAAGAGCCCGAAGGCGAACATCAGCTTGATGACCAGCGACAGATATTCCGAGACCTTCGCCTCGAGCTGGATCGGCAAACTGCCGGCCTCGCCCTCCGGCCCCGGCGCGCCGGGCGTCTCGAAAGTCAGGAAGAACTCCCAGGCGAGCGGCATGACCGCGTAATAGACCATCGCCCCGCCGGCGAAGAACAGGACCGGCGTGGCGACCAGATAGGGCAGGAAGGCCTGCTTCTCGCGGCGGTAGAGGCCGGGCGCCACGAACCGCCAGAGCTGGTTCGAGATGACCGGGAAGGCGAGGAACAGGCCCGCATAGATGCCGATCTTGATATAGACGAAGAACGGCTCGTAAAGGGCGGTGAAGATCATCCGCCGCCCGTCCTCGTCGCCGAGCGCGCGGGCGAGCGGCGCGGTCAGGAACTCGAAGATGTAGCTTGCGACCGAAACGCAGGCGATGAAGGCCACCAGAAGGGCGATGACGGAATAAACCAGCCGGTTGCGCAGCTCGATGATGTGTTCGAGCAGCGGAGCCTCTTTGTCGTCTTCCGCCCCCTGGTTCACCAGAGTTTCGCCGGCTTGCCGGTCTCGGCTGCGGCAGGCGGCGGCGCCGCGGAGGCCGGCGGCGCGGCCGCGGCGGGCGCAGACGGCCCGGCCGGCGGCTTGACGACCGCCTTGTCATCGAGCCAGTCGTCCATCCGGGTCGCGCTCTCGACGGACTTCTTCACCTCGTCGAGCTCGGCTTCCCGCGCCATGTCCTCGATGCCGGTCTGGAGCTCGCGCACCGTCGCCCGCGCCTTTCGCACCCAGCCCCCGACGGTCTTCAGCATTTTCGGCAGGTCGCGCGGACCGATGACGACGATCGCGATCACCGCGATCATCAGCATTTCCGTCCAGCCGATATCGAGCATGGCGTGTTGCCGGGCCTCCCGGCGTCAGGTGCGGGCCGCTGTGTCTTTTTCGCTTTCCGCGGCGGCGACGGTCTCCGCCGGCTTGGACTCGATGGCCGCCTCGCGGTCTTCCTCGTTCAAGCCCTTCTTGAAGTTCTTCACACCCTTGGCGAGATCGCCCATCACGCGCGGCAGCTTCCCGGCGCCGAACAGGATCAGGATGATCACCAGAACGATGATGACTTGCCAGGGACCGATGCTCATATGCTGTGCCTCCTGCTGCTGGGCGCCGTTATCGCAGAAGCGCGCGCCGCCCGCAACGCGGCTCACTCGCGAGGAAAGACGAAGACCTGCTCGCCGTCCAGCGAAAGCTGGCGGACCTCGCCCTCGCCGGCATGGATGCGGCCGGGCGAACGGACGTGGAGATGGATGCCCCCCGGATCGGCCGGGCCGTATACGCCCCGCGGCGCTGCGGCGAGCGTGAGATGGACGAGCGTGCTGCGGCCGACCATGCGCACCGCTTCGATCCGGGCTTCCGCCCCGGCGCTTGCCGGCTCGCCGATGCGGATTGCCTCCGGCCGCACGAGCACCTGCACCGCGGAGCCGTCGGAGAAGCCCGGCGCCGCGACGGATCCGAGCGGCGTTTCCACCCGCCCTCCCGCCACCAGCCCGTCGAACCGGTTGACCTCGCCGAGGAAGGTGGCGACGAACGGCGAGGCGGGTTCGCAATAAATCTCTTCCGGCGCGCCGTTCTGGACCACCCGCCCCTCGCGCATCACCACCACCCGGTCGGCCATCATCATGGCCTCCTCGGCATTGTGGGTGACGAACAGGGTCGCCGCGCCGCTGGTCTTGAGAAGGTGCATGGAGTCGTCGCGCACCCGGCCGCGCAGTTCCGGATCGAGACCCGAGAACGGCTCGTCCAGCAGCACGAGGTTGGGCTCCGGCGCCAACGCGCGGGCGAGCGCGACGCGCTGCTGCTGGCCGCCGGAGAGGACATGGGGATAGGCGCCGGCATAGGCGGCCATGCCGACCTTGTCGAGCAGCTCGTCGGCCCGGCGGCGCTGTTCGCCGCGCGCCAGGCCGGAGAGGCCGAAGGCCACATTGTCCCGCACCCTGAGATGCGGAAAGAGGGCGTAGTCCTGGAACATCATCGAGACGCGCCGCTGCTCCGGCGGCACGGCCCGGCCCGGCCCGGTCACGGCCTCGCCGGCGATGACGACCTGCCCGGCCGCAGGGCGCTCCAGCCCGGCCACGAGCCGCAGGGTCGTGGTCTTGCCGCAGCCGGAGGGGCCGAGCAGGCAGACGATCTCGCCGGCATCGACCGCGAAGCTCACGCCGTCGAGCACCGTCTCGCCGTCATAGCCGTGCTCCAGGCCCTCCACTTCCAGGACGGGTGCGCTCATTCCTGCCGTTCCGCTCAGACGACCGCCAAGAGCCCCTCGATGATCCAGCCCACCGGCCGCCAGAGCAGCCAGTCCGCCGGGTCGAACCCGATGCCCGCCCTGGCCAGGAGCCAGGGCAGCACAAACAGCACGAGAAGGATAAGCACGATCCCGCCGCGCTCCAAGGGCGCGAGGCGGGCGGCGATGCGGGGCGGCAGCAGCGCGGTCAGTATGCGTCCGCCGTCCAGCGGCGGCACCGGGAGCATGTTGAAGACCGCAAGCACCGCATTGAGGATCACGCTCTTCCTCGCGGTTTCGATCAGCCAGTCCCGCCCCGGCATGTCCGGCGTCCAGCCCACGGCCTGGAGCACGACCAGCGAAATGACGCAAAGCGCGAGATTGGCGGCCGGGCCCGCGAGCGCAACCAGCGCCATGCCGATCCGGACGGGCCGGAGCTGCCCGAAAGCCACCGGCACGGGCTTGGCGTAGCCGATGATGAAAGGCGCGCCGGTCACCAGCAGCAGGCCCGGCAGCAGCAGGGTGCCGAACGGGTCGATATGGCGGACGGGGTTCAGGGTGACGCGCCCGAGCCGCCGCGCGGTGTCGTCGCCGAGCTTCCATGCGGCCCAGCCGTGGGCTGCCTCGTGGCAGCCGACGGCGAGCAGCAGCGGCAGCGTCCAGACCGACAGCTGGTACGCGAATTCTTCCAGGGATATGCCGGTCACGACGCCTCCAGCCAGTTGCGGGCGCGCTGCCAGCGCTCCGCCGCCGCCGCGGTCAGCCTCCCGGCCTCCCCGGCGACCGCCGTCATCTCGGCCGGGTCGCCGTTGCAGTGGAGCGCGATATCGCAGCCGGCGTCCAGCGCCCGGCGCGCCCGCAGGCCGAGCGGGCCGTCGAGCGCGCGCATGGAGAGGTCGTCGGTGAGCAGGAGCCCGTCGAATCCGATCCGCCCGCGCACGATGTCCGCAATCACCGTCGGCGAGAACGTCGCCGGAAGCGCGGCGTCCCAGTCGCGGTAGAGCACATGGGCGGTCATGCCGACGGGCAGGTCGGCGAGGGCGGTGAAGGCGGTGACCGAAGGCTCGTCGGAATCCGTCTCCGGCAGGGTTTCGTGGCTGTCGCCGCGCGCCCGCCCGTGACCGGGCAGATGCTTGAGCACCGGCAGCACGCCGGCGTCGCGCAGGCCCTCGGCAAAAGCCCGGGCATGGGCTGCGACCACCCCGGGGTTGCTGGAGAAGGCGCGCGCGCCGATCACCTCATGGGTCACGCCGGGCGCGTGGACGTCCGCCACCGGGGCGCAATTCACATCGATGCCGAGACCGGCAAGCATCTCGCCGATGGCGCGCGCCGTGGCCCGCGTCGCCTCGACCGTCCCTTCGGCAAGACGGGCGGCAGAGGGGAAGGCCGGCCACTCCGGCGGGGCAAGCCGCGCCACGCGCCCGCCTTCCTGGTCGATCAGGACGGGCGCGCCGGCGTCGGCCACGGCGTCGCGCAACTCGGCGGTCAGCCGCCGGATACTGCCAGCGTCCGCAAGGTTGTAGTCGAAGAGGATGAAACCGAACGGGTCCGCGTCGCGGAAGAAATCCCGCTCCCAGGCCGTGAGCGCCGGGCCGGAGCAGCCGAAAACGGCCGCAAGCGGCGCCGGGCGCGCTCCGCTCCCCTCAGCGGACGATGAAGCAATCGACATAGCGCGCCTTCAATTGTTCGCAGACGAGTTGCGCCAGCGCCGGCGTCGAGAAGGGTCCTGCGCGAACCCGCACGACCCCGCCGCCGGCGACGAATTCCGCCTCCATGCGCCCGAGCAGGTCGCCGTGCCGCTTCTTGAGGGCGCCCCATGCTTCGCGGGCGGCAGCATCGGTGCCGAACGCGCCGAGCTGCACGGACACTTGCTCCGCGGCCTCCTGCACCCGGCCTGCGGACGGTTCCGGAGGCGCGGGCGGGGGGCCGGCAGCGCTGCCGTTGCGCGGCGCCGGCACCGGCGGCTTGGGCACGGCTTGCCGCTCGGGCTCTGCCGGAGCGGGCGTCGGGGGCGGGGACGGAATCACGGGCCGGGGCGCCTCGGGCAGCGGGCCGATGGTCTCCGGCACCGCTCCCGGCCGGCCGCGCACGAGCGCGTCGTAGATGCGGACATCCTGATGATCGACATTGAGGCCCCCCGGATCCTCCGGAGCCACCTTGTAATCCCCCTTCGGCGCCATGACGACCGGGAGATCGGCGTCGCTCGATCCGACCAGCGCCCGGTAGCCGAACCATAGCAACGCTCCGAGCGCGACGACCGACACCACGCCCAGGCCGGCCAACCGGAGCGTGTGGCGTCGGCTGTCGGACGCCGCCGCCACCGCCCTACATCCGCTCCACCGGCTCGACGCCGAGCGTCCGGAGCCCTCCGGCGATCACGATGGCGGTCGCCCGGACCAGCGCCAGCCGGGCGCGCGTGCCGGCCGGATCGTCGTCCTGGATGAAGCGCAGCCGGGCATTGTCGCGGCCCTTCGTCCAGAGCGCGTGGAAATCGGTCGCGGCGTCCATGAGATAGAAGGCGGCGCGGTGCGGCTCATGCGCCTCGGCCGCGGTCTCGACCGTCTGCGGCCAGGCCGCCAGCCGGCGGACCAGCGCCAGTTCCTCCGGCGCTTCCAGATGCGCCAGATCGTCCGCACCCGCTGCGCCGACGCTCTCTCCGTGGCGGAGCACGGAGCGGCAGCGGGCATGGGCGTACTGCACGTAGAACACCGGATTGTCGCGCGACTGCGCCACCGCCTGGGCGAGGTCGAAATCGAGCGGCGCATCGTTGCGGCGGGTGAGCATCAGGAAGCGCAGCGCATCCCGCCCGACCTCCTCCACCACCTCGCGGAGCGTCACGAAGTCGCCGCTGCGCTTCGACATGCGCACCAGCTCGCCGCCGCGCAGCACACGCACGAGCTGGCAGAGCTTGACGTCGAGCCTGGCGTCGGTGGCCGCCGACACGGCCGCCTGCATCCGCTTCACATAGCCGCCATGGTCGGCGCCCCAGACGTCGATCAGGTCCTCGAAGCCGCGCGCCGCCTTGTCCATGTGATAGGCGATATCGGAGGCGAAATAGGTCCAGCCGCCGTCCGACTTCTTCAGCGGCCGGTCCACATCGTCGCCCGCCCCGGTCGAGCGGAACAGCATCTGCCGGCGGCCGGGCTCCCAATCGTCCGGCTTCCTGCCCTTGGGCGGGTCCAGCACGCCCCAGTAGACCAGCCCTTTCGCTTCGAGCCCGGCAATGGCCCGCTCGACGCCGCCGGACTCGACGAGCATGCGTTCGGACGCGAACACATCCTGCTCGATGCCCGCGGCGGCGAGGTCCTCGCGGATGGCCTTCATCATCGCGGCAACGGCGCGCTCGCGGAACGGCGCCAGCCATTCGCCTTCCGCGGCGTCCCGGTAGCGCGGGCCGAACTCCTCCGCGAGCGCCGCGCCCACCGGCTTGAGGTAGTCGCCCGGATACATCTCTTCAGCCATCGGGCCCGGCGCGTCGCCCAGCGCCTCCCGATAGCGGTAGTGCGCGGACCGCGCGAGCGCATCCACCTGCGCGCCGGCATCGTTGATGTAATACTCCTTGGTGACCTCGTAGCCGGCCCTGGCGAGCAGGCGGGCCAGCGCATCGCCGAACACGGCGCCCCGCGCATGGCCGACATGCAGCGGGCCGGTCGGGTTGGTGGAGACATACTCGACATTGACCCGCCGCCCGGCGCCGACGTCCGAATCGCCATAGGCGGGTCCCGCCTCGAGGATCGCGGGAATCCGCGCCTGCCAGAATCCGGGCGTCATGCGCAGGTTGACGAAGCCGGGCCCCGCGACTTCCGCGCTCGCGATCCTGCCGTCGGCGCACAGCCGTGCGGCGAGCGCCTCCGCCAGGTCGCGCGGCTTCATGCCGGCGGCGCGCGCCGCCGGCATCGCCGCATTGGTGGCGAAGTCCCCGTGCGCGGGGTCGCGGGGCAGTTCCACGCCCGCGGCCGGGGCGTCGAGGCCGCCGGCTGCATCGCCGAGGGCCTCGCGCACGGCCTGTCCGAGCTCGTGAAAGACGTTCATCGCGGTCGCGGGTCCCCAGCGCAGAGGCGGTCATGCTCGCGGAAAGCGTAGCGGTCGGTCATGCCGGCAATATAGTCCGCCACGGTGCGCGCCGTCCGGCAGGCGTCGGCGCCGTCCGTGCGGCTTCGCCAATCCGGAGGCAACACCTCCGGCCGGGCGAAGAGCGCGCCGAACAGGTCGGTCACCACGGCCCTTGCCCTTTCGCTCTCCTCCGCGACATGGGGATGGCGGTAGAGGCGCTCGAACAGGAAGCCCTTGAGCGCCCGGTCGGCGTCCGCCATGTCCTCGGAGAAGGCGACCAGCGCCCGGCCGGCGCGGCGAACCTCGTCGGCGCCGGCGGGCCGCGCCTCGGCCAGCCGCCGGCGGGTCTCCGCCACCACGTCCGCGACCATGGCGCGCACGCCCCGGCGCACGGTCTCGTGAATGAGGCGCGCCGGCGGCAGCGTGCCGTAGCATGCCTCCACCTCAGCGACCGCCTCGCCGAACAGCGGCAGGCCGCGCAGGTCGTCGATGGCGATCAGCCCGGCGCGCACGCCGTCGTCTATGTCGTGATTGTTGTAGGCGATGTCGTCCGCGAGCGCGGCGGCCTGGGCTTCGAGGCCGGGCCACTCGTCCAGGCGCAGGTTCAGGGCCCGGTCCAGTTCCGCGACGGGAACCGGCGCAGCGCCGGGCGCGACCGGACCGTTGTGCTTGGCGAGCCCCTCCAGCGTCTCCCAGGTGAGGTTGAGGCCGTCGAAGGCGGCGTAGCGGGCTTCCAGCCGGGTGACGATGCGCAGCGTCTGGACATTGTGGTCGAAGCCCCCGAAGCCGCCGAGCGCCGCATCGAGCGCGGCTTCGCCTGCATGGCCGAAGGGGGTGTGGCCCAGGTCGTGCGCGAGCGCCAGCGTCTCCGCCAGCGTTTCCTCGAGCGCGAGGCTCCGGCAGATGCCGCGCGCGATCTGGCCGACTTCGAGCGAATGCGTCAGCCGGCTGCGATAGTGGTCGCCCTCGTCGCAGACGAACACCTGGGTCTTGTATTGCAGGCGGCGGAAGGCGGCGGAATGGACGATGCGGTCGCGGTCGCGCTGGAACGGCGTGCGGTCGCCGGTCTCCGGCTCCGGCCAGCGCCGGCCCCGCGTGTCGGACGGCGCGGCGGCGTAAGGCGCAAGCGGCGCGGTCATCGCCGCGGGCCGGCCGCGCTGCCGCCATCGCCCATCCTGTCGGTCATGCTCTGTCCTTTTCGGAGCTTCCGCCCGGACGCCCCGCCCGGCGGCGCGGCGCAACATAGCACCGGCGGGTGCAACGGGGCCAGCCGTGCCGGATTCGTTCTTGCGCCGCTGGCCCGCTCAGGCCCCCCGGAAATTCGCCGGGCGCGATTCGCGGAAGGCGGCGACGCCCTCGGCGAAATCCTCGGTGAGCTCCGTCAGCATGACCTCCTCCGTGTCCATGTGAATGGCGGCGCCGGCCAGCGCGCCGGCGACGGCGTTGACGGTGGCCTTGGTCATGCGCAGGGGCACGGGCGGCATGGCGGCGGCGCGCGTGGCGAGTTCGAGCGCGCGTTCCGCAGCCCTGCCGTCCTCCACCACCTCCTGCGCCAGCCCCCAGGCGAGCGCGTCGGCCGACTCGATGCGGTCGTTGCCGAGGCAGAGAATCTGCTTGGCGCGGGCGGGTCCCACCAGCGCGACGAGGCGCGGAATCGTGCCCCAGCTCATGGAAAGGCCGAGCGCGACCTCCGGCGCGCGGAAATGCGCCCCCTTGCCCATCACCCGCAGGTCGAAGGCAGCCGCGAGCGCCAGCCCGCCGCCGATGGCGAACCGCTCTATCGCGGCGACAGTGAATTGCTCCAGCCCCTCCCAGGCCGCGCAGAGGCGCTTGCCGGCCCCGGCCGCATGGCGCCGGGCGAGCATCGGCTTGTCGCGGCGCAGCTCCATCGCGGGGTCGGCGAGGTCGCGCCCGGCGGAGAAGCCGCTGCCGTCCGGCGTCCTGAGCACGATGGCGGAGATGTCGAGGTCGTCCCCGAAGCCGAGCGCGACTTCGGTCAGTTCCTCTATCGCCTTGAGCGAAAGCGGGTTCAGCCGGTTGCCCCGGTCGAAGGTGACGGTCGCGACGCGGCCTTGGCGCGCGACGGAGACATATTCACAGGCCATGACGGGAACGGTCCTTGTCGGTCGGGTGGCGGGATGGGGATCAGAGGCCGAGCGCCGGGGGAATGTCGGCGAAACGGTCCACAACGCGCGCGGCGCCGCTTGGGTTGCCATAGCCGAAACTCACGCCGACAAAGGCGGCGCCCGCGTCGCGCGCGGCCTCCTCGTCATTGGTGGAATCGCCTACCATGGCGGCGGCGGCGGGCCGGCTGCCGAGCGGCTGCAGGCAGGCGAGCAGATGGCGCGGATCGGGCTTGCGAAACGGTGTGCGATCGCCGCCGACCAGAACCGCAAACCGGTCTGCAATGCCGAGCGCGGACAGTGTGCGGACAGCCGCCGCCTGCGGCTTGTTGGTGCAGACGCCGAGGCTGAGGCCGGCTGCCGCCAGCCGCGCCAGCGTTTCCGCAACGCCTGGATAGAGCCGCCCGAGGACAGGCTGGCCGGGATCGACATAGGCGTTGGCAAAGGCGCGCGCGCCGCGGTCCAGCGCATCCTCGTGCATCGGTCCGCCGCGCAGGACGAAGGCGCGCTCGACCGCCTTGCGGGCGCCGTCGCCGATGAGGCGTGCGGCCTCCTCGTTCGTGACCGGCTCGAGACCTTCGCCCGCGAGCGCCGCGTTTGCCGCAAGGGCGATGTCCGCCGCGCTGTCCACCAGCGTGCCGTCGAGGTCGAAGATGACGGTGTCGATTGTCATAATCCGAAACAAAGCTTGAACCGCGTCCGATTGCGCCGCAACGAATTTCGCATAGGTTTCCAAAGGTTCCCGAGGATGGAGGGTCGGACATGGCGCGGCGGGCGCTGGCGGCCGTGGTGCTGGCGGCAGGCAGGGGCGAGCGCATGCGCTCGTCGGTGCCGAAGGCGCTGCACGAGCTCGCCGGCCGGGCGATGGTCGCCCATGTGCTCGACGCGCTGGCCGAATTGTCGCCGGAGCGGGTCGTCTGCGTTACCGGGCCGGGGATGGAGCGGGTTGCCGGGGCCGCCGCGCCGGCGGAAGCGGCGGTGCAGCCGGAGCCGCTCGGCACCGCCCACGCCGTGCTTGCGGCGAAAGAGGCGCTCGCGGGCTTCGAGGGCATAGTGCTGGTGCTGTTCGCCGACACGCCGCTGCTCGGGGCGGGGACGATGCGGGCGCTCGCGGACGCGGTGGAAGGCGGCGCTGCCGTGGCCGTGCTGGGAATGCGGGCTGCGGCCGCCAACGAATACGGCCGGGTGGTTGTGGACGCCGCGGGCCGGCCGGAAGCGATCGTCGAATGGCGCGACGCCGGGCCGGAGGTGCGCGCGCTGCCGGTCTCGAATGCGGGCATCATGGCGGCCGACGGCGCCCGACTGTTCGCGCTGCTCGAACGGGTGGGGCGGGACAACGCCAGGGGCGAATACTACCTGACCGACATCGTGGCGCTCGCGCGGGAGGACGGGCTCGACACCGCGCTCGTCGAGGCGCCGGAGGAAGAGGCGCTCGGCATCAACTCGCGCGCCGAGCTCGCCCGCGCGGAAGCCCTCATGCAGCAAAGGCTGCGCGCGCGGGCGTTCGCGGCCGGCGTCACCATGCCGATGCCGGAAACCGTCTATCTCAGCCACGACACGCGCTTCGGCACGGATGTGACCGTCGGTCCGCACACCGTGTTCCTCCCCGGGGTGACGGTCGAGGACAATGCCGATATCCGGGCCTTCTGCCATCTGGAGGGGGCGGTGGTGCGCTCGGGAGCGCGCGTCGGTCCCTATGCCCGGCTCAGGCCCGGCGCCGATGTCGGGCCCGGCGCGGGCGTGGGCAATTTCGTCGAAGTGAAGAACGCCGTGCTGGAGGCGGGCGTCAGGGCGAACCATCTCGCCTATATCGGCGATGCGCATGTCGGCGCGGGCGCCAATATCGGCGCGGGCACGATCACCTGCAACTATGACGGGTTCCGCAAGCACCGGACCGAGATCGGCGCGGGCGCCTTCATCGGCTCCAATTCCGCGCTGGTCGCGCCTGTCTCCGTCGGCCCCGGCGCCGTGGTGGGAGCGGGCTCGACCGTGAGCCGCAATGTCGAGGCGGACGCGCTGGTCGTCGAGCGGGCCACGCCGACCGAGCGCAAAGGCTGGGCGGCGCGGCTGCGCATGCGGCGCAACCGCCAGTCGTCCGACGGCGAGTGACCGGGAGATGTGCGGCATCATCGGCATTCTCGGGCGCGGGCCGGTGGCGTGGCCGCTGATCGACGGGCTGAAGCGGCTCGAATATCGCGGCTACGATTCCGCCGGCATCGCGGTGCTGGACAACGGCGCCATCCGCCGCCGGCGCGCGGAGGGCAAGATCGACCGGCTGCGCGACCTTGTGGCGGCCAGGCCGGTGGACGGCGCGTCCGGCATCGGCCACACGCGCTGGGCGACGCACGGCGCGGCCAACGAGACCAATGCCCACCCCCACGCCACCGGCCGCGTGGCCGTCGTCCATAACGGCATCGTCGAGAACTTCCTGGCTCTGCGCGGCGAGCTGGAGGCGGAGGGCTGCACCTTCGTCACCGAGACCGACACGGAGGCCGTGGCGCAGCTCATCACCCGCAATCTCGAACGGGGAATGGACCCCGTGTCCGCGACCGATGCGGCGCTGACGCGGCTGGAAGGCGCGTTCGCGCTCGCCATCCTGTTCGCCGGCGAGCCGGACCTGATGATCGGCGCGCGGCGGGGCAGCCCGCTCGCCTTCGGTCCGGGCGAGGGCGAGATGTTCCTCGGTTCCGATGCGCTGGCGCTCGCGCCGTTCACGGACCGCATCGCCTTCCTCGAAGAAGGCGACCGGGCGGTGTTCTCGCGCAGCGGCGCGGAGGTGCGCGACGCCGACGGCCATGCGGTCGAGCGCCCGGTGCGCCGCAACCGGCTTGCCGGCGCCATGATCGGCAAGGGCAATTACCGCCACTACATGCAGAAGGAGATCCACGAGCAGCCGACCGTGATCGGGGATACGCTCCGGGCGCTCTTCAACCCGCTGACGCGCTCGGTTGCGCTCCCGGAGCTCGGCATCGACCTCGCCTCGGTCTCCCGCGTGACCGCGACCGCCTGCGGCACGGCGCATTATGCGGGCCTGGTCGGCAAATACTGGCTGGAGAGCCTGGCCCGGCTGCCGGTGGACCTCGATATCGCCTCCGAATTACGCTACCGCGAGCCGCCGCTGGAGCCGGGGGGCATGGCGCTCCAGATCTCGCAGTCGGGCGAGACCATCGACACTCTGGAGGCGCTGCGTTACGCGCGCCGGCAGGGCCTGCACGCCGTGTCCATCGTCAATGTCGCGGAAAGCGCGATTGCGCGCGAGAGCGATGCGGTCATCCACACGCTCGCCGGCCCGGAGATCGGCGTCGCCTCGACCAAGGCGTTCACCACCCAGCTCGTCGTGCTGGCCGCGCTCGCCATTGCGGCGGCGCTCGCGCGGGGCGCGATCGACGGGAGCGAAGCCGGCCGGCTGACCGAGGCGCTGCTGGAAGTGCCGTCGCGCACCGCGGACATACTGGAGCAGGACGACGGCATCGAGGCGCTGGCGCACCGCATCGCCGGCGCGCGCGACGTGCTCTATATCGGGCGCGGCACGAGCTACGCGATCGCGCTCGAAGGCGCGCTGAAGCTCAAGGAACTTTCCTATATCCACGCGGCCGGACATGCCGCCGGCGAGTTGAAGCACGGCCCCATCGCGCTCATCGACGAGGAGGTGCCGGTGGTCGCGGTCGCGCCGTCGGACCGGCTGTTCGACAAGACCGCCTCCAATATCCGCCAGGTGGCGGCGCGCGGCGCGCGCGTGATCCTGTTGAGCGATGCGGCCGGAATCCGGGCGGTGGGCGACCATGCCGAGGCGGCAGTCGAGATGCCGGCGGTCGATCCCTTCGTGGCGCCCATCCTCTACGCGGTGCCGGTGCAGCTGCTCGCCTACCACACGGCCGTGTTGAAGGGCACGGACGTGGACCAGCCGCGCAACCTCGCCAAGGCGGTCACGGTCGAATAGGCCGGGCGGTCCTGCCGATCAGCAGGCAGACGGGCAGCATCGGCAGGATGCAGAACACCGCCATCGCGATGAAGCCGTCCTGGAAGCCCAGCATGTTCGCCTGCGCGGTCACCATGTGGCCCAGATAGTCGAGCGCCGCCTGCTCGCGCACGCCGTCCGGCAGGCCCGCGCGGCCGAGGATGCCGCCGACCCGGCCGAGCAGTTCGCGCGTGGCGTCGTTACCCGCGGTCTGGGTCGCTGTGAAGGCGTCGCTGTGATGCCCGATGCGCCGTTCGAGCACCACGACGAGGATGTTGATGCCGCAGGAACCGCCCAGCATCAGCAGCAGGTTCACGACGCCCGCCCCGCTGTCCAGCTGCCGGGGCTCCAGCGCGGCGAGCGCGGTGTTGTTGAGCGAGGGCGTGACGAAGGCGACGCCGATCCGGTTCACCAGCAGGTAGCCCGCAATGGTCCAGAAGGCGGTGTCGCTGTCGGCGCCCGCCATCATCACCGCGCTGGCCATCGCCGCCGCCATGCCGCCGACGACGATCAGCGGGGCGGGGTAGCGGTCGGAAAGCCGGCCCGCCAGCGGCAGCAGCAGCGCCGCGACGACGCAGCCCGGCAGCAGCAGCGAGCCCGCCTCTGTCGCCGTCATGCCCGGTACGATCTGGCCGAAGACGGGGAAGATATAGACGGTGCCGAAGGAAGCGAAGGCGAACACGAAGCTGGTCGTGCCCGCCGCGGCGAAGCGCAGGTTCCGGAAGAGGCTGAGGTCGAGCAGGCTTGCGTTCGGCCGGCATTGCGAGGCCACGAAGCCGGCCGCGGCGAGGACGAACCCGCCCCAGATCGCCAGCATGTAATCCGAGAACCAGCCCTCCCGCTGGCCGGAGGCGATGCCGGTGGTCAGCAGGAAGATGGCGGCGGCGACAAGCGCGAAGCCGAGCGCGTCGAAGGCCCCGGGCGGTGCGCGCTGCTCGCGTTCGGGGATGAAGATGAAGCCCAGCAGGAATGCGAGCGCCGCGGCGGGAAGCGGCACGAGGAAGATGTAGCGCCATTCCAGCAGGTCGATGGCGAGGCCGCCGATCGCCGGCCCGAGGCCGAGCGCGAACACCACGCCCATGCTGAACAGGCCCATGGCGAGGCCGCGCCTGTCCGGCGGAAAGACCTGGAACAGCACCACCATGACGAGCGGCTGCACGATGCCGGAGGAGAGGCCCTGGACGATGCGGCCCACCACGACCAGGCTGAACGAGGGCGCCCACCAGCAGATCATGCTGCCGACGCCGAACAGGATCAGCGAAAGCGCGAAGGCGTTGCGCTGGCCGATACGCGCGACGAGCCACCTGTTGATGAGCAGGCTCGCCGTATTGGTGGCGAGGAAGGCGGTGGCGAGGAACTGCGCCCGGTCCTGCCCGATGCCGTACGCGCCCATGACATGGGGGATGGCGACATTCGCCATGGTGCTGGAGAACACCATGGTGAAGAACGCCAGCAGCCCCGTCGCGGTGACAAGCCAGATATGGAGCGGGCTGCGGTCCAAGGAGAACGCTCCTGCCGGAAGCGGGAGGAGGGGGATAATAGGCCGCCCGAACCCGGTGGGAAGGCCGGACCGGCGTCCCGAAGCGTGTTACTGTCGGCATTTCCGGTCGCGTCCCCTGTCCGGCCGGGCCGGGGCGGACCCAGCCGGGGAGAATGGCGATGTTGGTGACACTCGGCGAGATGTCGGCCAGAGCTGCGGCGGCATTCGGCGACAGGCCCGCGGTGATCTTCGAGGACGCGCCTTACAGCTTCGAGGCGCTGGACCGGCGGGCCGGCAGGTTCGCCAATGCGCTCGTGGCCGCGGGCATAGAGCCGGGAGACCGGGTGACGCTCTGCGCGCCCAATTCGTTCGACTGGATGGCGGCTTATTACGGCGCGGCGAAAGCGGGCGCCGTGCTCAACCCCGTCACCGCCATGCTGACCGCAGGCGAGATCGGCTACATCGCCGGCAATTGCGGCGCAAAGCTGCTGCTGGCCGGGCCGGGCAAGGGCGAAGCCCTGTTCGAGGCGCTGGCCGGGACTGCCGTGGAGCGCGTCGTGCTCGCATCGGGCGAGGCGCCGGCCGGGGCCGTGACCTACGAGGAGTTCATCGCCAACATGCCGGAGGCGTTCGAGCCGCGCCCGCGCGGGCTCGATGAGCTGGGGGCCATCGGCTACACCTCGGGCACGACCGGCCATCCGAAGGGCGCCATGATGTCGGGCCGCGCCATCGCGGTCGGGACGGCGGGGACGGCGCTGATGCACGGCCGGACGGCGGCCGACACCACCGTCAGCGCCCTGCCGCTCTCGCATGTTTACGGCATGGCGGTAATGAATTGCGGGCTGCTCTGCGGCGCGACGATGGTGCTGTTGGAGCGGTTCGAGGCCGAAGCCATGCTGCGCTCGGTCGAACGCTATCGCGCGACGATGCTGGAAGCCGTGCCGACCGGCTTCATGTACATGCTGGCCGACCCCGCCATGGGGAGATACGACCTTTCCAGCCTGGAGCGGATGACGACCGGCGGGCAGACCATCCCGCCCGCGACCGCCGCCGAGGTCGAAGAGAAGTTCGGCGCGACCCTGCTGGAGCTCTGGGGCATGACGGAACTGGCGGGGCCCGGCACGACCCATGCCGCGGCCTGCGAGCGCCGGCTCGGCTCCATCGGCGTCGCCCTGCCCTATGTGGAGGCGCGCATCGGCTCCCTGGAGGACAGCAGGCAGACCGCGCCGGTGGGAGAGCCGGGCGAATTGCTGATCCGCGGCCCGATCGCGCCGATGGGCTACTACGGCAACGAGGCCGCGACGAAGGAGGCCTTCGACGAGGACGGCTGGTTCCGCACCGGCGATGTCGCCACCCGCGACGGAGACGGGTTCCTCTGGGTCGTCGACCGCAGGAAGGACATGATCAACACCGCCGGCTTCAACGTCTATCCGGCGGAGCTGGAGCGGGTGCTGGCGGCCCATCCCGATGTCTCGATGGCCGCTGTCGGCGGCGTGCCGGACCGCGAGAAGGGCGAGCTCGCCAAGGCCTATATCGTGCCGCGCCCCGGCGCCGAGCCGACGGTGGACGGCATCATGGCCCACTGCCGCAAGCACCTCGCCCCCTACAAGGTGCCGCGGCAGATCCAGTTCGTCCCCGACCTTCCGGTCAACTCGACCGGCAAGATCCTGCGCCGCGAACTGCACACGATAGACGACGGCGCCTGACCGCCCCCTCCCTTGCCGGGCGGGGCGGTTGCTGCGAGAGTCCCGCCTGGGTCAGGCAATCGGGGGAGACGGAGGGCATGGAACTCGACGAGGCGATGCGGACCACCTTCGCCTGCCGGGACTTCACGGAAGACCCGGTCTCCGACGAGACGATCTGCCGGCTGCTCGAGGTCGCGCGCTTCGCGCCGAGCGGCGGCAACCGGCAGGGCAACCGGGTGATCGTGGTGCGCGACCCCGGGGCCAAGGCCCGGCTTGCGGAGCTCTCCGTGCCGGCGGCGAAGCGTTACACGGCCCAAGTGAAGCGCGGCGAGAGCCCCTGGAACACGGTGCATCCCTCGGCGGTCACGGACGAGGAAGCGGCCGCCACCCGGCCGCCGTCCCGCCTGACGGAGCCCTTCCGGGAAGCGCCGGTGGTGCTGGTCTTCATCGTCGATCTCGGCGCCGTCGCCTCGATGGACCGCTATCTGGACCGGGTCGGCGTCATCTCCGGCGCCTCGATCTACCCCTTCGTCTGGAACACGCTGCTGGCGGCGCGGCAAGCCGGGCTCGGCGGCACGATCACCACGCTCGCCGTCGCCGAGGAGCCGGAAGTGAAGCGCCTGCTCGGCATCCCGGACCGTTTCGCCGTGGCGGCGGTCGTGCCGCTCGGCAGGCCGGTCCGCCAGCTGACGAAGCTCCGGCGGCGCAGCGTCGCCGAGATCGCAACCCGCGAGCGCTTCGGCGGCGATGCGCTGACAGACGGCTAGGGAGGGGCCCCGTGGCGCGCGGCGGCAAGATGCACCTGGCCCAGTTCCTGACCCACGGGCCCACCTATCACAGCCTCGCCATGTGGCGGCACCCGAAGACCGACCCCGCATGGGACTGGGCGCGCCCGGGCCTCTACGAACATATCGCGCGCACCTGCGAGCGCGGCCTGTTCGACATGGTGTTCTTCGCCGACCTCAACTACATCTCGGACACCTACAAGGGCTCGCTGGAGCCCTCGCTGCGCTACGCCGTGCAGGCGCCGGAGCACGACCCGGTGCCGCTGCTCGGCTGGCTCGGCGCGGTGACGAAGCGCATCGGGGTCGCGGCGACCTTCTCGGTCTCCAACCAGCATCCCTTCTACGCCGCGCGCCTGTGGGCCACGCTCGACCACATGACCTCCGGCCGGGCCGGCTGGAACGTGGTGACTTCCATCAACAGCAACCAGGCCGCCAATTACGGCGTCGAGCGCGAGGCGACGGAGCGCCGCTACGAGCGCGCGCATGAATATATGCAGGTCTGCCGCAAGCTCTGGAACAGCTGGGACGAGGACGCCGTGCTGCTCGACCGCGAGGGCGCGCGCTTCGCCGACGCCTCGAAGGTGCACCGGATCGAGCATGAGGGCGAGTTCTTCCGCTCGCGCGGGCCGCTC
>JAJDYL010000206.1 GCA_022825195.1 Alphaproteobacteria bacterium
GCACCAATCTCATGCACAGAAAGCGCATCGACCGCCTCATCGCACACAACATCCCACCCCCAAAATGCTACAGCCAAACCGCCATTCAATGGACCCAAACCTAAACCGGACAGCAGTGGACTTGTTCCGGGCATCTCCCTCCACCGCTTCTCCCGGCCGGCCGCATGGATGCCCGGAACAAGTCCGGGCATGACGGAGAGGGGCGTTCGGGCGCGGCGGAAGGGGCCTGCCCCGGCCTCCGGCCCGGAACAAGTCCGGGCATGACGATTGGGGGTACGACGATGTGGGGCATGACGGGAAGAGGGGCGGAGCGCCGGTTTCCGCACCACCTCTTTCGCCGCGCCCGGCGCCCGCTACCGCCCGCCTTCCCGCTCGACGAGGCTGCGGGCGAGGCGGGTCTTGCGGTCGAGGCCGTGGCGCTTCAGGAAGCGGTGCACCGTGGACAGGGCGAACACCGCGCCCTCGGCGGCGAGCGCGTCGCGCAGCCCGGTCAGGGAAAGCTCCGGGCGTTTCGCCAGGATGCGGAGGATCCGCTCCCGCTCCCGCCCGATCTGCGAGGGGCGGCCGCCCATCGAATCGGGCCGCACATGGCCGCGCTCGCGAAAGCGCCGCACCCATTCGCCGACCGTGCTCTCCGCCAGCCCGAAACGCCGGGCCGCCGCGCGCCCGCCCTCGCGCAGCGCCGCCGCCACCGCGAGCGCCCGCAGGTCCTCGCCCACCGGCCGGCCCCTCCTCGGCGCCGGCAGGGCGGCCGCCGCCGCGTTCGTCGATTCATTGGTCATCTCTTCTTCTCCTCTTCCGGCTCCGCGGCCGCTGTCCGCCGAACCCGACTGCAAGAAACGGCCGGTTCTGGCCGAGCCTGACTGCAAGTCCGCCATGCGGCGCGCGCACCTCTCCTGTCGGTCGGCCGCCCCCTTTCCGGTCCGCAGCCCTCATGGAAAAACCGTGCCCGGCGTCGCGCCGCCAACCCGTCAGGTCATGTCTCCCTCCAGCCCGTTTCCAAGTTTCATGGGGTATATATAGAACATAAAGGAATAAAAACAAGAAAAAATCGACCGCTCCGTATCCCGCCGCCGGCCGATACGGTTGCTTGTTCCGCCCCGGAAGCCGGCGTAAAGTCGCCGAGGCTAAAGCGCGGCCCGGAAGAACCGGGCCTATATCGGGAGGGTGCAAACATGAGACGTTCGCTTCTCGCTGCGACAGCGGCGGCGGCAGTGCTGGCCGCAGGCGCCGCACAGGCCGACGAGATCAGGATCGGGGTGCTCTACCCGATCGCTGGAACGGGAGCCGTTTACGGCGAGCCGGCGATGCACGGCCACAATATGGCCGTGGACGAACTCAATGCCGCAGGCGGCATCCTCGGCAAGAAGATCGTGAGCTTCGCCCGCGACACCAAGCTGAAACCGGCTGCGGCGTCGGCGGCGGCCAAGGAGCTGATTACCAAGGACGGCGTGGACGTGCTGGTCGGCGGGCTGTCCTCGGCCGTCGGCCTCGCGATCTCCGAGGTCGCGCGCCAGGAGGGGGTCGTCTATGTCGCGACGATCCCGAAGACCATCAAGCTCACCACCGAGAAGCGCCACGACCACGTCTTCCGCACCGCCTCCCATACGGACTTCGAGGGCGATGCCATGGCGCAGATCGTGGCCCAGCTCGGCCTGAAGAAGATCTGCGACATCCAGCTCGACTACGCCTACGGCCACGACCTCGCGGCCGGCATCGAGAAGGGGCTGAAGCGCCATGCGCCGGACGCCGAGAAGGTGCTCGACCTGCGCGTCAAGCTCGGCGCGACCGACTACAACGCCTTCATCTCCCAGATCATGGGCGCGGGCTGCGACGGCGTGACCAGCGGCCTCTGGGGCTCGCACTTCGTCAATTTCGCCCAGCAGGGCAGCCCGTTCGGCCTCTTCCAGCAGATCAAGTACATCTCCGGCGGCGAGATCGCGAGCCATGAGATCGCCGGCAAGATGAAGGGCGACTATCCGGACAATGTGTGGTCGAACACCTACGAGCTCTGGTACCACCACCACGATCCGAGCCATGTCGCCTTCCAGGAGGCGCTGGCGGCGCGCTCCGGCACCGGGGAAACGGCGATGTGGCCGGTGCTCGCCTATATCGGCGTGAAATTCATCGCGGCCGCGGCCGAGAAGGCCGGCTCGATGGACGCCGACGCGCTCTCCGGCGCGCTGAAGGGCATGAGCATCTCGACGCCCGTCGGCCAGCGCACCATCGACCCGGAGACCCACCAGGCCGACACCGGCCAGTTCTGGGGCCCGATGGTCCGGAAGGAAGGCGCCGACTACCGCGTCATGGACCCCGTGACCTACATCCCGGCGGTCATCGAAGAGTAACGGTCCCGGCGCAGAAGCGCGGCCGGCTTGGCGGCCGGCCGCGCTTTCCCTTTCCCGACAACATCGCTGCGGAGCCCGTCCGTGGACTCCATCATCCAGTTCGTGCAGCAGGATCTGGGCAATCCGGGGCTGGCGGCTCTGCTGTCCAACCCGTCCTTCGCCTTCATCCAGCTGATGAATTCCTTCTCGCAGGCGATGAACCTGTTCATCATCGCCGCCGGCCTGTCGCTGATTTTCGGGGTGCTGCGCGTCATCAATTTCGCACACGGCGCCTTTTACATGTTCGGAGCCTATATCGTTTATTCGGTCGCGCAGGAATGGACCGGCAATTTCTGGCTGGGCGTCGCGGCCGCCGGCCTCGGCCTCGCAGTCATGGCGGTCATCATCGAGCGCGGCCTGTTCCAGTATATCTACGACAAGGAGCACCTGATGCAGCTGCTCCTGACCTTCGCAGTCGTGCTGATCCTTTCCGATGTCGCGAAGATCATCTGGGGGACCGACCAGTACAGCGTTTCCTATCCGGCGGGCATGAAGGGCGCGGTCGATCTGGGCGTCACCTTCTATCCGACTTACCGGCTGTTCCTGATCGTTGTCGGACCCGCGATTGCCATCGGGCTCTGGCTGTTCACCGAGCGCACGCGCTTCGGGCGCCTGACGCGCGCCGCGACGCAGGACCGCGAAATGCTCTCCGCGCTCGGAGTCAATGTGCCGATCATCTACACCGGCGTCTTCATTCTGGGGTCCGTGCTGGCGGGCATCGGCGGCGGCCTCGCCGCGCCCTTCAACTCCCCGACGCCCGGCATGGACGCGACCATCATCGTGGACTGCTTCGTCATCGTCATTGTCGGCGGCCTCGGGTCGATCTGGGGCAGCTTCATCGGCGCGATCATCTACGGCCTGGTGTTCAATTACGGCTCGGTGATCGTGCCCAACTGGCAGGACGTGTTCCCGTTCCTGATCCTGCTGGCTGTCCTGCTGGTGCGGCCATGGGGCCTGTTCGGCAAGCCGGAGGGGGGCAACGCCTGAGATGACCGGCCGCATGACCCGCCCGGTGCTGGCCGCCTGCGCGGCCGTGTTCCTCCTGCTGGCGCTGGTGCCGCTGCTGGAGTCGAACTACCTGATCGACCTCTTCAACGAGATCATGATCTACGCGCTGTTCGCGCTCAGCCTGAATGTCATCATCGGCTATTCGGGCAATGTCTCCTTCGGGCACGCCGCCTATTTCGCCATCGGCGGCTACACCATGGCGATCCTGCTCACCACCTACGAGTGGTCGCTGCTGCCGGCTTTCGCCGCGGCGGTCGCCTTTTCCTTCGCCGCATCCGCCGTTGTCGCCTATTTCTGCACGCGCCTGACCGACATCTACTTCGCCATGCTGACGCTCGCCTTCTCCATGCTGGTCTGGGGCGTCGCCTTCAAGTGGCGGTCGATGACCGGCGGCGACGACGGCTTCGTCGGCGTGGACGTGCCGGCCTTCATCGCCGAGCGGGTGCCCTTCTACTATTTCTCGCTGGTCGTGATCGGCGCGGCCGTGGCGGTGCTCTGGGTCATCTGCCATTCCGCTTTCGGACGCGCGCTCCTCGCCGTGCGCGAGAACCCGATCCGCGCGGGCTTCGTTGGCATCAACACACGCCTGATGCGCTGGTGGGCGTTCGTCGTGGCGGGTACGTTCGCCGGAATAGCGGGCTCGTTGTTCGCCATGGTGCATCGCGGCATGTACACGGAGTCGGCCTTCTGGCCGGAGAGCGCAACCGTGCTCATCATGACGCTGCTCGGCGGCATGTATTCCTTCTTCGGCCCGGCCATCGGCGCGGCCAGCCTCTTCCTGCTGGAGCGGCTCACCAACGAATACACCGAATACTGGCCGCTCGTGCTGGGCACGATCCTGCTGGCGATCCTGATGTTCCTGCCGGAAGGGCTGGCGGGGCTGGCGCAGGCAATCCGCCGCCAGATCCTGCGGGGGCGCTGAGGCGATGCTGAAGATCGACGGCCTCTTCAAGCAGTTCGGCGGGTTCGTGGCCATAAACGATGTCTCCTTCGAGCTCATCGAAGGCGAGAAGCACGCCATCATCGGCCCCAACGGGGCGGGCAAGACGACCTTCTTCAACCTGGTCACGGGCCATTTGCTGCCGGACCGGGGCGCCGTCGCCTTCCAGGGCGAGGACATCACCGGCCGGCCGCCGCACCGCATCGTCAAGCTCGGCCTCGCGCGTTCCTTCCAGCGCATCAACATCTACCCGCGCATGTCGGTGTTCGAGAACGTGCAGGTCGCGCTGATCGCCCGGGAACGCCAGGAGTTGCGGTTTTTCAGGCTCGCCGCCGGGCTCTGCGGCCCCGAAACGAGCGAGTTGCTGGAATTGGTCGGCCTGGTGGAGGAGGCGGAGGAACTCGCCGGCGAACTGGCCTACGGGAAGCAGAAGCAGCTGGAACTCGCCATCGCGCTTGCCGAGAATCCCCGTGTGCTGCTGCTCGACGAGCCGACTGCCGGCATGTCGCCGAGCGAGACCGAGGACGCGATCCGGCTGATCCGCGAAATCGCCGACGCGCGCGGCCTGACGCTCCTGTTCACTGAGCATGACATGACCGTCGTGTTCGGCATCGCCGACCGGATCACCGTGCTCCACCACGGCGAGATCATCGCATCGGGAGCGCCGGAGGCCGTACGCAGCGACCCGATGGTGCGCCAGGTCTATCTCGGAGAGGAGGAGGGGACGGATGGCGCAGCTTGAAGCCCGTGACCTGCACACCTCCTACGGCCTCTCGCGGGTGCTCTTCGGCGTCTCCTTCGAGGTCGAGGAGGGGTCCTGCGTCGCGCTGATCGGGCGCAACGGCGTCGGCAAGACCACCACGATGCGCTCGCTGATGGGGCTGACGCCCCCTTCCAGCGGCGAGGTTGTGTGGGAAGGGCGGCAGATCGCCGGGCTCGCCCCGCACGCCGTCGCCAAGCTCGGCATCGGCTTCGTGCCGGAGGACCGGCGCATCTTTCCCGAGCTCTCGGTCTGGGAGAACCTGGATATCGCCCGCCGGCCGGCGGAGCCGGGGCGTCAGGCCTGGGGCGAGGACGAGGTCTTCGACCTGTTTCCCGACCTCAGGGACATCCAGGCGCGGCCGGGCGGCGTGCTCTCCGGCGGCCAGCAGCAGATGCTCACCGTCGCCCGGTCGCTAATGGGGAATCCGAGGCTGCTGCTGCTCGACGAGCCGTCGGAGGGCCTGGCCCCGCGCGTTGTCGAGACGCTTCGGGAGCGCGTGCGGACGCTCAAGGAAAGCGGCCTCTCCATCGTGCTGGCGGAGCAGAACCTCGGATTCGTGCTGGCGCTCTCCGACATGTGTCATATCATGGAAAAGGGCGAGATCGTCTATTCCGGCACGCCGGACCATCTGCGGGAGAACCGCGATGTTCTCGATCGGCATCTGACGCTGTGAAGGAAGCGGAGACCTTTCGCGAGGACGGCGTCGTCGCAGTGCGCGGCGTGCTCGATTCGGAATGGCTCGACCGGCTGGCCGCGGCGGTGGCCGCCAACATGGCCGCGCCGGGGCCCTATGGGCGCGACCATGCCGAGCCGGGGCAGGGCAGCTATTTCGGGGACTATGTGAACTGGCGGCGCTTCCCGGCCTATCTGGAGGTCGGGCGCGAAGGGCCGCTCGGCCGCCTTGCCGCAGAACTTGCCGGGGCCAAGCGGGTCCAGTTCTTCCACGAGCATGTGCTGGTGAAGGAGCCGGGGACCTCGCAGCCGACTCCCTGGCACCAGGACATGCCCTATTACTGCCTGTCCGGCGCGATGACGGTGAGCTTCTGGGTGCCTCTGGACCCGGTCCGGGCCGAGGTCTGCCCGCATTTCCTGGCCGGCAGCCACCGCTCGCGCACCGCCTGGCTGCCGCGCAGGTTCAAGACGATGGCGGCGCTCGAAGGCGACACCAGCGAATACGAACCCTTTCCGGACATCGACGAGGCGGCGCAGGCAGCCGACATCAGGGCCTTCGACCTGGAGCCGGGCGACGCCGTGGCATTCGATTTCCACACGCTGCACAACGCGCCGCCCAACCGCGCGGCGACGCGCCGGCGGGCGGTCAGCCTGCGCTATGTCGGCGAGGACGCCCGCTATCTCGACCGCCCCCATGCCGTCTCGCCGCCTTTCCCCGATCTCGGCCTCCGCGCCGAACCGGGCGACCCGCTGCCGGAAGACTGGTTCCCGGTGGTGTGGGAGCGGGGTTGAGGCGAAGTCCGAATTCGGGTGGACGGCCGGCGGGTGCTGGGCCAGTTCGGTGTCCATGATCGACGCAATCGACGGGCTGGACTGGCCGGCGCTCGGGGCGGACCTGCTTGAGCGGGGCCACGCCCGGGCCGAAGGGGCGCTTTCCCCGGAAGCGTGCGCGGCCTTCCGCGCCTGTTGGGAACGGGACGGTCTCTTCCGGCGGCGTATTGTCATGGAGCGGCACGGATACGGGGAAGGCGCCTATGCCTATTTCGCCGACCCGCTGCCGGCGCCGGTGCTGGCGTTGCGCGAGGGCCTCTACGGGCATCTGGCGCCGCTGGCCAACGAGGCCATGGTCAGGCTCGGCAGGGAGGCCCGCTACCCTGTGACGCA
This sequence comes from Alphaproteobacteria bacterium, assembly GCA_022825195.1. GTDB lineage: Bacteria > Pseudomonadota > Alphaproteobacteria > Bin95 > Bin95 > Bin95. Next base: position 6,935 of record JAJDYL010000206.1, read on the forward strand.
CGCAGACTACCGCGCCGGGTGCCATGCGGCGGGGCAGAAGAAGCCGACGCCCCTGCTGCTGCGCTACCGGGAGGGAGGCTACAACCGCCTGCACCGGGACCTTTACGGGGAACTCGCCTTTCCGTTCCAGGCGACCTTCCTGCTCTCGCAGCCCGGAACCGACTTCACCGGCGGCGAGTTCCTGCTGGTCGAGAACCGGATGCGGATGCAGGCCATGGGCGAGGCGGTGCCGCTGGGGCAGGGGGACATGGTCGTCTTTCCCGTGCGAGACCGGCCGGTGGCCGGCAAGCGGGGCCATGTCCGGGCCGAAATGCGCCACGGCGTATCGCGCGTCCGCTCCGGCGAGCGGTTCACGCTCGGGATCATCTTCCACGACGCGGCGTAGCCCTGCCCGAGCCTCCGGGCGCGAGGCGGACCGTATCGGGCGCGACGCCGGCGACGATCTCCGCGAGCGTCTCCACCAGGGTCATGCGCGGATAGCCTTTCCGGTGCACCAGCCGGATTGTCCGCCCGGCCGTTCCGCTTCGTTCGCGGCGGATGGCGATGCCGGCATCCGCGGTCCGGCCGCCGGCCAGGCTCATGGCCGGGACCAGCGTAATGCCGTCGCCCGAGCCGACGAGCGCCAGGATGGTGGACAGGCTGGTTTTCTGCGTTCTCGGGCCGGGAATATCGGCGGCGCGCGACCGGTCCAGCTTGCACGCTTCGAAAACCTGGTCCCTCAGGCAATGGCCGTCGGACAGCAGTAGCAGTTCTTCCGGCTCTATCTGCTCGATATCGACGGTGTCCTGCCGGGCCAGCGGGTGCGCCTCGGGAACCGCCACCCAGAAAGGCTCGTCGTAGAGGACGATTTCCGACAGGTTCGCGTGGGTCGGGGTCGTGGCGAGGATGGCGAGGTCGAGGCGCCCGTCGGCCAGCTGCTGTTCCAGATGGTCGGTGAAATCCTCGACCAGCTCCATTGCGACCTCCGGCAGGCGGTGCTTGATCGCCGGCAGCAGCAAGGGCGTCAGATAGGGACAGACGGTCGGGGGCATGCCGAGCGAGCAGGCGCCGACGAGCGGGTCCCTGTGGGCCGCCGCGATCTTCTCCATCTCGTCCACTTCGCGCAGGACATCCCGCGCGCGGTCCACGATCCGGCCGCCGATCGCCGTCAGCCTCACATACCGCTTGGTGCGCTCGAACACTTTCACGCCGAGGCGGTCTTCGAGCTTGCGCAACTGGCCGCTCAGGGCTGGCTGGCTGGCGTTGCAACGCTCCGCCGCCCGGCCGAAATGCAACTCCTCGGCGACAGCGACCAGATATTCGAGATCGCGGGTGTTCATGGCGGCATTACCCCCCGTTCCAGCCCGGTTGCCGATCATGATTTGTAATCGGAATTTACGATAAAAACAATGCTTATTGCTTATTTGACTTATTTCATATGCCGAAATATCTTCCGCCTCCGAGTTCTGCGAGAGTACCGAACGGCGCGGACGACGAAAGGAGGAAGTCATGGACGGAGCGGCCGATAGCAATCTGGGGAAATGCCCCTTACTGGGCGGCCCCCACAGGCATACCGCGGCGGGCACCACGGCGAACCAGCACTGGTGGCCCCACCATTTGAATTTGAGGATGCTGCATCAGAACTCGGCCCTGTCCGACCCCATGGGCGAGTCATTCAACTACGCGGAAGAGTTCAAGTCTCTCGACCTCGACGCCGTCGTTGCGGACCTGCACAAGGTCATGACGGATTCGCAGGACTGGTGGCCGGCGGATTTCGGCCACTACGGGCCGTTGTTCATCCGCATGACCTGGCACAGCGCCGGCACCTACCGCGTGGCCGACGGCCGCGGCGGCGGGGCGTCGGGGACGCAGCGTTTCGCGCCGCTCAACAGCTGGCCCGACAACGGCAATCTCGACAAGGCGCGGCGGCTGCTCTGGCCGATCAAGCAGAAATACGGCCGGAAGCTGTCCTGGGCCGATCTGATGATCCTCGCGGGCGATGTGGCCCTGCAGTCCATGGGCTTCAAGACCCTCGGTTTCGGCGGCGGCCGCGAGGATGTGTGGGAGCCGGAAGAGGACATCTACTGGGGCTCCGAGACCGAATGGCTCGGCGATGAGCGCTACACCGGCGACCGCGAGCTCGAAACGCCCCTGGCCGCGGTCCAGATGGGCCTGATCTATGTGAATCCGGAGGGGCCGAACGGCAACCCGGACCCGGTCGCCTCCGGTCGCGACATTCGCGAGACCTTCGCCCGCATGGCGATGAACGACGAGGAGACGGTGGCCCTCGTCGCCGGCGGACACGCCTTCGGCAAGGCCCATGGCGCGGGCGACCCCGCGCATGTCGGCCCGGCGCCGGAGGGCGCCGCCATCGAGCAGCAGAACCTCGGCTGGAAGAACAGCTTCGGCAGCGGCAAGGCCGAATGTTCCATCACCAGCGGCATCGAGGGCGCGTGGACCGAAACCCCGACGACCTGGGACAACAACTATCTGGAAGTGCTGTTCAAATATGACTGGGAGCTGACGAAGAGCCCGGCCGGCGCCTACCAGTGGAAGCCGAAGAATCCGGAAGCGGAAGGCACGGTGCCGGACGCCCACGATCCGTCCAGGTCGCATGCGCCGATGATGACGACCGCCGACATGGCGCTGAGGATGGACCCGATCTACGAGCCGATCGCGCGGCGTTTCCTCGAAAACCCGGCGGAGCTCGAAGATGCGTTCGCCAGGGCGTGGTACAAGCTGATCCACCGCGACATGGGGCCGACCTCCCGCTATCTCGGCAAGCTGGTCCCCCCGGAAACCTTCATCTGGCAGGACCCGGTTCCGGCGGTCGACCATGTGTTGATCGACGAGCGGGACATCGCCGAACTGAAGGGCAGGCTCCTCGGGTGCGGCCTGTCGATCTCCCAGCTGGTCGCGACCGCCTGGGCGTCGGCGTCCTCGTACCGCGGCTCCGACAAACGCGGCGGCGCCAACGGGGCGCGGATCCGCCTCGAGCCGATGAAGGACTGGGCGGTCAACCAGCCGGTGGAACTGGCCAGCGTGCTGCCGGTGCTGGAGAAGGTCCAGGCGGACTTCAACGCCGCGCAGTCGGGCGGCAAGAAGGTGTCGCTGGCCGATGTGATCGTCCTTGGCGGCTGCGCGGCCGTCGAGGCGGCCGCGGGCAAGGCCGGCCACGACGTGAAGGTTCCCTTCGCGCCGGGGCGGACCGATGCGAGCCAGGACCAGACCGAGGTCGACTCGGTGGCCTATCTGGAGCCGACTGCCGATGGCTTCCGCAACTACATACACGCCTCGCACAACAGGCCGGCGGAGGAACTCCTCGTGGAGCGCGCGCAGCTGCTGGACCTGACGGCGCCGGAAATGACGGTCCTCGTCGGAGGCCTGCGGGTCCTCGGGGCAAACTGCGGCGGCGTCGGCCACGGCGTCTTCACCGGTCGTCCGGAGACGTTGAGCAACGATTTCTTCGTCAATCTGCTCGACATGGGCACGGCATGGCAGCCGGCAGCCGGCGGCAACGGCGTATTCGACGGCCGGGATGCCGCGACCGGAGATGTCAGGTGGACGGCCACGGCGGTCGATCTGGTCTTCGGTTCGAATTCCCAGCTGCGGGCGCTTGCGGAGGTCTATGCCTGCGACGATGCGGGCGGGACGTTCGTCAGCGACTTCGTGGCGGCGTGGGACAAGGTGATGAACCTCGACCGCTTCGACCTCGCATAATCTCTCTGCGACGGTTCGTCGAAGAGGCCCCCGGGCGAATCGCCCGGGGGCCTTTTGCATGGGGTCGGGGATTGCGGACCGCCTCCTTTCGACAAGCGCAGGGCAGGCTCCTCCGTCGTGCCCGGACTTGTTCCGGTCCTCCGCCCCTCATTCCGGGCAGCCGCGAAGCGGTGTATCGAAAGCCTGATATTATCCTGCAGATTCAACAGATTGTAAGAAAATTACCCGGAATTATCATTTTTTGTTCCCTAATGGGATTGATTTTCCGAGGAATGGTGTAGAATAGGCATGAGGGAAAGGCGGCTTCCGGGGCCGCCGTTCCGCTTTTCTGCAGAAAGCACTGGCTGGGGGCCGCAACCCCCGGCGTAAGCAGGCGGGAGGGGTGCGCCCTCCGCCCGACCTGCATGCATGCGCGCGGGCAATCACGCGCGCGAACCGCGCCGCCGCAATACGCCCGCCCGCACGCGCACGCACAAGCGCACGCATTACGCGCGAAACAGGGACACCCCGTCCCGCCCTTTGCCCCCAGGGAGGCACGAATGACCGCAACCGACCCCCGACCCGAACTGGCGGCGATGCTGCTGGAGCGCCTCGCGCCGGCCGC
>JAJDYL010000181.1 GCA_022825195.1 Alphaproteobacteria bacterium
ACCGCGTCTTCCAGAACTACGACGATATCCTCGATCACTGCTGCAATGCCTGGAACAATCTCGTTTCACAGCCAGAACGGATCGCCTCTATCGGTACACGAAAATGGGCCAATGGGTTCTAAACAGTGACCCTTGGTATACATTCTGCACCGCAATTTGCCGTCGCAGGCGCCCCCGGCCGCACCGGCGGAATAGTTCGTTCGCTCCGGACCGCGAAGCGACGGACAGTTTCTCCGGCGGCTTGTACCACGCCTATCCGCTTGCGATGGCGGCAAGGTCCCGCAACAGGCGTTCCGTCCCGGCGATGCGCGCCGGTTCCTTCTCCCAGCTTCGGCCGATGACCAGCTTGTGGTCCGGCCGCAGGCGGACGGTCCCGGCCTGCTTGCCGATATAGTCGATGAGGCCCGCCGGGTTCGCAAAGTCGCCGCCCCGGAACGAGACGACGGCGCCCTTCGGCCCGGCATCCACCCTCTCCACGCCCGCCTCCCTGCACAGGCGCTTGATGCCGACGATCCGCAGCAGGTTCTCGAGCTCGTCCGGTACCGGGCCGAAGCGGTCGATGAGTTCGGCGGCGAAGGCGTCGGTCTGCCCGCGGTCCTCCAGCGCGGCGATCCGCCGGTAGAGCGAGAGCCGGACATTCAGGTCCGCCACGTAGCTCTCCGGGATGAGCACCGGCGCGCCGACGCCGATCTGCGGCGTCCAGGCCGTCTCCTCCTCGTCCTCGCCCACGCCTGAGCGCACCGCGGCGATGGCCTCCTCCAGCATGTGCTGGTAGAGCTCGATCCCGACCTCGCGGATATGACCGGACTGCTCATCGCCCAGCAGGTTGCCGGCGCCGCGTATGTCCAGGTCGTAACTCGCAAGCTGGAACCCGGCCCCGAGCGTGTCCAGCGTCTGCATGACCGAGAGGCGCTTCTCCGCCGCCTTGGTCAGCTTGCGGCGCTCCGGCAGCGTCAGATAAGCGTAGGCCCGCTGCTTGGCGCGGCCGATGCGGCCCCGCAACTGGTAGAGCTGCGCCAGGCCGAACATGTCGGCTCGGTGGACGATCAGCGTGTTGGCCTCGGGAATGTCGAGGCCGGATTCGACGATATTCGTCGAGACCAGCACATCGACCCGCCCGTCATAGAAGGCGCCGACCGCCGCCTCCAGGTCCGCGGACGCCATGCCGCCATGGGCGACGCCGACGCGCGCGTCCGGCATCATCGCCTCCAGCCGCTCGACCACTTCCGGCAGGTCGCGGATCCTCGGGCAGACATAGAAGCAGCGCCCGCCGCGCAGCAACTCGCGGCGCATTGCCTCCCGCACCACCAGGGCGTCGAACGGGCCGACGAAGGTGCGCACCGCAAGCCGGTCGACCGGCGGCGTGGCGATCAGGCTCATTTCGCGCACGCCCGCCAGCGCCAGCTGCAGGGTGCGCGGGATCGGCGTCGCCGTGAGCGTCAGCACATGCACATTGCTGCGGTACTGCTTCAGCCGCTCCTTGTGCGCCACGCCGAAATGCTGCTCCTCGTCCACGACCAGCAGGCCCAGCCGCTTCATGCGGATCGACTTCGCCAGAAGCGCATGGGTGCCGATCACGATGTCGAGCCTGCCGTCGGCGAGCCGGTCCTTCACCTCCCGCGCCTCCCTGGCGGCAACCAGACGGGAAAGCTGGCCGATCTCGACCGGCAGGCCCCGGAAGCGCTCCTGGAAGGTCCTGAAATGCTGGCGCACGAGCAGCGTCGTCGGGGCCACCACGGCGACCTGAAACCCGCTCATCGCCGTCACGAACGCCGCCCTGAGCGCCACCTCCGTCTTGCCGAAACCCACGTCGCCGCATATCAGCCGGTCCATCGGCCGGCCGGCGGACAGGTCCTCCAGCACGTCCTCGATGGCTTTCAGCTGGTCGTTGGTTTCCGGGAAGGCGAAACGTGCCGCGAATTCGTCGTAGAGACCCGCGGAGGGGTGCAGCGTTTCGCCCGGCCGCAACGCTCGTTCCGCCGCCACTCGGATCAGCTCATCGGCAAGTTCGCGGATACGCTGCTTCATGCGCGCCTTGCGCGCCTGCCATTGGACGCCGCCCAGCCGGTCCAGCGCAACGGCGCTGTCGGATGCGCCGTAGCGCGAGAGCGTCTCGATATTCTCCACCGGCACGAACAGCCGTCCGTCTCCGGCATACTGGATGCGCAGGCAGTCGTGCGGCGCGCCGTCCGCCGTCACCGTTTCGAGGCCCTCATAGCGGCCGATGCCGTGTTCCACATGGACGACAATGTCGCCCTCGGCGATTTCCGAGAGCTCCTGCAGGAAGTCGCGCGCCCGGCGCCTGCCCCGCGCCCGGCTGGAAAGGCGTTCGCCCAGAATGTCCTGTTCCGTAACGATCGCGAGGTCCGCGCTCTCGAAGCCGCTCTCGAGCGGCAGGACGGTCGTCGCCAGCCGGTCGGGCGGCAGCCCGTCCAGTTCCCCGGCGGCCTCCACAGGAGTCGCCGCGACGCCCTGCTCACCCAGCAGCCCGGCCAGCCGGTCCCGCGAGCCTTCGCTGTAAGCCGCAAGCAGCACGCGCCGGCCTTCGGCCGCATGGGCCGCCAGCCGGTCGGCGACAGCACCGTAGAGGTCGATGTCGGGGCGTGCCCGCGCCTCGGAGAAGTCGACCGCCGGCCGGCCGCCGGCATCGGGCCCGTCGGGCGCCGCCGCGGGCAACAGCACGGCCACCGGGCGGTCCTGCATACAGGCCTCCCAGCCGGACGCATCGAGATAGAGCCTGTCCGGAGGCAGCGGGCGGTACGGCGTTTCGCCCGACGGCGGGTCCAGCCGTGCGGCATAGTGATCGGCGATGGCCTCGAACCGGATGTCCCGCGCGGCGCCCGCCTGCTCGTCCTCGACCATTACGGCGTCCGGCAGGTAGTCCGCCAGGGTTTCCAGTTCGTCGTAGAAGAGCGGCAGCCAGTGTTCGATACCGGCGACGCGACGACCTGCGGACACCGCTTCGTAGATCGCGTCGTCGGCCGTTACGGCGCCGAAGGCCGCGCGGTATCCCTCCCGGAAACGGGCAATGCTGTCCCGGGTCAGCACGACCTCGCTCGCCGGCACCAGGTCGAAGCGTTCGGTCCGGTCGGTGCTGCGCTGGTCCATCGGGTCGAAACTGCGGATTTCGTCGATCTCGTCGCCGAACAGATCGACTCTCAGCGGCGCCGCCGCTCCCGCAGGAAAGAGATCGACAAGACCGCCGCGCACCGCGTATTCGCCGGGTTCCATGACGGTTTCGGCGCGCTGGTAGCCATGCCGCCCCAGGAAGGCGAGCAGAGCCTCCAGATCCAGGGCGCCGCCGGCTTCGCCCGAAAACCGGCTGCCTGCGAGTTCGGCCTGCGGCGGCACGCGCTGCAGGAAGGCGTTGGCGGTAGTCAGCAGGATACCGGGCCGCACCCCGTCCGCCAGCGCCGCCAGGGTTGCGAGGCGCTCGGATACGATGTCATTGCGCGGCGAGTTGCGGTCATAAGGCAGGCAGTCCCAGCTCGGGAACCGCATCGGCTTGAGCTCAGGGGCGAAAAAACCGAGGCAATCCGCCATGCGCGCCATTTGCGCATCGTCGCGCGAGATATGGATGACCGGCCCCCCGGCCCCGGCCAGCGACGCCAGCACGCGCGCGTCGTGCCCCGGCGGCGCACCGCCGAGGCGAACCCGTCCTGCGTGGCGCAGCAGCGGGATCATCCGGCGCCGGCCACCGAGCCGATCAGGCGCGCGACGACCGAATCGTCCGGCGGCTCAACCGTCCCGGTGACCCAATCCATGATCTCCGGATCGGACCGGTCCAGAAGCAGCTCGAAACGCTGCAGATCCTCTTCGTCGAATCCATCCAGATTGGCATCCGCGAACGGCCCGAGCAGAAGGTCGGCCTCCTTCGTGCCCCGGTGCCAGGCCCGGAACCGCAGCCGTTTCCGTCTTGTTTCGAACAGGTCCTTCAAGGCTTCGCCCCCTCTCCCGGACCGGGTGGTATAAATTGCCGACCGAGGGATGTCAGCCATGGAGACAGGGCGTTGCGACCCGAAATCCTGTTTCCCCTGTTTCAGCCGGTCACGACGATCCCGGGCGTCGGCCCGCGCATCGCCGGTCTGATCGACAGGGTCGCGGGTCCGCGCAAGATCGATCTCTGCCTGAAGCTCCCGACCGGGCTGGTGGACCGGCGCCTCTCGCCTTCCGTCGCCGAGGCGCCGGAGGGGCGTATCGCCACCTTCACCCTGCTCGTGGAGGCGCACCGTCCGCCGCCTCCCCGCACCCGCCTGCCCTACAAGGTGCGCTGCCGGGACGACACCGGCGCCATCGACCTTGTGTTTTTCAATGCGCGCGCCGACTACCTGACTTCTGCACTGCCGGTCGGCGAGACCCGGGTGGTGAGCGGCCTCGTCGAGTGGTACCGCTCGACCCCGCAAATCGCCCATCCCGACGTGATCGAACGGCCTGAGCGGTGGACGCCGGCGATGGCGGTGGAGCCGGTCTATCCATCGACCCAGGGGCTCGGTCCGCGGGTCTACCGCCGGGCCGTCGCCTCCGCCCTCGATGCGGCACCGGAACTGCCGGAATGGCAGTCGCCTTCCGTGCTGGCGCGCGAGGCGTGGCCCGGATGGCGGGACGCGCTCCTCGCTACGCACCGGCCCGCTGACGGCGCCGGCGTGCTGGCGGGGCATCCCGCGCGCCGCCGCCTCGCCTATGACGAACTGCTGGCGAGCCAGCTTGCCATGGCGCTCGTCCGACACCATCAGCGCCGCAGCGCCGCGCGGCCCTACCCGCTCGGCGGCAGAGCATTCCGGACCGTCGAAGCCAACCTGCCCTTCGCCCTGACCGGAGCGCAGCGCCGATCCCTGGCGGAGATCGGCGGCGACCTCATGTCCGGCCAGCGCATGATGCGCTTGCTCCAGGGCGATGTCGGCAGCGGCAAGACGGTCGTCGCTGCGCTGGCCGCCGCCGCTGCATTCGACGCCGGCGGCCAGGCTGCGGTCATGGCGCCGACGGAAATACTGGCACAGCAGCATTTCGAAACCCTGTCGGCCCTCCTGGCCCCCGCCGGAATGGAAGTCGGCCTGCTGACCGGCCGCGGGCGAGCGGGCCCGCGCCGCGCGACGCTGGCCGCGCTGGCTTCCAGCGCGCTGCCCGTCGTCACCGGAACCCATGCCCTGTTCCAGGAAGCAGTCGCCTTTGCCGACCTGCGCCTTGCCGTCATCGACGAGCAGCACCGGTTCGGCGTGGAGCAGCGCCTGGCGCTGACCGACAAGGGCCGGGACGTCCACACGCTCGCCATGACGGCGACGCCCATTCCGCGAACCCTATTGATGACTGCCTATGGGGACCTCGACACCTCGCGCCTCGATGAGAAGCCGCCCGGCCGCAAGCCCGTGGAGACGCGCGTGCTGCGCATGGAACAGCTGGACAGGGTGGTGGAGCGCATAGGCGCGGCGGTTGCCGACGGGCGCCGGGCCTATTGGGTCTGCCCGCTGGTGGAGGAAAGCGACACCAGCGACGCCGCAGCCGCGGAGGCGCGTTTTGCGGAGTTGCAACCCGTCTTCGGCAACCGCGTGGCGCTCATCCACGGGCGGATGGCGGCGGACCGGAAGGCAGGCGCCATGGCCGCGTTTGCCGAAGGAACGGCGAGCCTGCTCGTGGCCACTACCGTGATCGAGGTCGGCGTCGATGTCCCGGCAGCGGACATCATGGTCATCGAGCAGGCCGAGCGCTTCGGCCTGGCGCAGCTGCATCAGCTTCGCGGCCGCATCGGCCGCGGCGGCCAGACGGGCGCGTGCGTGCTGCTCTACGGAGAGCCGCTCGGACAGGCGGCGGAGAAGCGCCTGCGCCTTCTCCGGGAATGCGACGACGGGTTCCGCATCGCCGAGGCGGACATGGAAATGCGAGGCGCCGGCGAATTGCTGGGTACGCGGCAGAGCGGGCTGCCCGCCTTTCGCGTCGCCGACCTCGACGAGCATGGCGGCATGCTGCGAATGGCCCGCGACGAGGCCCGCCTGATCGTGGACCGCGACCCTTCCCTGACGGACTCGCGCGGCGAGGCCCTGCGGATACTGCTCTACCTCTTCGAGCGCGATGCCGGGGTCAGGCTGCTGCGCTCGGGCTGAAACCGCCGCTCGAACCGCGCCTTGTCCGCCGGGTCCAGGGCGACGGTCAGCGTTACCCGGTCATCGCCGTCTTCGCGCCGCTGCACATCGCCATGCCTGTAGAGCCAGGCGATCGCCGCGCCGTCATCCGGCGGCAGGACGAATTCACAGGCCTGCCGAGACTGCGAAAGCGCCACGTCCAGGGTCTTCAGCAGGTCCTCGACGCCCTGCCCCGTCACCGCCGACACCGGGATCCCGCCATTGGCCGCAGGTTCCGCATCGAGCAGGTCGATCTTGTTCCACAACTCCAGCCGGGGGGTGAGATGCGCATCGAGTTCGTCCAGAACCAGATCGACGTCGTGCTTCTGCGCGCCCGTGTCGGGGTCGGCAATGTCGCGGACATGAAGGATGAGATCCGCTTCGACCACCTCTTCCAGCGTCGCGCGGAACGCAGCGACGAGTTGCGTCGGCAGGTCCGAGATGAAGCCCACCGTATCGGAGAGGATTGCCCGTCGCCCGGACGGCAGGTCCAACCCGCGCATGGTGGGGTCCAGGGTGGCGAACAGCTGGTCCTGCACAAGGACGCCGCCGTCGGTCAGGCGGTTGAACAAGGTGGACTTGCCGGCATTGGTATAGCCGACGAGCGCCACGACCGGGAACGGCACGCGCCTGCGGGCCCGGCGCTGGATGCCCCGCGTGCGGCGGACATCCTCCAGCTGGCGCTTCAGCTTGACGATCCGCTCGTCGATCAGCCTGCGGTCGATCTCGATCTGGGCTTCGCCCGGCCCTCCCAGGAATCCCGCGCCGCCGCGCTGGCGCTCGAGATGCGTCCAGGACCGGACAAGGCGGGTCCGCTGATAGCTGAGCGCGGCGAGGTCCACCTGCAGCACGCCCTCCCGCGTGCGCGCCCGGGCGCCGAATATCTCCAGGATGAGGCCCGTGCGGTCGATGACCTTGGCGTCCCATGCCCGTTCCAGGTTGCGCTGCTGCACGGGCGTCAATGCGCCGTCCAGAACGACGAGATTCGCCTTCTCCGCTTCCAGCGCGCCCTTCACATCGTCTATGGCGCCGTTGCCGAGCAGGGTCGCCGGGCGAGGCCGGGCAAGGCGCACGATACGGGTTGCGGGAACGCCGACGCCGATGGACTCGGTCAGCCGGACGGCTTCCGCAAGGCGCGCCTCGGGCGCCCGCATGGCATCCCTGCGGACAACCGGGTGGACGACAAGCGCCGCATCGCTCAAGCCTGATCTTCCTCGGGTTCGTAAAGCTGGATCGGCGTCGAGGGCATGATGGTGGAGATCGCGTGCTTGTAAACGAGCTGCGAATGGCCGTCGCGCCTCAACAGCACCGAGAAATTGTCGAACGAAACCACCAGGCCCTGCAGCTTGACGCCGTTAATGAGGAAGACCGTAACGGGGGACTTTGCCTTCCGGATGTGATTGAGGAAGAGGTCCTGGAGATTCCTGTTTTTCTTGGCAGGCGACATCGGCGTTGACCCCGGCTCACATGAGGACGGCAGCCCGGCCACACACGCATGCGCCGCAGCTTTCCGGCCCTCTTCTAAATGATGCCATGCCCGAACGCGACAAGGTCGGGGATCGCGGCCAGACTGTCGCAGCGCGCATCGGCCTTCAGGTTCAATGCGGGTCCGTTGGCATAGGGCACGATTGCAGAGCGCAGGCCGGCGCTGCGCGCGGTGCGGATATCGGTGTCCGAATCCCCCACCAGCCACTGCCCGGCGCGGCCCCCAGAGCCATTCGGACCGGGGCGGCGTCGGGCTTGTCGCGGCGCGCGTCCCCCGCGCCTACCAGGGCCGTGAAGCGCCCGGTCCAACCGAGGCGGTCGACCTCGCGCCGGAGATAGGTCCCGTTCTTGTTGGAAACGACGGCAAGGGGAAATCCCGCCGCTTCCAGGCGGTCGAGGCAGGTTTCCGCGTCGGGCAGCAGCGTCAGCGCATCCAGGTGCCGGGCTTCGAATGCGGCGTAGAACATGTCGCTCGCCTGCCGCCAGTCTTTGCCGAACATCCCGGGAAAGCTCTCGCGGCCGGAGCGGGATACATGGCGCATGGTCCGGGCAAAGCTCCAGGGCGGCAATCCGAACGACTTGCGCGCCATTCCCAGCGCCTCATGGATGACCGGCCAATTGTCAACAAGCGTCCCGTCCCAGTCGAAGAGGACGACGGGGCGCGTCATGCAGCGGCGTCTCCCTGCTCCATGTAGCGCGCATAGACCTCGAACAATGCGCGGGCTGTCGAGCCGGGCTTGCCATTGCCGATTACGGAGTCGTCGATACGCACCACCGGCGTCACATAGGAGGTCGCGCTGGTGACGAAGGCTTCGCGGGCCCTTCTGGCCTCCTCGATGGTGAAGCGGCGTTCGGCGAAGGAAAGGCCCAGCCTCTCCGCCAGCTTCACGACGGTCCCGCGCGTGACGCCCGCGAGAATTCCGTGGTCGAGTTCGCGAGTGAGCAATTCCCCGCCCGGCGTCACGATCCAGACGTTGGTTGAGCCGCCTTCCGTGACGAATCCCTGCTCGTCCACGAACACGGCCTCATAGGCCCCGGCCTCCCGCGCCGCCTGCTTGGCCAGGATGTTCGGCAGCAGCGAGACCGACTTGATATCGCAGCGCTTCCAGCGATTGTCCGGCACGGAGACGGTATCGACGCCGGTTTCCAGAATCCCCGGATCGGGCGGCGGCCTGCGGCTTCCCGTCACCACCAGGGCGGTTTCGGATTCCGCCGGAAAGGGGTGGTCCCGGCGCGCGACGCCGCGCGTCGCCTGAAGATACACAATTCCGTTGTTGATGCGGTTGCGGCGCATTACCTCGCGCAACACATGAATGAGCGCCGGCCGATCCATCGGCGGCGCGATCCGCAACTCGCGCAGGGAGCGGTCGAGCCGGTCGAGATGCGGACCGGCATCGACGAACCGGCCGGCGCGCACGGCGATAACCTCATAAACGCCGTCGGCGAACTGATAGCCACGGTCCTCCACATGCACCGCCGCCTCGCGATGCGGCACATAGCGGCCGTTGACATAAGCGATTCTGGCCAACCCGGTTCCTTTCCCTGTCGCTAGAAGAACTCCAGACGCACGGCAAACATCTGCTCGACCCGCTTCAGAACGCCCGCCATGGAGAACAGCACGATCCGGTCCCCTGCCCGGATCAGGGTGCGTCCGCGGGGAATAATCACCTCGTCGCCGCGCAGGATGGCGCCCACGATGGACCCGGCAGGCATCTTGAGCACCCTGAGGTCCTTGTCCACCACGACGGAGGTTTCAAGGATCTCCACTTCCAGAGCCTCGCCGAAATCGTCTCCGATCGAAAACGCCGCAAGCACGCGCCCGCGACGGACATGCTGAAGGATCTGGGAGACGGTGATCGCGCGCGGATTGATGACGACATCTATGTCGAGCGGACTTACCAGCGCGCTGTAAGCGGACTTGTTGATGAGCGCCACGGTGCGCGACGCGCCGGCACGCTTGGCGAGCAGCGATGCTAGAATGTTGGTCTCGTCGTCGTCGGTCAGCGCAATCGTGAGGTCCGCATTCTCATAGTTGGCTTCTTCCAGAAGCTCTTCCGCGAGCGCGTCGCCCTGCAACACGGTCGTCCGCCGCAATGTGTCGGTCAGTTCGGCGGCCTTGTCGCGGTCGCGCTCGATCAATCGCAAGCGCACATGCGGGAGTTCCGCTTCGATCAGGCTCGCCAGCCTGTGCCCGATATTCCCCCCTCCGATTATGACTGCGCGGTCGGCCTCCCTTTCCTCGTGGCCGAATGCCGCCATGGCCCGCGTTACATGGGCGTGGTCCACAACGAAATAAACTTCGTCGCCCACCAGCATCTGGTCGCGCGCCTTGGGGACGAATTTCCGCTCGGCACGGATGATGCCGACGACATTGATGTTCAGGTCCGGAAACAGCGCCGTCAGCTGGCGCAGCGGCGTGTTGACGATCGGACACGCATCGTCGAGGCGGACCCCGATCAGCCGAACCCTTCCGTCCGCAAACGGGATCATTTCGGTCGCGCCGGGCCGGGACAGCCTGCGCATGATCGCGCTCGCAACCTCGCGCTCGGGAGAGATGATCGTGTCGATCGGCATTCCCTCGCGCGCAAACAGGTCGGCCCAGTGTCCGTCGAGATAGGACGGTCGGCGGATACGGGCGATCTTGGTCGGCACATTGAACATCGAATGCGCGACCTGGCACGCAATCATGTTGATCTCGTCGACGAGCGTGACCGCGATCAGCATGTCGGCGTCTTCGGCTCCCGCCCGGGCCAGCACGTCCGGGCTGGAAGCGTGACCGGCCACCGCGCGGATATCCAGGGTCTCGGCCAGCTGTTCGATCAGTTCCGAGGACTGGTCGACGACGGTGACATCATTCTGTTCGGCCGCCAGGTAGCGGGCGATATTGATGCCGACCTGGCCGGCGCCGCAGACGATTACGCGCATGGCCGCGGGATCATGCCGGCCGGTCCCGGTCGCCGGCAGGCGAAGAGTTCAGCGTCCTGAGCTTGCGATGCAGCGTCGAGCGGTCCATGCCGATGAATTGCGCCGTTCGGGAAATATTGTTGCCGAAACGGCGCATCTGGGCGAGCAGGTATTCGCGTTCGAACATTTCCCGCGCTTCCCGCAGCGGCAGCGACATCATCTCGTCGCTCTTTTCGAAGTGCGAGATAACGGGCGCATCCTCGCGAAGTTCCGGCGGCAGCGCGCTGGCGCGCAAGATCGTTCCGCCTTCGCCTGGCGCCAGGATCGACAGGCGCTCCACGATATTGCGCAACTCGCGGACATTTCCCGGCCAGTCATATGCCTGAAGCACAGCCATTGCGTCCTCGGCGACGGTCGGCGGGTTGGCTCCCGTCTGCCTGGCGTACAGTTCCAGGAAATGGTCGACGAGATGGGGAATGTCGTCCCGGCGCCGGCGCAGCGGAGCGATCTCCAGCGGGACGACGTTGAGCCGGTAGAACAGGTCCTGACGCAGCCGCCCCTGGGCCACTTCCGTCGCGAGGTCCCGATTGGAGGTGGCGATAACGCGCACATCGACGTTCACCCGTCGAGACCCCCCGACGCGCAGGAATGTCTGTTCCTGCAGAACGCGGACGATCTTGCCCTGGGTTTCGGACGGCATGTCGGCAATTTCGTCCAGCAGCAGGGTGCCCCCGTGCGCGAGCTCCAGCAGCCCCGTCTTGCCCGCGCCCTCTTCGCTTCCGAACAGCTCCTCTTCCAGCCGCGCCGGAGCCATGATGGCGCAATTGACCACGACGAAAGGCCCTTCGCTCCGGCGCGAGCAGCGATGGATCGTCCGCGCCGCCACCTCCTTGCCGCTGCCCGGCGGCCCCTGGATGAGAATGCGGCTCCCCGTCGGCGCGACGCGCTCGATCAGGCTGCGCGTCTGCCCGATCTCGGCCGACTTGCCGACCAGCTCCGTCGCCGCGCCCGCATGAAGCCGCAGTTCGGCGTTCTCGCGCCTGAGCCGGTAAGCCTCCAACGCGCGCGAGAGCGCCAGGATCAGCCTGTCGGTCTTGAATGGCTTCTCAACGAAATCGTAGGCCCCGTCCCGGATTGCAGAGACAGCGGTCTCGATGCTGCCGTGACCGCTTATCATCAGCACCGGCAGGTCGGCGTGCCGTTTCCGGACATGGCGCAGCAGGTCCATGCCGCTCAGGCGGCTGCCCTCCAGCCATACATCGAGCAGCAGGGCGCTCGGCTGACGTTTCTGCAACTCTTCCAGCGCCATGTCGCTGTTGCTTGCGCTTCGAGCTTCAAAACCCTCGTCTTCCAGTACGCCGGTAATCAGCTGCCGGATGTCTTTCTCGTCATCGACGATCAGGATGTCATGCATTGTGAAGTCGGCCCTGTTCCGGCTCCAAGGCGGTCTCGCTGCGCCGGAAAACGATCCGGACGCGGGCTCCGCCAGCCTCGCCATCCTCCAGATGAAGCGCCGCACCCTGATCCTCGACGATCTTCTGGACGATGGCAAGCCCGAGGCCCGCGCCGCGCCGTCCCTTGGTCGTGACATAAGGCTCGGTCAATCGAGATCGCAGCTCCGGAGGAAAGCCGGGTCCGTCATCCTCGACGGATATTTCGGTCCAATCCGGCGATTCCGCAAGTGTGACGAGGATGCGGCCGCCTCCCCCTTCGAGCGCCTGCATCGCATTGAGCAGAAGGTTGGTGATCGCCTGGCCGAGCAATTGCGCGTCGCAGACCTGCGTGACCGGCCGGTCCGGCAGGCGCAGGTCGATGTCGATGTCCGCTGCCGCCTCCTCCTGCAGAAAGGCCGCCCGGCGCACGATATCCGCAAGATCGGCTTCAACCGGATCCGGGGCGGGCATGCGGGCGAAGGAAGCGAACTCGTTGACCATCCGGCGCATGTCGTCGACCTGGCGCACGATGGTATCGATGCAGAGCGAAAAGGTTTCGGGATCGTCCCTTATCTGTCTGGTGTAGCGCCGGCCGAGACGCTCCGCGGCAAGCTGGATCGGTGTCAGGGGGTTCTTGATCTCGTGCGCGATGCGACGCGCCACATCCGACCAGGCGGCAGTGCGCTGGGCCTGTTGAAGGTCTGTGATGTCCGCAAATGTCAGCACGAAGCCGCCCAGCCCGTCGGGCGAGAGTTCAGCGGTAACGCGCAGCTGGAACGTACGCAGTTGGCGGTTGCGCTCGATCGCGACCTCGGTCTCCACGGACCGGTCCGGACGCCGTGCCGCCGCCTGCACGGCGGCGTCGAATGCCGGGACGATGTCCGTAATCGGGCGCTGGAGGTTTTCCATCAGGTCCACGTCCAGCAGGTCGGAGGCGACCCTGTTCGGCAGATGCACGCGGCCTTCCGCGTCGAGGCCCACTACGCCGACCGCGACGCCGGCCAGCACGGCTTCCGTGAAGCGTCGCCGTTCTTCCAGTTGGAAATTCGCGTCGGTGAGCGCGGTGCGCTGGCGGTCCAACTGGCCTGTCATGCGGTTGAACGCCCGGCCGAGCGCGTCGATCTCCCCGCGTTCGCGCGCATCGACCGGCACGCGCGCCGTCAGGTCGCCGCCCCGCACCCGGTTGGCCGCCGAGATCAGCTCCGTGATCGGCTCCGCCAGTTGCGCTGCCAGATTGAAGCCCACCCAGACGGCGGCGAAGATGAACAGGGCCGCCACGGTCGCAAACATCATCGCGAACGTGTATTCGATCTCGGTGCGCCGCCCTTCGAAGGCGGTGTATTCCGCCACCGCCGAGCGCACCCGCGTCACCTGGTTGACGACGATCGGGTCCACATACCGCCCGATATAGAGGAAGGTTTCGTCGAGGCCGCCTATACGCAGCAACGCGCCGAGGCGGTCCCCTTCCCGGTCCTCGACGATTGCGACCTCCCCGCGCCGGGCCGCATCCAGCGCCCACTCGGGAACGGGCGAAAACACCGCCCCGAAAGAGAACATCGAGCGGGCCAGCACGCGCCCTCCCCCGGGCTGCAGGACCTGGGCATCGGAGAGCGAGCGGGCGCTCGCATGCGCTTCGAGGACATTTTCGAGCCCGCGGGTATTGGCGAACAGCGCCGGACCGCCGCGGCTCAGGTCGTTTGCCATGGCGAGCGAGTCGGCGACCAGCACCCGCCGGTGCTCTTCCAGGTAGGCCTCCGCCACGGCAAGCGACCTGTCCAGGGCGGTCTGCACCCGCTGGCTGAACCAGCCCTGCAGCCCGTAATGGAAGAAGAGCACGGTGAACAGCGCGACCAGCGCCGTCGGGACGAGCGCAACGACGGTGAACAGCACGGCCAGGCGGACGTGAAGCTGCGAGCCGCCCCGCCGGCGCCGCCGCTCGCGCCAGAGCGACAGCACCCGGTAGCCGACGACCGCCGCCAGCAACACCAGCAGCACGAGGTCGACGACCAGCAGGATGACCACATTGGGGACGGTCGGCGGAATGAGCGGCACCGTGCCGGTCATCACCAGATAGGTGAGCACGCCGGAAAACGCTGCAAGGCCGGCAAAGGCGAAGGCGGCCCATCTGCGCATCGCCGGGAGATTGCCGAAGCGCCCCGGCATCAGCGAATACCGCGGACCACGGGGATTTCGAGATAGCGGATTTTCTTGCGCAGCGTATTGCGGTTGAGGCCGAGGATTTCGGCCGACCTGATCTGGTTGCCGTTCGTCGCGGCAAGGCAATGCTGGATCAGGGGCCGCTCTACCTCGCGGACGATCCGCTCGTAGAGACCGGGGTCCGGGAGGCTGTCGCCATGGAGCGGGAAGTGGCGGCGCAGGTGAATATCCACCGCTTCGCCGAGCGACTCGGCCCGCTCCGCGCGCACCGGAAGTTCGTCGGAAGGCTCCTCCGCGATCTCCGCCAGTTCCGACTCGACGATATCGACGCCGACCGTGTCCTGGGGGTAGAGGGCCGCGACCCGCCGGATCAGGTTTTCGAGTTCGCGGACATTGCCCGGCCAGGAATAGGCGCGAAGGCGCCGCATCGCCTCGCTGTCGATCGTCTTGGCGCCAAGGCCCTCGCGGCGCGCGACGGCCAGGAAATGGGCGACGAGTTCGGGAATGTCCTCGCGGCGCTGGCGCAGCGGCGGCACCCGCAGCGGCACCACGTTCAGCCGGTAGAAAAGGTCTTCGCGGAACAGGCCCTGCCGGATGGCGACGCGCAGGTCGCGGTGGGTGGCGGCCACGATGCGGACGTTGGCGCGAAGCGGCTGCCGGCCGCCGACGCGCGTGTATTCGCCTTCCTGCAACACGCGCAGAAGCCGGGTCTGCGCCTCCATCGGCATGTCGCCGATCTCGTCCAGAAACAGCGTGCCGCCGTCCGCCTGCTCGAACCGTCCGGCCATGCGCTGGGCGGCGCCGGTAAAGGCGCCGCGCTCATGCCCGAACAGCTCCGCCTCGATAAGGTCCTTCGGGATCGCCGCCATGTTGATCGCGACGAACGGGCCGTTGCGCCGGACGCCGTAGTCGTGCAGCGCGCGGGCGATCAGCTCCTTGCCCGTGCCGGACTCGCCGGTGATCGTCACCGTGAGGTCGACGCCGACCAGCCGGGCGACGACCCGGTAGATTTCCTGCATCGCCGGAGACCGGCCGATCAGGGGCAGGCGGCCGGCTTCTTCCTCCTCCCGGTCGACCGGCGGGTCCGCGAGCGGGGCGCTGAGGGCCCGCTGGACGATTCCGATCAGTTCGGCGATGTCGAAGGGCTTGGGCAGATATTCGAACGCGCCGCGTTCCGCCGCCTTCACGGCGGTTTGCAGGGTCGATCTGGCGCTCATCACGATCACGCGCAACTCCGGCCTCCGCCGGCGTATCCGGGGCACCAGGTCCAGGCCGTTCTCGTCGGGCATCACCACGTCGGTTATCACCAGGTCGCCCTCGCCGTCCTGGACCCAGTGCCAAAGCGTCGCGGCGTTGCTGGTCGCCTTGACCTCGTAGCCGGCGCGCCCGAGCGCATGGCTGAGCACGGTCCGCACGGCGCGGTCATCGTCGGCGATTAGAACGGTAGCGCTCACCGCGCACCTCCTTCCTCGCTTCCTCGGTGTCTATAGGCAACAGCACGCGAAAGACAGTGCGTCGGGGCTCGCTTTCGAACGCCACCGCGCCTGCATGCTCGTCCACGATCTTGGCGACAAGCGCGAGGCCGAGCCCCTGCCCGCCCTGCGCGCCGGTCACGAACGGGTCGAAGAGCGTCCTGTGCAGCTCCTCCGGTATGCCGCGTCCATTGTCCTGGACCGAGACCTCGAGCGGCAGGTGCACGCGCCTGCCGCTTCCGGAAACCGCGAGCCTCTCCCCATGCCGGTAAACGGTGCGCAGCACGATCTCGCCGCCCTCTTCGGGGCAGGCGTCCGCGGCGTTCCTCACCAGGTTGAGAAACACCTGCACCAGCCGGTCATGGTCGCCGGGAACCGGAGGCAGCGACGGATCGTATTCCTCCACGAACGCGATCCCCGATGCAAAACCCGTTTCCGACACCTTGCGCACCCGGTTGAGGACCTCGTGGATGTTGACGGGCCTGCGTTCCAGACCGTCAGGCCCCGCGAACGCCTCCATGCGGTTGACCAGGGCCGTGACCCGGTCCGCCTCGTCGCGAATGAGGGCCGCCAGTTCCCGGTCGCCGGCCTCGACATTCGCCTCGATGAGCTGGGCCGCGCCCCGGATACCGGCAAGCGGGTTCTTGATCTCGTGGGCGAGCACGGCCGCCATGCCGCCCACCGAACGGGCCGCGCCTCGATGCGCCAGGTGCCTGTCGATCTCGCGTGCAAGGGTCATCGGCACGAGCATGACCGCAACGGCATCGGGGCCGTCGCCCACCGGCGACAATTGCGCCACGACCACGGGCAGTTTCACGCGCGGCGTCTCGATCGAAACTTCGTACTCTGTCAGGTTGACGCCCTGGTCGCGCACGATGTCGATCATGCCGAACAGCGGGTGGTCCGCCGGCAGGATCCGGCTGAGCGGCTGTCCCAGCGCCTGCGGCGCGCCGATGTTGAGAAGGCCCTCGGCCGCGGGATTGAAGGAGGTCACGGCTCCGGTGCGGTCCACCGTGAGCACGGCCGCGTTCAAGGCCGAAAGTATGGCCGCCGCGCCTGTCATGAGTCCTCGAATTGCCTACTTTATGGACCAGATAGCGACTGCTTAATTGCTAATCAACTCTGGATTGCAACGATCCGCCCGTTGCGCCGCCTTCGCGGTTCTGGAATATGCTCTCCCGCCATGCGGGACCGTATCGCCCTCATCGTCGCGGCAGGCCGGGGCACGCGCTTCGGCGGCCCGGCCCCGAAGCAGTATCTGCCCTTCGGCGGCACCACCGTCCTGGCCGCCGCCGCAATGGCGCTGCGTCCGTTCATGCCGGTCGCCTGCGTCATTCACCCGGACGATCTCGAGCGATACCGGTCTGCGACGGCCGGGCTGGACCTGCTGCCGCCGGTCTTCGGCGGGCCGGACCGCCAGGCCAGCGTCCGCAACGGCCTGGAGGCGCTGGCCGGCGATCCGCCCGGACTCGTCCTGGTCCACGACGCCGCGCGCCCCGACCTCCCCCCGGCGGTCGTGCGGCGGCTTCTGGAGGCGCTGGAGACGCATGACGGCGCCGCGCCGGGCCTGCCCGTCGCCGACACGCTGAAGCGGGTGGAGGAAGGCCGGTCGGTCGGCACCGTCTCCCGCGACGGCCTCTGGCGCATCCAGACGCCGCAGGGCTTCCGCTATCCCGCATTGCTGGCCGCCCACCGGGACGCCGCGCCCGCCTCCTATTCCGACGACACGGCGCTGGCCGAAGCCGCCGGGCTTAGCATCGCCGTGGTGCAGGGCGACGCCCGGCTCGAAAAGATCACCGAGGCCGGCGACGCCGCCCGCCTCCCGGGGCCGGATATCCGCACCGGCCACGGCTTCGATGTCCACCGGCTCGTACCCGGCGACGGTGTCACGCTCTGCGGCGTCCGTATCGCGCATGACAGGGCGCTCTCCGGCCATTCCGACGCCGATGTCGGCATGCACGCGCTGACGGACGCCATCATCGGCGCCCTGGCCGAGGGCGATATCGGACAGCACTTCCCGCCGGGCGACCCGGAATGGCGCGGCGCGGCCTCGGAGATTTTCCTCGCCGGTGCGCGGGACATGGCAGCGGCGCGGGGCGGGCGCATCCTGCATTGCGATGTGACCCTGGTCTGCGAAACGCCGAAGATCGGCCCCCACCGCGCCGTCATGCGCGCGGAGCTCGCCCGGATTCTGGCGATTCCGGTGGACCGGGTGTCGGTCAAGGCGACGACTTCGGAAAAGCTGGGCTTTACCGGACGCGGCGAAGGCATAGCCGCCCAGGCGACGGCGACCCTGGCGTTGCCGTGAATTGGGAACACCCCGTCGCCACCGTCTTCGGGTTGGGGCGCCTCCCCGGGGCGCCCGGCAGTTGGGCTTCGCTTGCCGCCCTGCCGCCGGCATGGGCAATTGTCTGGGCGGGCGGCCCCTGGGCGCTGGCCGGCGCAGCGGCGCTGGTCGGCATTGCCGGCTGCCGGGCGGCCGCGCGCCATGAACGGGCGACGGGCGAGCGCGACGCCGGCCCGGTCGTGGTCGATGAAGTCGTGGGGCAATGGCTGGTGCTGGCCACGCTGCCGCTCGACCTCCTCGCCTACGGTCTCGGCTTTGCCGCATTCCGCCTCTTCGACATAGCCAAGCCGCCGCCGATAGGATGGATCGAGCGGAAGATATCGGGAGGACCGGGGGTTATGGCGGACGATGTCGCGGCGGCGGCCTGCGCGGCTGCATTGCTCCATCTGGCCAGTTGGGGGTTGGGCGATGGCGTTCTTTTCTGAGGACCTGCTCGAGGCGGCGGAAGCCCTGCTGGAGTCCTGCCGCAGCAGGGGGCTCCGGTTGACGACGGCCGAGTCCTGCACCGGCGGCCTCATCGCCTCGCTGATGACCGAGATACCCGGTTCCTCCGATGTGGTCGGACGCGGCTTCGTCACCTATTCCAACGAAGCCAAGCAGGACATGCTCGGCGTCAGCGCGGAAACCCTCGCGGCCCACGGCGCGGTAAGCGGCGAAACGGCGCGGGAAATGGCAGCCGGAGCGATGGCCCGCGCCGGCCCGGATGCGAGCCTCGCCGTCGCCGTCACGGGCGTGGCCGGTCCGGGCGGCGGTTCGGCGGAGAAACCGGTCGGCACCGTCTGGCTGGCGGTTGCCTCCAGGGGCGGAGAAACGGTTGCATCGAAACACGCTCTCGACGGCGACCGCACGGAAATACGCCGCGCCGCCGTCGAATGCGCCGTTGCTATGCTGCGCGCCGCCGTCGAGCGCACCGGTTGACGGCATTCGGAACTGCAAGGATGGATCGATGGGCTGGTCCCGCGAAATCGAGGATATTCACGCCAAGCGCAAGGCGGCGCTGGAACAGGGCGGCCCCGAGGCGGTGGCCCGCCAGCACGCGCAGGGTCGCCTGACCGTCCGCGAGCGTATCGACGGCCTGGTCGATCCGGACAGCTTTCGCGAGCACGGGCGCGGCGCCGGCGGGGCCGAGCGCAATGCCGACGGCACGCTCAAGAGCTTCACGCCGGGCAATTTCGTCGTCGGCATGGGACGCATCCACGGGCAGCCGGTCGTCGTCGGCGGCGAGGACTTCACGGTGCGCGGCGGCTCCCCGAACGCGGCCGGCCTGCGCAAGAGCGTCTATATCGAGGACCTCGCGCTGCAATACCGCGTGCCGCTCATCCGCCTGCACGAGGGCGGCGGCGGCAGCGTCACCGGGGCCGGCGGAAGCGGCCCGGTCGGCGAGGCCGTGCACGCCCCGCACCGGTTCGCCTCTGTGGCCGAGTGCATGGGCGCCGTGCCGGTGGCGACAGCGGCCCTCGGTCCGGTTGCGGGCCTGCCGGCCTCCCGCCTGGTTGCCGCGCATTTCTCGGTGATGTCGAGGGAAACCGCCCAGGTGCTGATCGCCGGTCCGGCGGTCGTCAAGCGCGCGCTCGGCGAAGACGTGACCAAGGAGGAGCTGGGCGGCGTCCAGGTGCATGCGAAGAGCGGCGCCATCGACAATATCGCCGAGGACGAGGCCGACGCGCTCGCGCAGATCAGGCAGTTCCTCTCCTACCTGCCGCAAAACGCCTGGCAGGTGCCGGCCCGCGCGGACACGGACGACGATCCGGCCCGCGCCGACGAGGCTCTGCGCAGCATCGTGCCGGAGAACCGGCGCAAGTTCTTCAACATGCGCCGGGCCATCTCGCTGATCGTGGACCGCGACTCGGTGTTCGAGATGTCGCGCCAGTACGGTCCGGGCCAGATCACCATGCTCGCGCGCCTGAACGGCTGGCCCGTCGGCGTGTTTTCCAACGATGCGCGCTTCTATGCCGGCGCCATGACGGCGGACGGCGCGCGCAAGGCGCGGCGGTTCATCGAGTTCTGCGAGACCTTCAACCTGCCGATCGTCAGCTTCGTGGACGAACCCGGTTTCATGATCGGCAGCCGTGCCGAGCAGGAGGGCGCCATCCGGGCCGGCACGGCCGCGGTGCTGGCGGCGGCGACCTGCCGGTCGCCCTGGGCCTCGGTCATCGTGCGCAAGTCGTACGGCGTCGCCGCCGCCGCGCATTACGGCCCCGGCTCCTACGTTCTCGGCTGGCCCTCGGCCGAGATGGGCGCACTGCCGCTCGAAGGCGGCGTGGCGGTCGCCTTCGGGCGCGAGATCGCCGCCGCCGAGGACCCGGAGGCGAAACGCGCCGAGATCGAAGCGCGCATGGCGGCAACGCTGTCCCCCGCGCGCAGGGCGGAGAGCTTCTCCATGCACGAGCTCATCGACCCCCGCGAGACCCGGCCCATGCTGTGCGAGTGGGCCGAATGGAGCCAGCAGCGGCTCGAAGCCCAACGCGGCCCCTCCCGCTTCGCAACCCGCCCGTAAGGCGATCGACAGATGTCGTTAACAGGTTCCGCAGCACCGCTACAAGCTTGACGACACCAGCGAAAAAATCGGACGGTTGAAGCAGGGAGAGGGGGCGCGCGGTGTCGCGGTTTTCCGATTTCCGCAGTTCGCATCCCCGGCCCTGCGCGTGTTTCGTTTCATATTGCCGCGGGAGAGAAAGCATGAGGAAACGGGAATTGCTGCAGACGCTCACAGTCCTGTCCGCCTTCCTGTTGACAGGCTGCGGCGCATCGTTGAGCGACCTGCAGGACATGTCGGCAGAAGAAAGGGCCGGCTATGTTTGCGAGAAACGCCCGGAGGTCGAAGCGCTGCACAACGAGGTAAACAGGTCCGTCGATGCCGTCCAGAAAATCGAGAGGGCGCTGGAATTGGGTTATTGGGAGCAACAGAAGTGCTCAACCTATCAGTATCGGGACAAGAAAGGATATGTCCACTCCGGCAGGGCCTGCTGGCTCGTGAAAGGCGCTCCCGTCGACCAGCTCACGGCGGAGGCGGCCTTGTCCGGAGAGAAGGAACAGCTCGCCGGGTACAGGGCTGTGCATGGGAAGGCATTGGCCAACTGCAAGGCGCGGGTGATGAACATGACTTCGGAGCAGGCATTCAATTACTACAAGGAGGACGAGTAAGAATTGTAATTCCAAATGACGAGCGAGCCATGACAGGTGTCCCTTCGCCCCTCGTCAACCGGGACGACCGGCGAAAGGGGCGGTCACGGTATCAGTGGAAATTCCACGTCCTGTCGTCGCTCCCCTGACGTTTCAGGATCTCTTCCCTGCGCGTTGACAGTTGGGCATTTGCCGCCTTCATCTCTGCCACACTTAGTGAAAGGAGGGCTGAAAGCAAATGCAACGCTGCTTCGTCCACGCCGTTTTCTTTCGCCAGGGAATACCAGATGTATGCCTCCTTCTTGTCGGCCGGTACCCCGTTGCCTTGGTCGTACATACGGCCAAGGTTGTACTGCGCCAACTCTTGACCTCGCAAAGCCGCCGGGTGCAGCCAGCGTAAAGCTTCCTTGCTGTCCTGAGCAACTCCATCACCCTCCAAATACATCACGCCCAGGGCAGCCTGCGCTTCAGGTACATCCTTTTCCGCCGCTTTTCGCATCCACTCAGCCGCCTTCCTTACATCCCGCGCAAGTACACCATCTTCCCCTTTGTAATACACAAAAGCGACTTTTGCGAACGCCAATCCGTCTCCGTTGTTCGCCGCTGAACGGTACAGCTTCAACGCCTCGACCTTGTCCTGTTTCACTCCCTGGCCGTTGTAATACATATGGCCCAGATTGGTTTCTGCGGCAGGCCAACCCTGTTCGGCGGAAAGGCCGTACCACTTTGCCGCTGTTTGCAGATCGCGTGCGACACCCTCACCCTTGTGGTACATCACTCCGAGATTGAATTGTGCGACAGGATCGCCCCTATTGGTGTCACGTTGCGCGGACTCGAATGGGGAGAGATTGGCGGGACCGCCGGAGCATCCACTTAAAAGAACCCCCAACGACAAAGCCGCAATGAGTACACCCCGGAATTTCTTTATTTTTTTCATTCGATCATCCTTGGACTGCAAGAATAGCTGGTCTCGAAAGCACTCTAGGCCCGTGGACGGATTTGAGTCAACGGCGGCGGCTGCAAATTCGGGCGACACCTGACCGCAATTCCGGCGGGAGTCGGCCGCCTGGATTGTGGCTTTGTATCTGGCGCATTCCCGCAATGGGCATTGAAATCACCCGATCCGGTGCGGGTGCTGTTTCTCTTCCGGCGCTGCCTTGTCGATCGACCGATACCGGAGAGCACAATGCAGGACTCATCCCGGAGCCTTCGATTTTTCTCCCTTCCCGCCCGGCGCGACGGATCCTTGCCCGGGTTCGGCCCCCGCTGCCGCTGACGCGGAAGCCGCCCCCTGCCCGACCTCCCCCGCAAGCGCTGCCGCATGCACACATCCCCAGCGTCAACTTTGCATCGCACGACCCACAACCGTCACCCGGACTCGATCCGGGGTCCAGCCTCGGTCCTCGCGGCAGCCCCGGACACCCGGAACAAGTCCGGGCACGGTCCGGCACCGCCGTTGCGGCAGGCGGGGAGCCATGCGATGCAAGGCTGGTGCCGGGGATGTGCGGATCCGGCAGCCATGAAAGCAGGGATCGGGTCGATACCCCTGTCAGCCTCACGCGATATGAAAAAAATCAGATATTTTCACTTTTTATTCGTTTCATCGCTTGACATGTAGGAAAGTATGCTGATATAGGGCCCGGAGAAGCGGTATCCGGAGCCGTTTCTCCGGCGTCGCGCGGCCGGCGGCGCCATTTTCGAAAACCCCCGAGAAAGTCACGGGAGAAGTGTGTCCGCCGTTCCGCGCACTGTTGCGCGTACGGGCACGCGGGCAATCACGCGCACGAACCGCGCCGCCGCGATACGCCCGCCCGCCCGCGCACGCACAAGCGCACGCATTACGCGCGAAACAGGGACACCCCGTCCCGCCCTTTGCCCCCAGGGAGGCACGAATGACCGCAACCGACCCCCGACCCGAACTGGCGGCGATGCTGCTGGAGCGCCTCGCGCCGGCCGC